>NZ_JBHWHX010000006.1:173079-248096 GCF_042732315.1 Streptomyces sp. NPDC059787
GGTACTTTCTGGAGGTGCCGGGGGGGCGGGCTGTCCGGGGGTGCTTGGGGCAACCGGGCTCCTCGGGGCGGGGCCGCGGGGGGGGGGGGGGGCTTGTGCCGGCCCCCCGCCCCCATCCGTGCGCTCGCGCGCCTACTGCTGCTGCGCCAGGCGCTTGTTGAACTCGCCCTCGACCTGCTTGGCGGCATCGGCCGGGGACTTTCCGTTCAGGACGGCGGTCAGGTACGTCTTGATCGGGTTGGGGTCGTTCTCGACGGCGGCCCACTCGGGGATCAGCGGCGTGGTGCCGCCGACGGCGGCGGCCGGCGCGGCGGCCTCGGCGGGGGCGTTGCCCTCGAGGTTGCTCTGCAGCGACTCCTTGTTGGGGATGACGCCGTTGGCCTTGGCCAGCGCGCCCTCGAACTTGTCGGAGAGGGCGATCTTCAGGAACTCCTTGGCGAGCTCCTGCTTCTGGCTGCCCGCGGCGACGGCGAGGTTTGAGCCGCCGAGGAAGACACCCTCGGGCTTGTCGGCCGTGGCGCCGGGGATGGTGAAGTAGCCGATGTCCTGCTCGATCTTCGGGTTGGCCTTGATCGCGGTGGCGGCTTCCCAGCCCATGCCGATGAACGAGCCGGTCTTGCCCTTGGCGAAGATCTCGGCCTGCTGCGGGGTGGCCTCGTCCTTGTCCTTGGGGGCCTCGGACAGCGCCTGGAACTTCTTGTAGGTCTCCGTGGCGGCGGCGACCTTCGGGTCGGCGAGGTTGGAGACGTACTTGTCGCCGTCCTTCTTGACCAGCTCGCCGCCCTCGCCGATCACCAGGCCGACGAAGTGGTACCAGTTCTGGCCCGGCAGGTAGATCGGTTCGGCGTCGGTCTTCTCACCGATCGTCTTGAGGGCGGCGTGGAACTCGTCGCGGGTCTTGGGGGTGTCCTTCAGCCCCGCGTCCGCCCAGACCTTCTTGTTGTAGACGACGACGCGGTTGGCGAAGTACCACGGCACCGCGTACTGCTTGCCCTCGAAGACGGACGAGTTGTTGAGGGAGTCGGTCCAGTCGGCGCCGATCTCGGTCTTGAGGTCGCCCAGGTCGGCGAGGCCGCCGGTCTTGGCGTAGGCCGGGGTCTGGGTGTTGCCGATCTCGAAGACGTCCGGCGGGTTCTCCTCGGACAGGGCGGTGGTCAGCTTCTGCTGGATGCCGTTCCACTGCTGGTTCTCGAACTTGACCTTGGCCTTGGTCTTCGCCTCGAACTCCTTGGCGAGGTCCGCCTGCCAGTCGTCGGGCGAGGAGCCGTCCATCACCCACACGGTGAGCGTCTCGCCGGCGTAGCCGTCCGCGCCGGCCTTCTTGTCGCCGTCGCCGTCGTCGCCGCCGCACGCCGCGACGGAGAACAGCATGCCCGCGACCCCGATCGCGGCTATCAGCTTGCGCTTCACGCGCCACCCCTCCTCAGGAATGCCTTGCTCACCCACGCCCTCGGCGGTGACCCCCACAACGGCGCAACAGCTCGGCGGGCTGGGACCCGGCTTCCTCTAAATGGTTTAGACCAGCAAGGGGAGCTTGGCCTAGACCTATGGCTCTGTCAAGGGTCGTGAACTCACGCCTGGATAACGGCTTCGACGCCTCCGACGGAGCGCAGAACTCCACCCAAAGAGGGACGGGTCGAAGCTTGGACTAGACCAAAGTGAGAACCCACCGTTATAACGGGATCGCCGAGCGTGCGGCGCCGAACCCGGCCGTCCGCCGACGTGCACCGCGGTCGGCACCTGCCGTCCGCGCGCCGGACACCGCAGCCGGGAGGCAGGTCATGAGCACGGACGTCAGCAGCGCCCAGGCCGACACGGGGGCGCCGGGCCGTATCGGGCGCGTACCGAAGTACTACCGCATCAAGCAGCGGTTACTGCAGATGACCGACGAGCGCGTCCCGGGCGCCCCGATGCCGGCCGAGCGCCTGCTCGCCGTCGAGTTCCGCACCTCCCGCACCACGATCCGCAAGGCCCTGCAGGAGCTGGTCGGCGAGGGCCGGCTCGACCGGATCCAGGGCAAGGGCACGTTCGTCGCCCGCCCGAAGGTCTACCGGACGCTCCAGCTCACCTCGTACACCGAGGACATGCAGGCACAGGGACTGAGCCCCACCTCGCAGGTGCTGGACATCGGGTACATCGCCGCCGACGCGGAGCTGGCGGTCCTGCTGGAGGTGGATCCGGGGGACAGGGTGCTGCGCATCGAGCGGCTGCGGCTGGCCGGCGGGGAGCCCATGGCGATCGAGGCGACCCACCTGTCCGACCGGCGCTTCCCCCGGCTGCGCCGCAACCTGTCCCGCTACACCTCGCTCTACACCACCCTCGCCGAGGTGTACGGGGTACGGCCGGCGGAGGCCGACGAGACCATCGAGACCTGCCCGGCGACACCGCGGGAGGCGGGGCTGCTCGCCACGGACGTGGGCCTGCCGATGCTGCTGCTGTCCCGCCACTCACGGGACGAGACGGGAACGCCGGTCGAGTGGGTCCGCTCGGTGTACCGGGGCTCGCGCTACAAGTTCACGGCGACGCTGACTCGTCCGGGGCCCTGACCGGGCGGTTCACACTCAACACCACTTTCCTCCGGGGCAGTTGCGACGCCGTGACGGAAGGTCGTTCCTTGACAGGCCCCATTGGTCCAGTCCACCATCCCAGTGGTCTGAACCAGTCGGCAGCACGCCCGGTGCACAGGGCGACATCGATGTCACACAAGTGATCCCGGACGCCTGCCGCGACCGGCCGGCGCGCTCGTCGGACATCGCCGCCGCCGAGGTTCTCGCGGGAAGCGCCGGGCCGTCGTGGCACCGGCTTTCCGCCGGCTCCCGCCTTCCTCCTGTCCGCATGCCGTGAGTGATCCCGATCTCCGGAGTACCGCATGACGACGCACCACCGCTTCTTACACCGAGCCCCCTCCGAGCGCCCCTACTTCAGCGCCGACGGTGAGACCTACCTCGCCGGGACGCAGCTGCGGCACCTGACCAAGGACCTGCCGCTGCGGGTGCTCTCGGAGGAACAGTTCGCGTCCTGGCAGAACCACGGCCACGTGGTGGTGCCGGAGGCGATCTCCCCCGACGCCGCCAAGCTGCTGCTGGAGTTCGCCTGGGAGTTCCAGGGCCTCGACCCGCAGCGCCCCGAGACCTGGTACGAGGAGCGCGCCTTCCGCTCGGACCTCGACCGTGACCTGTTCGTCTACGGCTTCGTCGAGGCGTACCAGCACCAGCTGATCTG
Source organism: Streptomyces sp. NPDC059787 (assembly GCF_042732315.1). Lineage (NCBI taxonomy): Bacteria > Bacillati > Actinomycetota > Actinomycetes > Kitasatosporales > Streptomycetaceae > Streptomyces > Streptomyces sp. NPDC059787. The sequence goes on from NZ_JBHWHX010000006.1 coordinate 176,302, forward strand.
GGACAGCCGGCAGGCACAGCGGGTCTACGACGCCTTCGTGGACGTGTGGGACTGCGAGGAGCTGTGGGTCACCCTGGACCGGCTCAACCTCAACCCGCCCAATGTGCGGAACCGTTCGCGTTCCCTCATCGACCCCACGGACGAGGGGTTCGACATCGAGCTGCACTGGGACGTGGACACCACGGCGAGCGTGCCGCCGCAGCGGGTGCAGGGCATCATCGCGCTCACCGACACGGAACCGGACCAGGGCGGCTTCCAGTGCTCCCCGGAGCTCTTCCGCCGGTTCGAGGAGTGGAAGGTCGCACAGCCCGCCGACCGGGACCCGATCCGTCCGGGTGCCGACCGCACCGAGTTCCCCGTCGTACGGCCCCGGCTCAAGGCCGGTGATCTGCTGATCTTCAACGGGATGCTGGCGCACGGCGTGGCGCCCAACACCTCGGCCGACGGGGTGCGCGCGGTGCAGTACCTGTCGATGATGCCCGCCCTGGAGGAGCACGAGGAGCTGCGCCGCTCACGGGTGGAGTCCTGGCGCACGCTCAGCACCCCGGAGTGGAACGCGACCCTGCTCGGCGACGCCGTGAAGCACGAGTCCCTGCGCTACGGGCCCGCCGAACTCAACGGCCTGGGACGGAAGTTGCTGGGACTGGACTCCTGGCACGAGTCGACGCGATGAGTGAGGAAGCCGACATGCACCGGATATGCCTGAGCCTCCCCACCGACCGGGAGTGCTCCGCGACCATCACCGCCATCGGCGGGGAAGCCTCGTACGCCGCCCGGCACTTCGACGTCGAGGTGCATCTGCTGATCCTCGACTCCTCCGACGAGCGGACCCGCGAAGCCCATGCCCGGACGGTCGCCGCGCTCCCCCGGGCCGCGGGCGTCGTCGTGCACCACCTCGACGAGTCCGCCCAGCGGGACTTCCTGCGGGGCGCCATCGACCGGGCCGCGCTCCCGGAACCGGAGCGGATCCTCGACCTCATGCTCCCGGACGCGCTCTCGTACGGCGCCTGCACCAACCGGGCGTTCCTCATCGCGGCGGCGCTGGACTGCCGTTCGCTGCACCGGCGCGACTCCGACTGCGGCTACCAGGTCTTCGACGGCAAGCCCGTCCATCCCATCCACCACGAACTGACCTCCCTGGGCAAGCGCGCCCGTGACGCCTTCGCCGGCGTGTCGGAGGTGACGCTCGACCCCGCGGCCGCCGACCGGCCCGTCTCCATGGTGGGCGCCTCCTTCATCGGGGAGCTCTCCGTCGACATCGGCGGGATCCGGGAGCTCGACAAGGAGGTGTACGACGAGGTCGTCGCCCTGTGGGCGCCCGGCCACTGGTCCGCCGAGCAGAAGCGGGAACTGGTCGAGGAGTCCTTCAAGGGCGCCGGGATGCTGCCCTTCACGGGCGACCACTCGACGCTGACGCTGGTCGACCCGATGTGCGTCGACATGTCCAACATCGCCTTCGACCGGGACGTGTACGAGCGGCTGCCGCTGCCGCCCGCCACCGCGACCATCGGCAGCGACTACTTCCTCATCCACGCCGTGCACGACGCCGCGCTGCCCGGTGTCCTGCACAACCGGCACATCGAGAACTACTACACCGGGGAGCGCCGCACCCACGCCGGCTTCCTGGCGTACCAGACGCGGTTCGTGAAGTTCCTGCTGTCGATGCTGTACCTGCACTACGTCTACGAGCGGATGGCCGACGCGGGCGCCGCGCTGCTGGACGAGAGCGGGCGGCTCGACCCGGCGCCGTTCGCCGCGTTCCTCGCCGAGAGCGTGCGGCTGGACCGTACGGAGAACGAGCGGCGGCTGGACACGGTCGCGGCGGCGTACGGGCGACTGGGCGGGAAGTACGCCGAGTTCGCGCGCGGCATGACGGCCGACCGGGAGCGTCTGCTGGACGAGGCCGCGCTCGACACCGAGGACTTCGTGCTGCTGATCGGTGCCTGGGAGGCCCTCGTGCAGGCGGGCCGGGGCGCTCTCCGGTGACCGCGGCCCTGCGTGCCGCCCTCGCGGCCGCCACCGAGGACGCGCTCGTCTACGACCTGGACGGGATCGCCGCCCGGTACGACGCGCTGACCGCCGAACTGCCCGGAGTGGACGTGCGGTTCGCGATGAAGGCGTGTCCCGTGGAGGAGGTCCTGGCCTGTCTGGCCGGCCGGGGCGCCGGTTTCGACGCGGCGAGCCCCCGGGAGATCGTCCGGGCGCTGGCGACGGGCGTGCCCGCGCACCGGGTCCACTACGGCAACACCGTCAAGTCCGACCGGGACATCGCTCAGGTGTACCGGATCGGTGTGCGGGACTTCGCCACGGACAGTGTGGAGGACGTGGCTGCGCTGGTCGAACACGCGCCGGGTGCACGGGTGTTCTGCCGGCTGGCGACCAGCGGTGAGGGTGCGCTGTGGGGGCTGAGCCGGAAGTTCGGGTGCTCGGCGGACGACGCCGTACGGGTGCTGGCGGCGGCGCGGGACGCAGGGCTGGTCCCCGCCGGTCTTTCGGTGCACGTCGGGTCGCAGCAGATGACCGCCGAGGCGTGGCAGCAGGCGTTCGCGGCCCTCGCCGAGGTGCTCGCGTCGCTGCACGGCCGCGGGATCGTGCCGGACCACGTCAACCTCGGCGGCGGCCTGCCGGCGCTCGGCTATGCCGACCGCCGGGGTGAACGGCTCGACCCCCCGCTGGACAAGATCTTCGCCGTGCTCCGGGAGGGCATGGAGCGGCTGACGTCCCTCTCCCCCCGTCCCCTGGCCTTCATCGTCGAACCGGGACGCCATCTGGTGGCCGACCACGGAGCGGTCCGGGCCCAGGTCTCCCGGCTGACGTCCCGCCGCGGACCGGACGGGGAGCGGGAGCACTGGCTGTATCTGAGCTGCGGGAAGTTCAACGGCCTGTACGAGATGGACCAGGTGCGGTACCCGCTCGTCTTCCCGTCCCACCCGGACGGGTCCGACGCCGACCTGGTGCCGGTCGTGGTCGCGGGTCCCACCTGCGACAGTGACGACGCCTACGCCCACGAGCACAGCCGGGTACGGGTGCCGAGGGCGGTCGCGTCGGGCGACCCGGTCTGGGTGCTGTCGGCGGGCGCGTACGCCGCCAGCTACACGACCGAGGGCTTCAACGGCTTCGGCCCGCTCCCCCGCGTCTGCGTGGGCGGTGACACCCCGGAGGTGCGCGTCCGCGCGATCGCCGAGGACGACTGGCCGCGGATCGCCGCGCTGGAGGCCGAGGTGTACGCGCCGGCCTCGCTGTCCGAGGGCGTCGAGGCGCTCCGCTCCCGGGGCCGGGCCTCCCCGGAGACCTGCTTCGTCCTGGAGACCGGTGACCGTGTCGCCGGCTACGTGCTCGCCCTGCCCTACCCCCGCTTCCGGTACCCGGACCTGACCCGGCCGGAGGAGCGGGCGTACGACTCCGGCAATCTGCATCTGCACGACCTCGTGATCGCGGACGATCTGCGCGGCAGGGGGCTGGGCAGCAGACTGCTGCGGCATCTCACGGCGGTCGCCCGGCGGTCGTCGTACGAACGGATCTCGCTGGTCGCCGTCGGCGGGACGGCGGGCTTCTGGGCCGGTCACGGCTATCTGCCCGAGCCGGAGGCCGAGCTCCACGGGGGTTACGGCGACGGCGCCGCCTACATGTCCCGCCCGGTGCGGTACGACCGCTCCGGCGGCCCGGAAGAGGGGTCCTGACGCCCATGCTGCCCACCCTCGGCGATTTCCGCCGTGACCAACTGGCGATCGCCGCCCTGTTCTCCTTCCTCGGCTTCCAGTACGCCACCTGGGCCTCCCGGCTGCCCGCCCTCAAGGACCGCTTCGACCTGGGCGGGACGGAGGTGGGGCTGCTGCTGATGGCCGCCGGGGTCGGGGCCGCGGTGTCCTTCCCGCTGGTCGCGCCGCTGATGCGGCGGCTGGGCGCCCGGCGGCTGGCACTGTGGTCCGCGCTGGCCCTGGCGGCGGTGCTGCCCGTGCTGGCCGCGGCCGGCAGCTATCCGCTCGCCCTGCTGGTGATCCTCCTCGACGGTATGGCCGTCGGCTGTCTGAACGTCGCCATGAACGCGCAGGGCGCCGCTCTCGAAGCCCATTACGGGCGGGCCGCGATGGCCCAGTTGCACGCGACGTTCAGCGGGGGCTCGCTCGGGGGCGCGCTGCTGGCCTCCGGGGTGAACACCGTGACGCACTCGGTGACCGCGCACTTCGCCGTGGCGGCGGGGCTGGGGGTGCTGCTGCTGGCGGGTTCCAGGCCCCGGGTGCTCACCGACGCGCCTGCTCCCCAGGCCGAGGAGCAGCCGGCCGGGGGCGGGAAGAAGGGGCTGCGGAGCCTGACGGGCGCCTCGCGCACGGCTCTCGTACTGGGCTGCGCCATGGTGTTCGGCACGGTCGTCGAGGGCGCCATGAACGACTGGTCGGCGCTCTATCTGACGGAGGAGGCCGGTGCGTCGGGGCGGCTGGCGCCGCTGGGCATCGCCGTCGTCTCGGTGATGATGGTGGCGGCCCGTCTGCTGGGCGACGGCTGGCGCAACCGGTGGGGCGACGCGCGCATGGTGCGGGTGGGCAGCACGATGGCCGGCACCGGTCTCGCCCTCGCGCTGCTGACCGGCGGCACCTGGCCCGCGCTCGTCGGCTTCGCCTGCGTCGGCCTGGGCATGGCGACGGTGACCCCCTGCCTCTACGTCGCCGCCGCCGCGGAGGGCCCGGACGCCCTCGCCCTCGTCGCCGCCATGGGCACCACCGGCCTCCTCGCGGGCCCGGCCCTGATCGGTTTCGTCGCCGGGCACACCGATCTGACGACCGGCATGGCGGTGGTCGCGGCGTCCGCCGTGCTGGTGGCGGTGTGCTCGGGGTGGGTCCGCTTCAAGGAGCGGGAGGGCGAGCCGGTGCCCCACTGAACGTCGAAGGGCTCCCGCACGGGACGGTCCGTGCGGGAGCCCTTCGACGTGTGTCACGGCGCGAGCATCAAATGGAAGGCGTGCTCCCGGGCGTCGAGGACGAGGACGGGGGTGGAGCCCCGGCCGACGTCGCCCCGGTGGTCGTGGACCTGCTCGACGACCAGCCGGCCCGACCGGGGCGGGCGGCTACTCCGGCACGGCTCCGAGCGTCTTCAGCACGCCGTACACGCCGACGCAGAGGATGGCCGCGCTGCTGAGGACGAGGGCGGCGGTGAGCCAGGGGTTGGTGCGGAAGCGCTTCGGCACTCCGGTGTGGCGCAGGCGCCACACGGCGACGACCACCGCGAGCAGGAAGACGCCGCCGCCGATGCCGCCGATCTGCACCATCAGGACCGGTGACTGCATCCAGAGGAAGAAGCAGGTCCACAGCAGCGGCAGGCACCAGGTGAGGACGCGGATGGTGCGGGTGCGGGCGCGGACGTCGCTCCAGTCGACGACGCCGAGCAGGCCGAGCGTGTTGGTCCACAGCCGGGGCACGGAGGCGGTGGAGCCGATGAGGGTGGAGAAGAGGACGGCGAACGCGCCGACGAGGAACAGGTACTCGGCCCAGGGGCCCATGGTGTCGGTGTAGATCCGCGAGAGCGTGGTGATCATCTCGTTGCCCTCGGGCACCAGGCCCTGCGGGTGGAGCACGGCCGCGCCGATGACGTAGAAGGAGAGGGTGCACAGCACGCAGACGGCGAGGCCGGTGAGGGCGTCCAGGCGCATCACCTTGATCCAGCCCTCGGCGCGGCGGGCGCGCTCCTCGCTGCCGTCGTCCGGGCCGGTCCAGCGGGCGTAGCCCTTCTCCAGGCACCAGTAGGTGTACGTGGTCATCTCGTCGGCGCCGACGCCGGTGATGCCGAAGACGGCGAGCGCGATACCGACGGTGCCGGCCGGGATCTCGAAGCCGAAGCCGCTGCCCAGTTCGCTGCCGTCGTAGCCGAACCCGGTGCCGGGCAGGCCGACCGCGAGGCTGACGGTGACCAGGGTGAAGACGACGACGGAGACGAGGCAGGCGCGTTCGACGAGGCTGTACTTGCCGGACTGCAGCAGCAGGACGGCGGCGACCGTGACGACGACGGCCCACAGCGCCAGGGAGCCCCAGCTCAGCGGTTCGCCGATGACCGGCCACAGCACCGAACAGGCTGCCGCCGTACCGCCGATGATGCCTCCGCGCTGGAACATCTTGGCGAAGTCCATGCCGATCCAGAGCCAGTTGATCCAGCTCAGCCGGCCGATGCGGGGGCCGACCTCGCGGTAGCCCTCCAGCGCGGTGCGTCCGTTGAGGATGGTCCACTGGGCCAGTTCCATCTGGACCCAGACCTTGACCGCGGTCGAGACGATCACCAGCCACAGCAGGGCGAAGCCGGCCTGGGCGCCGAGCGCGGTGGTGGTGATCAGCTCTCCGGAGCCGACGACGGCGGCCGACAGCACGAAGCCGGGGCCGAGATGGCGGATCCGGTCGCGGAAGGCGGTGGGTGCCGGGCGGGCGTCCTCGGGGCGCAGGGCGTACGGATCGGCCTGCGCGTGCTCCGCCGCTGGGGCGGTGGCGGTGGTCGACATGGCGGTGTTCCTTTGCTGGTTCCGGCGCCGTCGCCGGAGCGGAAGGCAAACAGGGCGGGTAACGGCATGGGGGGTGGCGGGTCGGCGGCGGGGTCAGCCGGCCGCGTGGCGCGGGGGGTCACCGGCGAGGACACGGAGTACGTCCTCGGCGACCATCAGGCCCATCGCGCGGTTGGCCTCCGGGGTGCAGGCGGCCATGTGGGAGGTGAGGGTGAGCCGGGGCGCCGTGCGCAGGACGTGGCCGGCCGGGAGGGGTTCGACGGCGAAGGCGTCGAGCGCGGCGGCGGCCAGGTGCCCGGAGTGCAGGGCGGCGGCGAGCGCGGTGTCGTCGACGAGGCCGCCGCGGGCGGCGTTGACGAGGATCGCGCCGGGTTTCATGGCACCGAGGCGGGCGGCGTCCAGGAGCGGTGCGCCGGCGGGCGGGAGGTGCAGGGTGACGACGTCGGCGCGGGCGAGGAGCGCGTCGAGGGTGACGGGTTCGGCGTCCGCCGCGGTCACCGCGTCGTCGGGGACGTACGGGTCGTGGGCGAGGACGCTCATCCCGAAGGCGCGCGCGTAACCGGCGACGAGCCTGCCGATGCGGCCGAAGCCGACGACGCCGATCGTCCTGCCGTGCAGTTCCGGGCCGAAGAGCTTGGGCCAGCCGCCCCCGGTGACGGCGGTGTGGGAGGCGCTGATCCGGCGGGCGGCGTCGAGGACGAGGCCGAAGGTGTACTCGGCGACGGCCCGGGAGTTGGAGCCGGGCGCGCAGACGACGGGGATGCCGCGGTCGCGGGCGGCGGCGACGTCGATGGTGTCGGTGCCGACGCCGTGCTTGGCGATGACCTTCAGCCGGGGGGCGGCGTCCATGACCTCGGCGGTGACGGGGTCCATGCCGGCGACGAGCGCGTCGGCGCCGGATATCCGGGCGAGCAGTTCGTCGTACGGCAGGGCGCGGTCGTCGTACGGGCGGACCGGGCCGGCGCCGCCGTCGGCGAGGAGGGCCCAGGGGTCGGGCGAGTGGCGGGCGAAGGTGGGTGTGGTGATGAGGGTGGTGCGGGTGGTGGGTGTGCTCATGCCCGGCCGCCCTTCCGCGCCGCGTCCAGGTGGGTGGCGGCGATCTGCTGGAGGTGGACGACGTCGGCGGCGACGGACGCGAAGGTGAAGCCCTCGTCGAGCCTGCGGGCGGCGCTCGCGCCGTCGCCGTTGTGGATGCCGGCGGCGATGCCGGCGGCCTCGGCGGCCTTGCGGATCCGGGTGAGGGCCTGCTCGAACGCGTCGGCCACGTCCGGGTCGGTGGAGGTCCTGCCCCCGATGGCCAGGCGCAGGTCGGACGGGCCGACGTAGACGCCGTCGAGTCCCGGGACGGCGCAGATCTCCTCGACGTTGGCGAGCCCGTCGGCGGTCTCGATCATGGCGAGGACGGCGGTCTGCTCGTGGGTGTCGGCCGGGTCCGGGCCGATGCGGAGCTGGGCGCGCATGGGGCCGTAGGAGCGGCGGCCGTGCGGCGGGTAGCGCACGGCGGCGACCGCGTCGGCGGCGTCCTGCGCGGTGTCGACGAGCGGCACGATGACGGCGGCGGCGCCCGCGTCGAGCGCGCGGCCGATGTACGTGGGGTCGTTGGCCTCGACGCGGACCATGCCGACGGCGGTGGAGCCGCGGGTGTCGGTGGCGATGAGGTTGTTCAGCAGACCCTGGTAGCCGAAGAGGCCGTGCTGGGCGTCGAAGGCCAGGTAGTCGTAACCGAGCCGGGCGAGACGCTCGGCGGCGACGGGCGAGTCGAGCAGCGACCAGTAGCCGATGAGGGGGCGACGGTCACGCAGGGCGGCGGTGAAGTGCGCGGCGGTGGTCATGGGAGGTCTCCGGGCTGATGGGGTGCGGCGGTCAGCGGTTGTGGGCGGGCATCGGACCGCGCAGCGCGGAGCCGACGGCGGTCACGTCCTCGGGCAGCGGATCGGCCTGCGCGGCGGCGGTCACGAGGGGGCTCCGGACTGGCGGGGGCGGCGGTCAGCGGTTGTAGGCGGGCATCGGGCCGCGCAGCGCGGAGCCGACGGCGTCGCAGGCCGCGGTCACGTCCTCGGGCAGCGGGCCGGCCTGGGCGGCGGCGATGTTGGCCCGCAGGTGTTCCGGCCGGGAGCCGCCGAGCAGGAGGGCGTCGGTGGAGGGACGGTCAAGGAGCCAGCGCAGGGCGAGTTCGGTGAGCGGGAGGCCGGCCTCGTCGGCGATCGCGGTGAGCTGTGCGACGGCGGCGAAGAGATCCTCGTTCCAGTAGCGCTCCCGGTACATCGCGGCGAGCTTGGAGTCGCCGAAGCGGCCGGTGGCGGGGTCGGCCTCGAAGCGGTGCCGGCCGGTGAGGAGGCCGCCGCCGAGCGGGTTGTAGACCATGGTGCGCAGACCGCTCACCGCCGCGTACTCGACGTACTCCTCCTCGATCCGGCGGGCGAGGAGGTTGTGCAGCTGCTGCGCGACGACGGGACGCGGGGCGCCGACCTCGTCGGCGGTGCGGGTCAGCTCGGCGATCTGCCAGGCGGCGAAGTTGGACACGCCGAGCGCGCGGATCTTCCCCTCCGCGACGAACTCGGCCACGGTCGCCAGGGTCTCCGCGAGCGGCGTACGGCGGTCCGGCTGGTGCAGGTAGAAGAGGTCGACGTGGTCGGTGCCGAGCCGCTCGAGGCTGCCGTCGAGGGCGGCCCGCAGGCCGGCCGGGGAGAGCGGGGCGTGCTCGCCCTGGTCGGGGTGCGGGATGCCGGCCTTGGTGGCGAGCACGATCCGGTCCCGGCGTCCGGGCAGCAGGCCGGCGAGGATCCGCTCGCTCTCGCCGCCCGCGTAGCCGTTGGCCGTGTCCACGCCGGTGAGGCCGGCGTCGAGGGCGGTGTCCAGCATGGCGGCGGCGCCCGCGCGGTCGACGGTGTCGCCGAACGTCATGGTGCCCAGGACCAGGCGGGAGAGCGGTACGGGGACGGGCGGGAGCTCGATTCCCTGCGCGCTTCCCTGGGGGCTTCCGTGCGGGCCGGGGCGGGTGCCGGTGCTCACGAGCGGTTCCTTCCGGTGCGGGACGGTGGCTTCTCGGTGGGTGAACGCTCGCATGACTGCGCGTTATGCGCAAGAGTCTCGCGCGAATCGCGCAAGCTATGTCATCATCAGGGCACTGCGATACCGAGTTCACCGAGTTCCTGGAGGAGGTCCGCGTGTGCCGTGGGGACGACACCGCGGTCGTCGCGCTCGCCGACGACCTGTCGGGGGCGGCGGAGGCCGCCGCGCTGCTCCGGCTGCCCGCGCGGCTCGTGCTGCACGCCGACGACCTGGGAGTATCCGGTGCCGGTGGAGAGGCCGTGGTGGTGGACCTCGACTCGCGGTACCTGGACGACGAGGCGGCGGCCGATGCCGTGCGGGCCGCGGTGCGCGCGGCGCGGAGGCCCCCGGCCGCCGTCGGCGCCCGTACGGACACGGATACCGCCGGATCACGCGCGTTTCGCGCAGTCAATTCCCGCGAGTCGTACGGCAGTCCGCTCTGGTTCAAGAAGTGCGACTCGCTGCTGCGCGGGCCGGTCGGCGCGGAGGCCGCCGCCTTCGCGGAAGGGGCCGAGGTCCTGGTGATCGCGACGGCCCTGCCCGCCGCACGGCGCGTGGTGCGCGGGGGCGTGGTGCTGGTCGACGGGGTGCCGCTGCACGAGTGCGCCGCCTGGCGCGCGGAGGAACGCGTCGCGCCACGGTCCGTCGCCGGGGCACTGGCACCGCTGCCGACCGCGGACGTACCGCTGGAGTCCGTACGGCAGGGCCCCATCGCGCTGGCCGGCCGCTTCCGGGAGCTGGCGGCCCGCGGACGGCACCCGGTCTGCGACGCGGAGACCGACACCGACCTGACGGTGATCGCCGCCGCGGCGGCACTGCTCGGCCCGGGTGCCCGGCTCCTGGGCAGCGGCGGCCTGGCGGCGGCCCTCGGCCGCCGGCTCGCCGCGCGGCGCGCGCACGGCTCGTCGACGGACGCCGGGCCCACGGCCGCTCGGCCGCTGCTCATCGTTGCCGGGAGCGCGGAGCCGGTTGTGAGTGAACAGGTCGCCCGACTGGTGGAGGGCGGGGCCCGGCACCTCGCGCTGACGCCCGGGCAACTGACCGGGGCGGGCTCCGTCGTACTGCCCGAACTCGCCACCGGCACGGTGACCGTACTGTCCGTCGACGGGTCCGACGGTGTCCGGCCCGGTGCGGCACGCGCGGTCGTGGCCGGACTGGCGCGGGCCGTCTCCGCGGTGCCGGGACGTCCGGACCTCGTCCTGACCGGCGGCGAGACGGCCCGCCGGGTGCTCGACTCGCTCGGTATCACGACACTCCGGCCCGTCGGCGAGATCCACCACGGCGCCGTGCACTGCAGGACCGACGACGGCCGCTCGGTCGTCACCCGCCCCGGGAGCTTCGGCGGCCCGGACTCGTTCGTCCGTATCGCGGCGGCACTCCGCCCCTCTCAGCAAGGAGTCACCCAGTGAACGCGCAGCAGCCCCTCCCCCTCATCGGTGTCACCATGGGCGACGGCGCCGGTATCGGGCCCGAGGTGATCGTGCCCGCGGTGCTGGACGCCGCGACGCTGGGCCGGTGCCGGCCGGTGGTGATCGGTGACGCCGCCCGGCTGCGGGAAGCGGCCCGGATCCTCGGCACCGAGTGCGAGATCGTGACCGTACCGACGCCGGCGGCGGCCGAGTCCGCACCGGGCCGGATCAATGTCGTCGACCTCGGACTGCTCCCCGCCGGCCTGCCCTGGGGCGTGCTGTCCGCCGCCGCGGGCAACGCCGCGTACGAGTACGTCAAGCGGGCCGCGGAGCTGGCGCTCGCCGGTGAGATCGACGGCATCTGCACCGCCCCCCTCAACAAGGAGGCGCTGCACGCCGCCGGGCACGTCTACCCCGGACACACCGAACTGCTCGCCCACTTCACCGGGGTGGAGGAGGTGTCGATGATGCTCTCCACCGAGAAGGTGAAGGTCATCCACGTCACCACCCACATCGGCCTCATCGACGCCGTCAACCGGATCGAGCCCGGCCTGGTCGAGCGGACCGTGCGCCGCGGCCACGAGGCCATGGTCCGGGCGGGGGTGGCCGCACCCGTCATCGGCGTCTGCGGCATCAACCCGCACGCAGGCGAGAACGGCCTGTTCGGCTACGGCGAGGAGGAGGAGAAGATCGTCCCCGCGCTGGAGAAGGTCCGCCGCGACGGCATCGACGCGCGCGGCCCGCTGCCCGCCGACACCGCGTTCTTCCTGGCCTCCCGGGGCGACTACGACCTCATCGTGGCGATGTACCACGACCAGGGCCACGGCCCGGTCAAGGTGCTCGGCATCGAGGCGGGCGTCAACCTCACCGTCGGCCTCCCGGTGATCCGCACCTCCGTGGACCACGGCACGGCCTTCGACATCGCCGGTACGGGGAAGGCCGAGGCCGGTAGCATGATCGAGGCGCTGCGGCAGGCCGCCGAGATGTCCACCGCCCGCTGAATCCACGTACCGCTAAGGACACTTGATGCCGCCCAACGGATCCCAGGCTCGGCGCGAGGAGATCCTGCGACTCGCCACCACCACCGGCCTGGCCAGTGTCGAGGAACTGTCCCGGCACTTCGGCGTGACCGCCTCCACCATCCGCCGCGACCTCGCCCGGCTCACCGCCGACGGCCGGCTGGCCCGCACGTACGGCGGGGCGATGGCGCTGAACGCGCACCCGGAGGCGTCGCTGCGCCAGCGCACCACGGAGGCGTACGAGCAGAAGCGGGCCATCGCCCGGTGGGCGGCGTCGCAGGTCCAGCCCGGCGAGACCGTGCTGCTGGACGCCGGGTCGACGGTCGGGGCGCTGGCGCACGAACTGCGTACGGCGCAGGACCTCACGGTCGCCACGACCGGTCTGACGGCACTGCACGAGCTGGCGGACGTCGAGTCCGTTCATGTGGAGTGTCTGGGCGGGACGTTGCGGCCGCTCAGCCAGGCGTTCGTCGGACCGCTGACGGAGGCGGCGCTGGAGCGGATGACGTTCGACCGGGTCTTCCTGTCCGCGGACGGGGTGACGGCGGACGGCGGGATCTGCGAGGCGGACCTGCGGCAGACGAGGCTGAAGGAGCTGATGGCCCGGCGGGCCGCCCGGACGTATGTACTGGCGCACGCGGCGAAGCTGGGGCGGGCACCGTTCCACGCGTGGGCCACGCTGCCGGCCGGCTGGACGCTGGTCACGGACACCTCGGCGACGGACGCCGACGTGGCGGCGTTCACGGAGCGCGGTACGCGGGTGGTGCTGGCGGAACCGGTACCGCTGCAAGAGGGCTGAGCGGCGGTACCGGGTGCTCTGTGCCGGTGTGGGGCGGAGGGTGTTCGCGCGGCCCGGCCTGTGCGGGGCGCCTCCCCCGCTCCCGGCTCCTCCCCATGAGCGGGAGGTGCCCCCTCACCCACTCTCGGCCGCGCTCGGGCGGGGCCCCATCACCCTGGGGCACCTCCCAGGCCCTTGAGGCACTGGGGGAGGCACGACTGCCCGCGGACGGCGACAGTGGACGGCGGTCCACCGAGGGTCCCCTCACCCGGCCTCCGTCACTCCCCCTCCCCTTCGTCCTCGTCCGGGCCGGTCCTGAACAGGCGGGCCGACTTGTCCTCCTGGGCGAGGCGGCGCATGGCCAGCAGGGCCGGTTCCAGGAGGACCGAGACCAGAACCGCGCGTTCGGCCAGCTCCAGCACGCCGGACACGCCTTCCATCTGCTGGACGTCCAGCTCCGAGACACGGTCCGCCAGCCGCGCGTAGGGCAGCAGGGACCGCCAGTCGATGCCCGAGTCCATGTCCGACAGGGCGTCCAGGACCTCACCGAGGCTCCGTATGGCGGCGGTGCCGGAGTGCACCTCCCAGCCCATCGCGGCGACCAGCTCGCGCGCGTCGGTGACGCCGCCCGTCTCCTCGCCCGCCTCCTGCCTCTCTTGTTCCCGCGCCTGCTTCTGCTGCTGGGTGACGGGGCGGGCGTCGGTCACGATGCCGAAGATCTGGTGCAGGTCGCCGTCCTGTTCCATGACCGCACCCAGGATCTCCTTCACCGCCCCCACCGGCAGCCGCCGTACGCCGACCAGCGTGCGGATGAGGCGGAGGCGGCGCAGGTGTTCCTCGCCGTAGTCGGCCTGGTTGGCGGCCGTCGCCCGGCCCGGGGGGAGCAGCCCGTCCCGTAGGTAGTACTTGATCGTGGGGATGGACACGCCGCTGCGGCGGCTGAGTTCCGAGATTTTCACAGATCCTCGCTTACTCACTGGCTAACGGATAACGGATCGCACTACTATCCATTACAGGTCGAGCCGGTCGGCTCACCCTTCCCACGTGACGGGGGTATTGTCATGAGCACTCTCAAAAAGCCGTTATGGTCGGTCATCCTCGCATGCAGTCTGCCGATGTTCATGGTCGCGCTCGACAACCTGGTGGTGACGACCGCGCTGCGCACCATGGCCGTCGACCTCGACGCGTCCACCGAGGAGCTGCAGTGGTTCGTCAACGCCTACGTCCTCAGCTTCGCCTGTCTGCTGCTGACCGGGGCGGCGCTGGGTGACCGGTTCGGCCGGCGCCGGGTCTTCGTGGCCGGGATCGCGGTGTTCACCCTGGCCTCGATCGGCTGCGGCCTCGCCGGCAGCAGCGAACAGCTCATTCTCATGCGGGCGTTGCAGGGGATGGGCGCGGCGGCCGTGATGCCGCTGTCGCTGACGCTGCTCGCGGAGGAGGTGCCGGAGCGCAGGCGTGGTCTGGCCCTCGGGCTGTGGTCCGCGGTCAGCGGTACGGCCGTGGCGTTCGGGCCCGTGGTGGGCGGCGCGGTGGTCGACGGCCTGGACTGGCAGTGGATCTTCTGGATCAACGTCCCGGTGTGCCTGGTGGCGATCCCGCTGGTGCTGTCCGTGCTCCGGGAGAGCTCCCTGGCCGGCACCCGGCTCGACCTGCCCGGCATGCTCCTCGCCACGGTGGGGCTCCTCGCGGCCGTCTGGGCGATCGTGAACGGCGAGGAGGAGGGCTGGGGTTCGGGCCCCGTCCTGTCGGCGTTCACCGGCGGAGCCGTCCTGCTGACCCTGTTCGTGCTGTGGGAACGCCGGGCGGCCCAGCCGCTGCTCCCGCTCTCCTTCTACCGCGAGCGGGCCTTCGTCCTCTCCAACCTGGTCTCCGCGAGCATGTACTTCGGCGTCTTCGGGTCGATCTTCCTGCTGGCGCAGTTCTTCCAGGTCGCGCCCGTACGGACCCCGCTGGAGGCCGGTGTGCTCACGCTGGCCTGGACCCTGATGCCGATGTTCGTCGCGCCGGTCGCCGGCGCCCTGACCGACCGGGTGGGCGGCGGACGGCTGATGGCCCTCGGCCTCTTCCTCCAGGCGGCCGGACTGGCCTGGATCAACCTGGTGGCCACGTCGGACACCCCGTACGCGCGCATGGTCGGCGCAATGATCGTCGCGGGCGTCGGCATGGGCCTCGTCTTCGCGCCGACGGCGGCGGTGGTGCTGGGCGCGGTCGGACCACAGCACCGCGGCAAGGCGTCCGGCGCCAACAGCACCGTCCGCGAGATCGGCGGTGCCCTCGGCACCGCCATCCTGAGCAGCGTCTTCATGCGCTACGGCGACGACCGCACCGCTCAGGGGTTCGTGGACGGCATGAAGCCCGGCATCTGGATCGGCGTCGCCGTGGTCCTCGCGGGCGCCCTGTGCGCCCTCGCCATCCCCCGCCCCGCCGCCACCGCCCCGGCCCTCGCGCCCGAGGACCACGGACCCGACCGGGCCCCCAGCCCGGCGACCCGCTGAACCCCGGCCCCTCCACGCCCGGTACCGGGTGAACCGCCCACCGGACGAGACGATCGACGACGCACGAGAGCGCCGCCCGCCCCCTCCCGGTCAGAACGGGATCTCGAAGTGGACCGTGGACACGCCCGGGCCGTGTTCGCCGGTGGTGCGGGCGTCGAAGATCTCCTTGGCCGTGCTGCGCCAGAAGGCCTCCGCGCCCTCGACGTCCACGTTGGTGTGCAGGTAGAGGGAGTCGTAGCCGGGGGTGTTCACGACGAAGTCGCAGGCCGCGTCGACCAGGGTGCGGGCGAGGCCCCGGCGCCGGTGCTCCGGGCGGACGTAGACGCGGGCCAGCTGGGCGGTGGTGCCGGACGGGTAGCGTTCGGCCAGCCAGCGGGGGTGGGGCGGGTGGGCCGGGCCCGTCGAGTGCACGCCGGTGGTGGCGACCACCTCGCCGTCGTGGACCGCCACGAGCAGGATGTGGCGGGGGTCGTCGAGGTACGTGCCCTTGAGGTCCGTCACGTCCCGGTGCCAGCGGGGCACGTAGCCGTATCCGAACTCCTTGTAGAACGTGTCGAGCATGACGGCGCGGGCACCGTCGGTGTCCGCGGGTGTCGCGGGGCGCACGGTGTAACCGGCGGGCGCGGTCCGACTCATCGCGAGGTCCTTCCGTATCGGGGCCCTCACAGTACCTGACAATGAAAATGATTACCGATATCGTGTCGTCGGTCGCGGCCCTGTCGTCAGGGCCGTGCCGTACGCGACGACACGAAAAGGGGAGCCGTGGCTCATCTGCTGGTGGTCGAGAGCTGGGTCGGATCGATGAGCAGGCTGCTGCCACGGGCGATCCGGGAAGGCGGACACGAGTTCACGTTCCTCACCCGCGACCTGCACCACTACCTGCGCTCGGCACCCGAGGGCGCCGCGCACCCGCTGCTCGGGGCGCGCAATGTGATCACCGCGGACACCAACGACACCGAGACCCTGCTGCCCCGAGTGGAGCGTCTGCACTCCGTGTTGGGCTTCGACGGGGTGATCACGTCGTGTGACTACTACCTGCCGGTGGTGGCGCGGACGGCCGCCCGGCTCGGGCTGCCCGGACCGGCTCCCGAGGCGGTCGGGAACGCCTGCCGCAAGGACGCCACCCGCCGGGTCCTGGCCGACGCCGGGGTGCCCGGTCCACGGTTCGCGGTGCACGAGGAGTGGGCCGAACTTGCCCGGTCGGCACGGGAGATCGGCTACCCGCTGGTGGTCAAGCCCGTCGACCTGTGCGCCGGCATGTATGTACGGCGGGTGGACGACGAGAAGCAACTCGCCGCCGCCGTCAAGGCACTGGGCGAGTTCCCGGTCAACGCGCGCGGGCAGCGGCGGACACCCGTCGTGCTGCTCGAAGAGCTCCTGGACGGTCCGGAGGTGAGCGTCGAGACCGTGTCGCACGCGGGCGCGGTCCATGTCGTCGGCGTGACCGACAAGAGCGTCGGCGGGGCACCCGCGTTCATCGAGACCGGCCACATGTTCCCCGCCGCCCTGTCGTCCGCGGACGCCGAGGCGGCCGAGCAGACCGCGCTCGGCGCGCTCAAGGCGCTCGGCCTGACGGACGGTGTGGTGGCACACACCGAGATCAAGCTGACCTCCGCCGGGCCGCGCGTGGTCGAGGTCAACCCACGGCCCGCCGGGAACCGCATCACCGAGCTGATACGGCATGTCACCGGCCTCGACCTCGCCGCGGCCTTCGTGGACGTGTCCCTGGGCCGCGCGCCCGATCTGCGGCGGACGGACACCGGACTGCGCAGTGCCGCCATCGGCTTCCTCGTACCGGAGACGACGGGCACGCTCGAAGCGCTGGACGCCGGGCTCGTGCCGAGCGCGCCGGACGTCCTCGAGGTGCAACTCGCCGAGCCGGGGCGGCAGGTGAAGGCGGCGGGCAGCAACAACGAGTACCTGGGGCACGTGATGGCGGGTGACCCGGCCGGCACCGGCGCCCGCGCCCGGGTCGAGTCCCTGCTCGACGAGGTGCGGTCCGGGCTGGTGGTCCGATGAGCCCCGCCGCCCCGGCGTCCGCCCGCGCGGCGACGACGTACGACGAACTCCTGGCGCTCGCCCGCACCGGTGGACTCGGTCCGGATCCGGCCGGGTTGCGGATCTCCGTGGCCTTCACCACCCGGCAGGCGGTACGGCACGAGGGGCGCGGTACCGGTTACCGCAACGAGGTGCTCAGCCTGCGCCTCGCCGAGGCCGTCGGCAGTTGCGCGGTCGAGCCCGGCGCGCTGCCCGACGGCGCGGTGGAGGACTGCGCCGGCGCGGACGTGGCCCGCCTGCTGGAGCATCCGATGCCGCCGGTGCGGGTCGCCGCGCTCGACGCGTACCTGATGCACGTCACCCCGCACGTCCCGGAGAACGGGGCGCGGCCCGTCGCCCTGCCGGCCGGGACGTCGCTGGAGAAGTCCCGGGTCCGGGCCGAGGCCGTCGCCGGGCTGCTCGTCCTGCCGCCCGGCGCGACGGTGCTCGTGGTCGGTGTCGTCAACTCCCTGCTGGAGGCGCTGCGTTCACGAGGGCTGGGTTATGTTCCGTGCGACCTCAAGGGCGGGGTCACCGAGTGGGGCGAGCCGGTCGTCACCGACGCCCTCGGCGCGGCCGGCCGGTGCGACGCGCTGCTCGTGTCCGGGATGACGCTGGGCAACGGGACCTTCGACGCGCTGCGGGAACACGCGCTGCGGCACGACAAGCAGCTGGTGATGTTCGCCCAGACCGGCAGCGCCGTACTCCCCCGCTTCCTCGGTCACGGGGTGAGCGCGGTGTGCGCGGAACCGTACCCCTTCTTCTGGCTGGACGGCGGCCCCGGCACCGTCCACCGCTACCGTGCCGACCGTCCGGGAGGCACCCGGTGACCACCGCCGCCGTACGGTCCGCCGCCCGCCCGGAACTGCTCACGCTGCTCGGCCGCACCCCTCTCGTCCGGATCACCGCCGGTCTGCCCGGACCGCACCCCGGTTTCTGGGCCAAGCTCGAAGGGCTCGCCGCGGGCGGGATGAAGGCGCGGGCCGCCGTCTCGATGCTGATGGGCGCCCGTGAACGCGGTGAACTGCGGCCCGGAGCCCCGGTGGTGGAGTCCACCTCCGGCACCCTCGGCATCGGACTCGCCTTCGCCGGACAGGCCCTCGGGCATCCCGTCGTACTGGTCGGTGACAGTGAACTGGAGCCGTCCATACGTCAGTTACTGCGCTCGTACGGGGTGCGGCTGGAGATCGTGGACCGGCCCGCGCCCCAGGGCGGCTGGCAGGCCGCGCGCCTCGCCCGGCTGCGCGAACTGCTCGCCGTGCTGCCCGACGCCTACTGGCCCGACCAGTACAACAACCCCGACAACACGGCCGGTTACGCCTCCCTGGCCGCCGAACTCGCCGCTCAGGTGGACCACTTGGACGTCCTGGTGTGCAGTGTGGGTACCGGCGGGCACAGCTCCGGTGTCATCGGGCCGCTGCGCCGGCACTGGCCCGCGCTGCGGCTGATCGGCGTGGACTCCACCGGCTCCACCATCTTCGGCCAGCCCGCCCGGCCCCGGCTGATGCGCGGCCTCGGCAGCAGCATCCATCCGCGCAACGTCGCCTACGGCGCCTTCGACGAGGTGCACTGGGTGGGCCCCGCCGAGGCCGTGGACAGCTGTCGCCGGCTGGCCCGGGGCAGTTTCGTCAGCGGTGGCTGGAGCACCGGCGCGGTCGCCCGCGTCGCCGCGTGGGCGGCCCGTGTCCACCCCGGCGCGGTCGTCGCCACCGTCTTCCCCGACGGGCCGCACCGCTACCTCTCCACCGTCTACGACGACGACTTCACCACCGCCCACGGCGTCGACCCGGATGCCGCGGCCACCCGTCCCGTGGAGATCCCGCACCCGTACGCGGCCGAGGCCACCGGCTGGGCGCGGTGCACCCGTGTCACCGACCCGCTCGCCCGTCCGGAGGAGAAGCGGTGAGGACCGGCCTGCGCACCGTGCGCCTCGAACTCACCGAGCCGCTGCGGATATCCCGTTCGACGATGTCCGCCCGTGACGCCGTGTGGCTGAGCGTCGAGCACGAGGGCGTGACCGGTCACGGCGAGGCCGTCAGCAGCGTCTACTACCGGCTCGACGCCGAGAGCCTCGGACGTCACTTCACCGCCGTGGGCGCGGAGCTGGCCCGCTTTCCCGACCCGGAGACCGTCCTGGAGGCCCTGCGAATAGGGGAGTCGGCCACCGGGAGCGCTCCCCCGGCCGTGACCGCCGCCGTCGACGCGGCCCTGCTGGACCTCGTCGGCAAGCGCGCGGGCAGGCCCGTCCACCGGCTGCTGGGCGCCGAGGACACGCCGGTCGCGGCCACCGCCCGCACCATCGGCATCACGTCCCCCGCCCACGCGGCGGCGCAGGCCCGCTCCCTCGTGGCGAGCGGCTTCGAGGTGCTCAAGGTCAAGGCGGGGGCGGCCGATCCCGAGGAGGACGTCGAGCGCGTACGGGCCGTACGGGACGCCGTGCCGGGCGCGCGGCTGCTGCTCGACCCCAACGGCGCCTGGACCACGGGACAGGCGGAGGCGTTGCTGCCCCGGTTCGCCGCACTCGGCGTCGAAGCCGTCGAACAGCCCCTCGCCCCCGGTGACCCGGAGGCCCTGGCGGCGCTGGCCGAACGCTCACCGCTGCCGGTCGTCGCCGACGAGGACGCGGTGGACCTGGAGGACGTACGCCGGCTGGCCGGGCGCGTCCACGGCGTCAACGTCAAGCTCGCCAAGTGCGGCGGGGTGCACGCGGCCCTGCGCATCGCGGAGTTGATCGACGGCAGCGGCACGGAGCTGATGCTGGGCTGTCTGACCGCCAGCAGCCTCGGACTCGCACCCGCCGCGCACCTCGCCGACCGGGCCCGCTGGGCCGACCTGGACGGCCATCTGCTGCTCGCACACGACCCGTGGACCGGCATCGGCGGCGAGGACGGCCGGGTGAGGACGAGCGGCCTGCCCGGACTGGGCGTCGAGCCACGGGAGGAGCGCCGCACGGACGTGGAGGGGCGCCGTGCGGACCCGGAGGGGCGCCGTACGGACCCGGAGGGGCGCCGTACGGACCCGGAGGGGCGCCGTACGGACCCGGAGGGGCGCCGTGCAGACCCGGAGGAACCCCGTGCGGACCTGAAGGGGCGCCGTACGGACCTGGACGGGAGCCGTGCAGACCCGGAGGAACCCCGTGCGGACCCGGAGGGGCGCCGCACGGACCCGAACGGGCGCCATGCGAACCCGGACCGACGCCGCACGGACCTGAAGGGACGCCGTACGGACCCGGAGGGGCGCCGTGCAGACCCGGAGGAACGCCGCGCGGACCCGGAGGAACGCCGCGCGGACCCGGAGGAACGCCGCGCGGACCCGGAGGGGCGCCGTGCGGACCTGGCATGAGATACGCCGCTTCCCGCTCGCCGTTCGGCTCCTGCTGGTCAACCAGCTCGGCGTCAACATCGGCTTCTACCTCCTCATCCCCTACCTCGCCACCCACCTCACCGAGAACCTGGGCCTGTCGGCCGCCGTCGTCGGCGTCGTCCTCGGGGTCAGGAACCTCAGCCAGCAGGGCCTGTTCGTCATCGGCGGCTCCGCCTCCGACCGGCTCGGCGCACGGGGCGTCATCATCGCCGGCTGTGCCCTGCGCACCGCGGGCTTCGCGCTGTTCGCGCTCGGCGACCACCTGGCCGTCCTGCTCGCCGCGTCCGTCCTCAGCGGGTTCGCGGGGGCGCTGTTCAACCCCGCCGTCCGCGCCTACCTCGCGCAGGAGGCCGAGGAGCGCAGGGCCGAGGCGTTCGCCCTGTTCAACGTGTTCGCCACCACCGGCGCGCTGATCGGGCCGCTGCTGGGCAGCGCGCTGCTGCTCGTGGACTTCCGTACGTCGGCGCTGACCGCCGCCGGGATCTTCGCGGTCCTGACCGTCGCGCAGGCCCTGGTGCTGCCCGCACGGAGGGTCGAGCCGAGCGGGGGCGGGGTGCTCGCCGACTGGCGGGAGGTGCTCGGCAACCGCGCCTTCCTGGCGTTCGCGCTCGCCATGGCCGGCCTGTTCACCCTGGAGAGCCAGCTGTACCTGCTGCTGCCCGACGGCGCACGGCGGGCCACCGGCTGGGACGGGGCCGCCGGTCTGGTCTTCGTCGTCGGCGCCGTCGCCAGCCTGCTGTTCCAGTTGCGCCTGACCCGCGCGCTCAAGCGGCGTGGGGACCGGGCCCGTTGGATCGCGGCGGGGCTGGGTCTCATGGCGCTGGCCTTTCTGCCGCCCGCCCTGGTCACCACGGCGTCCGGTGGCCCGGACGGCGTGGCCGACGCGGTGCTGCGGGTGCTGCCCGTGCTGGCGGGCGCCCTGCTGCTGTACCTCGGGGTGATGGCCGCCCAGCCGTTCGTGATGGACATGGTCCCCGCCTTCGGCCGCTCCGCACTGACCGGCACCTACTTCGGCATCTTCTACGTCGTCTCGGGCGTCGCCGCCGCGATCGGCAACGCCCTCGTGGGCTGGGCCATGGACACCGGGCGGGACGGCGACGCCCCATGGCTGCCGTGGGCGTGCTGCGCGCTGGCCGGACTCGCCTCCGCGCTCGGTGTCGTACGGCTGCGCCGGCTGGGGTCGCTGCCCGCGCCGCCGAAACAGCCCGCCGCACCCGCGCCCGCCCGAGGAAGGACCCCGGCATGACGGACAACCTGCTCACCGACAACCCCGCGCTCTACGAGGCCCGTTTCCCCGACCCCGGCCGGCTGGCCGGACGCTGGGCGGAGGACTGCCTGCGCCGGCACGGGGCGGGGAAGCGGGTGCTGGACATGGGCTGCGGCACCGGACGCGACGCCGCGTGGCTGCACGACGCCGGCCGCGAAGTGACCGGCGCGGACCTTTCCGAGGCGATGCTCGCGCACGCCCGCGACCACCATCCCGGACCCGGGTACGTCCATGCCGACCTGTACGGATTCGACCTGGGACACGGAGAGTTCGACGCCGTGGTGTGCCTGGACAGCGCCCTGCTGTACTGCCACACCAACGACCAGCTCGACGGCTTCCTGTCCTCCTGCCGCCGCGCCCTGGCACCGGGCGGCCTGCTCGTCGCGGAGATGCGCAACGGCGCGTACTTCCTCGGCCGCACCGACCTGCTCGACACGCCCGGAGTCGACGAGTTCACCTGGCAGGGCACCGTCCACCGGTCCGTCACCACCCTCACGGTGGACCGTACGGACCAACTGCTGCGCCGCAGGCGCGTATGGACCGCGGACGACGGGTCGGCACCCGTCGAGCAGCGGTCCGCGTGGCGGCTGCTGTTCCCGCAGGAGCTGCGCCACCTGCTGGCCGCGCACGGCTACGAGGTTCTGGAACTCCACGACGGACCGGGCCCGCGCACCGAGCCGCCCTGGCAGGAGGGCCTGCTCCCCGGCCGTACCACCGACGCCGACCGGCTGCACGTGGTGGCCCGTCTCACCAGCACGACTACACACTGAGGAAACTCACATGCACGACGACTCGACCCGCTCTCTCCCCTTCCCGGCCCTGCGCCGCCGCGGCTTCCTCGCCGCGACCGGTCTCGGTGCGCTCACCCTGGCCGGCTGCGGCGGCGGTTCCGACTCCGACGACGGTGCGGGCGACGGCTCGCCGAAGAAGGGCGGCCGGCTGCGCGCCGCGTTCGCGGGCGGTGGCGCGAGCGAGACCCTCGACCCGCACCTCGCCAACCTGTTCGCCGACGTCGCCCGCGCCAAGGCCCTGTTCGACAAGCTCGCCGACTACGGCGCCGACCTGTCCGCACAACCCCGTCTCGCCGAGAAGTGGGAGTCGAACAAGACGCTGGACCGCTGGCAGGTCACCCTGCGCGAGGCCACCTTCCACGACGGCAGCCCGGTCACCGCGCAGGACGTCCTCCACAGCTACCGCCGTATCGCCGACCCGAAGCAGGCGTTCCGCGCCAAGGCGTCCCTGGAGCCCATCGACCTCGACGCCAGCCGCGCCACCGGCCCACGCTCGATCGAGTTCGTGCTCAAGCGGCCCACGGCCGAATTCCCCAACGTCCTGGCCGCGTTCGGCGCGTACATCGTGCCCGAGAACGCCACCGGGTTCGACAAGGAGCCGGTCGGCTCCGGCCCGTTCCGCTTCGTGTCGTTCGCGCCCGGCCGCTCGGCGGTCTTCCGCCGCTACGACGACTACTGGGAGGGCGCCCCGCACCTCGACGAGATCGAGTTCGTCGTGGCGAACGAGGAGTCGGCCCGGGTCAACGCGCTGCTCGGCGGACAGATCGAGTACGCCCACGAGCTCAACCCCACCACCGCCCGCGCCCACGAGGACAAGGGGCAGATCGAGATCGTGCGGCTGCGGGGCAGCGCCATGCAGGCGTTCTGCATGAAGACCGACCGGCCGCCCTTCGACGACGAGCGGGTGCGCCAGGCGTTCTTCCTGATCGCCGACCGCCAGGAACTCGTCGACGGCGCGCTGTCCGGCGCGGGCGAGGTCGGCAACGACCTGTTCGGCAAGGGCTACGAGTACTACGCCGACGGTCTGCCCCAGCGCGAGCAGGACCTCGACAGGGCCCGTGCGCTGCTGAAGCAGGCCGGCGCCGAGGGCCTGAAGGTCACCCTGGACACCTCCGCCGTCGCCGCCGGGTTCACCGAGGCCGCCAGCGTCTTCCGCGACCAGGCGAAGAAGGCCGGGGTCACCGTCGAGGTGAGGATGGGCAGCAAGGACTCCTACTGGAGCGACATCCTCGACAACGGCTCCCTGTGCTGCTACCGCTCCGGCGCCATGCCCATCGAGGCGCACATCTCCCAGCGGCTGCTCACCGACTCCACCACCAACGCCACCAAGTGGCGGCACAAGGACTTCGACGCGCTGTACCAGCAGGCCCAGTCCACCCGCGACAAGACGGAACGCGCCGCCGTGTACGAGCGCATGCAGCGCCGTCTGTACGGCGAGGGCGGTTTCCTCATCTGGGGGTTCGCCGACTGGATCATCGGAACCGCACGCCATGTCAAGGGCGTCGACACGAAGGCGCCCGCCAACACCCTCGACTGGGCGCGCTTCGACACGGTGTGGCTCGCGTGAGCGGACTGCGCTCCTTCGTCGCCCGGCGGCTGCTCCTCGGCGGCGTGCAGACCGTGGCCGTGGTGCTGCTGGTCTTCGCGCTCACCGAGGCGCTGCCGGGCGACGCCGCGGTCGCCCTCGCCGGGGACCAGCCCGACCCGGCCCGGATCGCGGCCATCCGGGAGGCGATGGAGCTGGACCGGCCGGCGTGGGAGCGGCTGGCCGACTGGGCGGCGGGGCTGCTCCACGGCGACCTCGGCACCTCCCTGGTCTCCGGTCGTCCGGTGCGCCAGTACCTCGCCGACGGCTTCGGCCCCACCCTGCTGCTGGCCGCGCTCACCGTGGCGCTGCTCGTACCGGCCGGGTTCGGGCTCGGGGTGCTGGCCGCCCGTCACGCGGGCCGGCCGGTGGACCGGCTGATCAGCTCCGTGACGCTCGCCGTGTACGCCGTCCCCGAGTTCGCCCTCGGTGTGCTGCTGGTGACCGTGTTCGCGCTGCGGCTCGGCTGGCTGCCGCCGACCGCCGTCGGCTACGGCACCGACCTGCTCGCCCATCCGGCCGCGCTGGTCCTGCCCGTACTGGTGCTGCTGTCGCGGCCCGTGTGCTCGCTGGTGCGGCTGGTGCGCGCGGGCATGATCGACGCGCTCGCCTCCCCGTACGTGGCGCAGGCCCGCCGCTACGGCGTGTCCGGCGCCCGCGTCCGGTACACCCACGCGTTGCCGAACGCCCTGGCGCCCGCCGCTCAGCAGCTCGCCCGCACCGTCGACTGGCTGCTGTGCGGGGTCGTCGTCGTGGAGGCCCTGTACGTGATCCCCGGACTCGGCACGGTTCTGCTGGGCGCCGTCGCCGAACGCGACGTGCCCGTCGTCCAGGGGCTGGCGGTGGTGTTCGGCGTCCTGACCGTCGTACTGAACCTGGGCGCCGACCTGATCGCCCACCGGCTCGCGCCCCGGGCGGGGGTGGCCGCGTGAGGAGTCCGCGTACGGGCCGCTTCGTCCTCGGCCTCACGATCGTCGCCGTACCGCTCGTACTCGCCCTGCTCGGGCCGGTGTTCGCGGGCGAGCCGGGCCCGCGGGCCGCGTCCTTCACGCTGGGCGAGGGGCACTGGCTCGGTACCGACTTCGTGGGCCGGGACGTCTGGGGGCAGGTGCTGCACGGGGGGCGGCCGGTGGTGCTGACCGCGCTCGCCGCGACCGCCCTGGCCTACCTGGTCGCCCTCCCCGTCGGCCTGATCAGTGCGCTCACCCGGTTCCGATGGCTGGAGGAGCTGCTGATGCGGCCCCTGGACGTGCTGCTCGCCGTGCCGTCGCTGCTGCTGATCCTGCTGGCCGCCACGGTGTTCTCACCGGGCGCCGTCGGTCTCGCCCTGCTGGTCGCCCTGGCCAACGTGCCCGACGCGGCCCGGCTGGTGCGTGCCGCCGCCGCCGAGGCCGCCGCCCGGCCCGCGGTCGAGGCGCTGCGCATGCAGGGCGAGACATGGTGGCGGACGGCCGTCGGCTATGTCGGCCGCTCCATGCTGCGCACCCTGGCCGCCGACGCCGGCACCCGGCTGACCGGCGTGCTCTACCTGGTCGCCACGGCCGCGTTCCTCGGCGTCGGCGTGGCGCCCGACGCCGCCGACTGGGCTGTCATGGTCGACCGCAACCGCACCGGCCTGTTCGTCCAGCCGTGGGCCGTGGTCGTCCCCGCCGTACTGATCGTCGCGCTGACGACGGGGACGAACCTCCTCTTCGACGCCGCGCTGGACAAGGGCGGGCGCCGGGGCCCGCGCCGGACAGAGAAGGAAGCACGCCCGTGAAGCACGAGTACGAGAAGGGCGCCGGCGGAGACACCGACGTGGACACCGGCGGGGATCCCGTGGCCGAGATCCGCGACCTGCGCGTCGTCGTCGACGGCCGGGCGATCGTCGACGGGGTGAGTCTGCGGGTGCTGCCCGGCAGGGTCACGGCGCTGATCGGCGCGTCCGGCAGCGGCAAGACCACCACCGGCCTCGCCCTGCTCGGCGAGTACCCGGCGGACGCCCTGGTCACCGGCGACGTACGGGTGGCGGCCGACGGCCTCGTCGGCTACGTCCCCCAGCATCCGGCGGCGGCCCTCAACCCCGCCCGCCGGGTCTCCGCGCTGCTGACCGACATCGCCCGCGCCCAGGTGCGCCGGCTGCCGGTGCGGCAACGCCGGGCGGCGGCCCGCGAACGTGTTCTGCGGGCGTTGACCGAGGCACAACTACCGGACTCCGAAATCCTGTTGAGGCGTTATCCGCACCAGCTCTCCGGCGGTCAGCAGCAACGCGTCGTCCTTGCCCAGGCGTTGCTGCTGGGCGCGCGCGTCGTCGTGGCCGACGAGCCCACCACCGGCCAGGACGCCCTGACCAAGAGCCGTATCGTCGAGCGGTTCAGGACCGTCGCGGCCCGTGGCATCGCGGTGGTGCTGCTCAGCCACGACCTGGACGTAGTGAGCGCGCTCGCCGACGAGGTGGTGGTCCTGCGGGCGGGCCGGGTCGTCGAGTCGGGCCCGGCCCGGCGGGTCCGGGCCGCGCCCCGGCACGAATGGACCCGTGAACTGTTCGGCGAACACGCGGAGTCGCCGGACCCGGACGAACCGACCGGGCAACCGGGACCGCGCGTACACGGGCTGCCCCCTGCACGTACAGAGGTACCGGACCCGGATGAGCCGGCCAGTCGGCCGGAGGCGCCGACACGCGGACTGCTCGGTACGCGTACGGAGTCGCCGGACGCGGACGAGCCGACCGGGCGGCCGGGGGTGCGGGCACATGGGCCGCTCAACCGGCATACGGAGTCGCGGGACCCGGACGGCCACACCGCCCGCACCGGGCAGCCCGTCCTGCAGGTGCGCGGGCTGACCGCCCGCCACCGCGACGGCGCCCGCGGCACGACCGTGGTGCTGCGCGCCCCCGAACTCGACCTGTACCCGGGCCGGTCGCTCGCCGTCGTCGGCCGGTCCGGCAGCGGCAAGACCACCCTGGCCCGCTGCGTCGCCGGCCTCCACCGGGACCACGACGGCGAGATCCTCCTGGACGGCACACCGTTGCCGCGAAGCCTGCGCGACCGCAGCCGCACCCAACTCGCGGCCGTGCAGTACGTCTTCCAGGACGCGCACGCCGCCTTCGACGAGCACCGCCCCGTCGTACGGCAGGTCGCCCGCACCGCGGTCCGCCTGCGCGGCACCGACGAGGACACGGCGACCCGGGAGGCGCTGACCACCCTGGCCGGCCTCGGGCTCCCGGAGGAGCTGGCCCACCGGCACCCCGGCCGGCTCTCCGGCGGCGAACTCCAGCGCGCCGCCCTCGCCCGCGCCCTGCTCGCCCGCCCCCGCGTCCTGGTCTGCGACGAGATCACCTCCGGCCTCGACACGGTCACCCGCCGGGACATCCTCGACGTGCTCACCACGCTGGTCCGCGACCGTGACCAGTTGTCCCTCGTCCTGATCACCCACGACCTGGACACGGCCGCCCTGGCCCACCGCGTCGCCGTACTGGACGCCGGCGAGCTCGTCGAACAGGGCCCGGCCCGGCAGGTCCTGACCGCGCCGAGCCACCCGTTCACCGTCTCCCTCATGGAGACGACGGCCCGCCTGGCAGCGGGGACGGCCACGTGACGCACGTGCCGCTCGACGTGTGATCAGTGGCCCACCGAGAAGGTGGCGTCGGCGCGGTCCGTGGCGGTGCCGACCGGGTCGACGCGCAGGGCGTAGCCGGAGTGGCGGATGTAGCGGGTGGGGTGGTTGTGGGAGCGGAAGGAGGACCAGGAGGCGTCGGCCAGGCCGGCGACCCGGTGGAAGGTGGCGTCCTGGGCGAAGACGGTGGTGCCGTCGTTCGTGTCGAGGCGGAGTACGTAGTCGTAGTGCCGCAGGTAGCGGGTGGGGTGGCTGACCGACTGGAAGGAGACGCCGGAGGAGTCGGCCAGCCCGGGGACCAGCCTCCACTGGGAGTCGGTGTACGGGTCGAAGGGGTAGGTGTCGATCCGTGCCAGGTAGTCGGCGTGGCGGACGTAGCGGTCCGGGTAGTTGTACGACTTCAGCCGGTTCCAGGCGGGGGCGCCCCAGCGGGCCAGCAGGTTGGTGTACTCGGCGGCGGTGATCGGGGCGATGGTGCAGTGCTTGGCGTTGACCGGGTGGGTGTACAGCTTCTGGTCCACCGGGGTCCAGGTGCCGGCCGCGAGGTCGGTGGTCCGCCAGGCGTAGAAGACGCCGTTGGGGGTGTAGGTGTCGCCCCACAGGTACCAGGTGTTCGAGGTCAGGGACTTCACGAGCGTGGGCGCCTCCGTTCCCCCGTGGGCGACCGACGTGCTGAACGGCGTGAAGCTGCCCGGGTTCAGTGAGGTGGAGCGCGCGCCGACCAGACCGCCGGTGCTGCTGCTCTTGAAGTAGAGGTAGTTGACGCCGTTCACGCCGACGGCCATGTCGCCGTCGATGACGTCGTAGCCGGGGTCGAAGAACACCTGGGGCGCGGAGACGGTCGTGAAGTCGCTGGTGTAGTTGACCATCAGGACGTTGTGGCCGGTGGAGTTCACGGCCGAGTAGAGGATGGCGTACTGGCCGCGGCTCGCGTCCCAGAAGGCTTCGGGGGCCCAGCTGTGGGTGACCATGTCGTGCAGGTGGGGGCGGCGGTAGTTGGTGAAGCTGCGCAGGTCGGCGGAGTCCCACACGTGGATGGTCTGGCTGTTGTAGCCCCAGTCGGTGCCCTTGAGGTCCGTGGCCAGCACGATGAAGCCGCCGTCGCGTTTGCGCATGATGAACGGGTCGCGCAGGCCGCCGGCGCCCGCGGTGGGGGTGACGACGGGGTTGTTCTGGTTCAGCGGCGTCCAGTTCAGGGAGTCGGTGCTGACGGCCAGGTGGAGTCCGTAGTCGGTGCCGAGGCCGTTCGGTGACTCCGTGAAGTAGCCCATGACGTAGGCGGAGTCGGCGGCATGGGCGGGCGGGGCGCCCAGGGACAGGTCGGCGGCCAGGGCCACCGACGTGGCCGCGGCGGCGCCGAGGAACAGTCTGCGGGACGGCATGGCCTGGCTACGGGGGCGTGCGCTCATCGGCTCTCCAGGTGTGTATGGGGCGGTGCGCGAACGAAAGGGCGTGGCCGGCTCGACGGCCTCCACTGTCGTTCGATATGTCGAACGAGGTTCGGGAGGCCGATCAGAAAGTAGGACCTTGACCGCGACCCGTCAATACTTTCCGCGCGGCGTACGGCCGTGACGGATGGCCTCGGCGGTGAGGCCGAGGCCGATGCCGCCGGGCGATCGCCGTCCGTTTTCCGGGCTCTCGTGGACGAGCCCGGACGAGCCGTCCCGCTCCCGGAACTTCGGCTCGGAGGACTAGGGGCGGGTTTCCGGACCAGAGGCGTGCGTGAGGGCCGCGTCGAGCAGGTGGCGCAGCTCGGTGAGGGTCGACGCGACGGCCGTGGCCAGCAGCGCCGACCCGTCGGCGAGCGGCGCCAGTACGCACTGCCCCCGTTCCGGGTCGCCGAGGAGGACGGGCTCCGGGAGCCGCACCGGTTCGGGGTCGACGAGGAGGAGCTGACCGGTCGCCCGGTGGCTGCCCAGTACGGCGGGTCCGTCCCACGCCGGGGCCGGGGCCCCGTAGACGGCGTGCTGGTCGAGGACCGGGCGGCCGTCACGTCGTACGGTCAGGCGGGTGGACAGGTGGCCCGACGGTTCGGCGGTGCGTCCGAGGAGTTGCTCCTCGCGCAGGAGGAGCCGGGAGGTCGCGGCGAGTTCCACCCGGTAGGTCTGGTGCAGGGTGCTGCCCCGCGCGCTGATCAGCGGCTGGGGCAGCCAGTGCAGCGACGCGTGCTCGCCGACGGTGAGCCGTACGTCGTAGGTGGCGGGGTCCGTGGTGGGGCCGCGCAGGGCGATGGTGGCGGCGGACGTGGTCACCTCCAGCCGGGTGTGCGCCTCGGCGGTGATGTCGAGCGCGAGTCTGTCTCCGCCGAGCGGTGCGCTCATCGCGCCGAGCACACAGACCCGTGCCCGCTCCCCGCGGGGCCGTAGCCGGCGCAGGTGGAAGGGGCCGTCGCTGTGCAGGAGGGGGAGCGTCGTGGCGCGGCCGTTGTGGGTGGCCCTCAGCCGGGCGGTGGCGCGGACGCCGGCGGGGTGGGGGCGGGGCCTCGCAAGGTCCCCGGCCGGGGCCTGGGCGGCGGTGGCCGTCACCCGGTGACTCCGGCGTGCCAGGTGGCGAGGCACCCGGTGACCCAGTCGGCGACCGGGCGGATGCCGTCGACCGCGGTCAGACTGGTGAAGGCGTACGGCAGGTCCCCCCGCTGCCTGCGGGTGTCGGCCCTCATGGTGTCCAGGTCGGCTCCCACGTACGGCGCCAGGTCGGTCTTGTTGACCACGAGGAGGTCGGCGGTGGTGATGCCGGGGCCGCCCTTGCGGGGGATGTCGTCGCCGCTGGCCACGTCGATGACGAAGACCTGGGTGTCGACGAGCCCGCGGGAGAAGGTCGCGGTGAGGTTGTCTCCGCCGGACTCGATGAGGATCAGGTCCAGCGGGTGCAGGGTCTCT
Source organism: Streptomyces sp. NPDC059787 (assembly GCF_042732315.1). Classification (NCBI taxonomy): domain Bacteria; kingdom Bacillati; phylum Actinomycetota; class Actinomycetes; order Kitasatosporales; family Streptomycetaceae; genus Streptomyces; species Streptomyces sp. NPDC059787. The sequence continues at coordinate 207,051 of NZ_JBHWHX010000006.1, forward strand.
TCGAGCTGCTCGACCGCTTCGAGGTTGGCGGAGATGTCGTCGCGGATGGCGGTGTGCGGGCAGGCGCCGGTCTCCACGGCGGTGATGCGCTCCGGCGGCAGTACGGCCTCGCGGCGCAGGAAGGCGGCGTCCTCCTGGGTGTAGATGTCGTTGGTGACCACGGCGAGGGACAGCCGGTCGCGCAGGGTGCGGCACAGCGCGGCCACGGTCGCGGTCTTGCCCGAGCCGACCGGCCCGCCGAAGCCGATCCGCAGGGCGCGGCGGCTGCCGTCCGGGCGCCGGGGGTCGGCGCTGTGGGTGTGGCGGTGCGGCAGGATCACGGGATGGTCCAGATGCACGGGGGCTCCAGTTCGGTGCGGTGGAGGCGGGTCAGGAGGCGAAGAGGCGGACGGGACGGGCGGCGTGCTGCTCGCCGGTGATGTCCAGCAGCGGGGCGGACGTGGCGGGCAGGACGGTGACGCCCTCGGCGGCCACGCGCTCCGCCGCGCCGGCCGCGGCACCGGCGACGGTGTCGCACTCGTCGGCGAGCCGTGCCAGTACCGCGGTGGCCTCGAACGGGTCGAGGCTCAGCAGGCGTACCGCCGCGGTCGCCGGGCCGCCGACGCTCTCGTAGGCGGCGGCGCGGGCGGCGTCGAGCGGGGTGAGTCCGGCGGCGCGGGCCGTGACGCCGAGGACGACCGGCTGGTGGGCGCCCTGAGGGCGGTGGTGGGCGAGGTGGTCGAGTTCGGCACTGGGCCAGGTGGCGCGGGCGGCGCGCATCAGCTGCCGGCCGAGGCGGCGGGCGACGTGGCGCAGGGCCGGTGCGGGGGTGCGGGTGTCGGCGGCCTCGTCCAGGGCGAGGGCGTCGTGTCCGGTGGTGGCCGCGGCGGCGAGACCGGCGGCGGTCAGTCCGGCGGTGTGCAGCCGCCCGCGGCAGAACGCCTCCAGGCCGGCCGCGTCGTGCACGCTTCCGGAGGCGACGGCGGCCTCCATCCCGCCGGAGTGGGCGTGCCCGCCGGCGGGGAAGCGGCCGTCTGCCAGGAGGAGCAGGGCGGTGCGGCTCATGGCCCGCCTTTCGCATGAGGGCCGGGGCCGGCCGGCCCCGGCCGGGGATCAGAACAGGAAGTACCGCTGGGCCAGGGGGAGTTCCGTCGCGTAGTTCCGTCCGACCTCCTGTCCGTCGACGCTGGTGCGGACGTCGGAGGTGGTGGCGCCGCCGATGGTGACGTCGAAGGTGTCGGGGTCGACGTCGATCTCCGGCAGCCCGTTGTTGTGCACCATGTCGGCCTTGGTGACGCCCCGGGTGGAGCGGATCGCGCGCAGTGGCTTGAGCAGTCCGGTCCGGGAGAGTTCGCCGTCGAGGGCGGCCTCGGCGACGAAGTTGAAGGAGTTCGCCGCCGGGGCCCGGCCCTGGGCGCCCCAGACCGGGCGCGGCAGATAGGGCTGCGGGGTGGGGATGGAGGCGTTGGCGTCGCCGATCTGGGCGTAGGCGATCTGGCCGCCCTTGATGACCATGTGGGGTTTCACTCCGAAGAACTTCGGCTCCCACAGGACCAGGTCGGCGAGTTTGCCGTCCTCGACGGAACCGACCTCGTGGTCGATGCCGTGGGTGACGGCGGGGTTGATGGTGTACTTGGCGATGTAGCGCCGGGCCCGGAAGTTGTCCGCGTCGGCGTCGTCCTCGCGCAGATGTCCGTAGCGGGACTTCATGACGTGCGCGGTCTGCCAGGTCCGCAGGATCATCTCGCCGATGCGGCCCATGGCCTGGGCGTCGGAGGACATCATCGAGATGGCGCCCATGTCGTGGAGCAGGTCCTCGGCGGCCATGGTGGAGGGCCGGATCCGGGAGTCGGCGAACGCCATGTCCGCCTCGACCTCCGGGTTGAGGTGGTGGCAGACGATCATCATGTCGACGTGTTCCTTCACGGTGTTGACCGTGAAGGGCCGGGTGGGGTTGGTCGACGCGGGCAGCACGTTCGGCTTGCTCGCGAGGCTGATCATGTCGGGGGCGTGACCGCCGCCGGCACCCTCGATGTGGAAGATGTGCAGGCCGCGGTACTTGGCGTCCTTGGTCCTGCGGTTCTTCTTGGTCGCGGCGAAGGTGTGGTGCACGAAACCGGACTCGTTGAGGGAGTCGGCGTGCAGGGCGACCTGGACCCCGGTCTCCTCGCACACCGTCAGGGCGGCGTCGATCACGGCCGGGGTCGCGCCCCAGTCCTCGTGGATCTTGAAGCCGAGGGCGCCGGCCTCGACCTGGTCGTGCAGCGCCTTCTCGGAGACGGTGCTGCCCTTGGCGAGCAGGCCGATGTTGACCGGGAAGGCGTCGAGCGCCTCGAAGGTCCGTTGGATGTGCCACTTGCCGGGCGTCACGGTGGTGGCCGTACTGCCCTCGGCGGGCCCGGTGCCGCCGCCGATCAGGGTGGTCACGCCCGACGCGAGGGCCTCGTGGATCTGGCCGGGGCACAGGAAGTGCACGTGCGTGTCGACGCCGCCGGCGGTCAGGATGCGCCCCTGGCCGGAGATCACCTCCGTCTCGGGCCCCACGACGAAGGCCGACGCGCGCGGGTCGGTGTTGTCGGGCGGCGTCATGGTCTCGGGGTTGTACGCCTTGCCGATCGCCTGGATCCTGCCGTCGCGCAGTCCGACGTCGGCCTTGACCACACCCCAGTGGTCCAGGATCAGCGCCCCGGTGATCACCGTGTCCACCGGCTTGCGCTCGTGGTCGCGCGGGATGTGCGACTGTCCCATGGACTCGCGGATCACCTTGCCGCCGCCGAAGACCATCTCGTCGCCGCTGCGGCCCGGCCCGCCGCACCAGTCCGCGTCGATCCTCAGCCTGAGGTTGGTGTCGGCGAGCCGGATCCGGTCCCCGGTGGTGGGCCCGTACAGGTCGGCGTAGCGGGAGCGCGACAGCGGGTCCCAGGGCTTGGCGTTCTCGTTCTCAGTCCTGTCGGGCATCGAGGTGCTTCTCCTCTTCGCTCTTGTCGGCCTGGAGCCCCTGGACGGTCCGCTCCCCGGCGATGGGCACCAGCATCACGGTGCGCGCGTCGCCGGGCTCGAACCGTTCGGAGGTGCCGGAGGCGATGTGCAGCCGCATCCCGTGGGCGTCCTCGCGGGTGAAGTCCAGGCCCTCGTTGGCCTCGGCGAAGTGGAAGTGGGAGCCCACCTGGATCGGACGGTCCTCGGGATTGGCCACCTCCAACGGCACGGGCGTCGCGCCCTCGTTGAACGCGATCCGGTACTCGTCCTCGTCCGGCAGCAGCTCCCGCTTCCCCGGATGGACGTCCACCTCGGTGTCCGCCTCGTCGAACGGGTCGTGGATGGTCACCAGCTTCGTCCCGTCCGGGAACGTCGCCTCGACCTGGACGTTGGTGATCATCTCCGGTACGCCGTCCATGACTTCGTCGCGCCGCAGCACACGGCGCCCGGACTCCATCACCGAGTCGACCGTCGCCCCGGCCCGCGCCTCCTCGTAGACGTGCGCCGTCAACAGCGCCATCACCTCGGGATGGTTCAGCGGCAGCCCGCGCTCACGGCGCCGCCGGGCGACATCCGCCGCCACATGGACCAGCAGGCGCTCCTGCTCGTGCGGAGTCAGATGCATGCGGTCCCCCTCTCCTGTTCCGTCGCTTCACGACTGCGTCCGCCGCAGTGGCGATCCTCGGAGAGGAGAGACTTCGACACGTGGAGAACGGCTCTGTCATGCCGGATGGAATGAACCGGAAGCACGGGTCGCACAGGGGCGCAGCCACGGACACACCGCCCGCCCCGCACCCGTTCGGGGCATCCGCCTACTCGGCGACGACGAACCGGAGACGGCGGCGGGGGCGCGTGTACGAGCCGTGGGCGCGACCGCGCAGTTCCTGGAAGAGGGCCACCAGGGTGGCCAGGCCCCAGGCGACGGAGAACACGGCGATCCGGTCGCCCGTGCCGAGAGCCAGCCAGCCGACCCCCAGTCCGGTCAGGGTGACGCCGGAGGCGGCCAGGAGTGCCGAGTGCCGCCTGGGGCGCAGGGCTCCGGCCAGGCACAGGACTCCGAGGGCGAGTGCCGGGACGGCCAGTACCGGGATCGTCTCGTGCCCGGTGTAGCTGTAGGACGACTCCCCCGACGCGGAAACGTAGTCCCCGGCGTAGTCCTGCTCCAGCAGCCGGTAGCCGGAGGGGTCCGTCGGCAGTTGGTAGTAGTCCTCGAGGATGGAGTCGTAGTAGTAGAGGGTGCTGGAGAAGTCGTACTCGGACACGAAGGTGTAGTCGTCCTCGTCGACCGCCGCTCCGGCGGCCACTCCGGCGACGACCAGGGCACCGGCTCCCCACCACAGGAGAGTGGAGGTCAGTGGGAGCCAGCGGAACGCCACCAGTCCGAGTACGACGCCCGCCACCGACGGTACGAGGAAGTCGTCCCGCGCGTACGTGTCGCCGTAGCCGAGGACGACGACGCCCGACACCACGATCCCCAGCAGTGCCACGATCCGGTTCCCCGCCGGGAGGAAGCGCCACTTGCGCGCGGACGCCGCTCCGGTGGGATCCTCGCGGCCGGGGCCGGCCGGTGGTGGACCGTCCTGTGCGAGGGCCGCCTCGGCCGGGGTGGCGGGGGGAGCCGGGGCCGTGGGAGTCGTCGGCTCGGGTGCTGGTGCGGCCTGGGTCTGCTGTTCGGCCAGCATCGTCCGCCCGGGGCCCGGCCCGGGCGGCGGCGGGACGGGAACGGGCGGGGCCGGGGGAACCGGAGGAAGGGATGGGGACCCCGTTCCCGCGAGAGCCAGGGCACGCTCCATCTCTCCCGCGTCGGCGAAGCGTTGCTCCCGGTCCTTCGAGAGTGCCCGGAGCAGCACGGCGTCGACCGACGCCGGGACCTGCGGCCGCAGCCGGGACGGGGCGACGGGGTCCTCGCTGATGTGCTGGTGCATCACGGCGAACGGGGAGTCGCCGGTGAAGGGCGGGCGGCCGGTGAGCAGTTCGTACAGCAGGCAGCCCGTGGAGTACTGGTCGGAGCGGCCGTCGACCGCGCGGCCCGTCAGCTGTTCCGGCGACAGGTAGGCGGGGGTTCCCACCGTCATACCGGTCGCGGTCAGACGGGTGGTGGTCTCCGCCACCACCTTGGCGATACCGAAGTCGAGGACCTTGACGCCGCCTTCGGAGGTGAGCATGACGTTGGAGGGTTTGATGTCCCGGTGGATCAGGCCGTGGGCGTGGCTGTGGACGAGGGCCTCGGCGATCCCCCGGCCGACCTCGAGGGCACGCTCGACGGTGAACGGTCCCTCGGCCAGCACCTCCGCCAGAGTGCGGCCGTCGATGAACTCCATGACGAGGAAGGGGGTCGTCTCGCCGTCCCCGACGTCCTCGCCGACATCGTGCAGGACGGCGATGTTGCGGTGGCTGAGCGAGGCGACGGTACGCGCCTCCCGGCGGAACCGGACACGGAACTCCTCGTGCCGGGTCAGCTCCGGCGGCAGCACCTTCACCGCGACCGTACGGCCGAGCTCCCGGTCCGTGGCACGCCATACCTCCCCCATGCCGCCACGTCCTGCCTTTTCGACCAGCTCGTACCGCTCGGCAAGTACCCGCACCGTCTCCCCCTGATCGCCCCCGGAGCACGCCATGGATCAGCCCGCCCGCACGCCCACCGTACTGGCTGATTTCCATACATTGAGCGTCGTAACAGTGCCAAAAGGAGCGTGCGCCTCAGGCGCACGCCTGTCGCGCACCACTGCGCCGGGCAGCCGCCGTCCTTCCCGTGGCTACCCGAGGACGTCCCGGTCGGTGTCGGTTGCCGCCAGCACGGCGACCCGCCTTCGGGTGGGATCGAGTACGGCGAAGGCCACGTCCGCCGTGTCGTGGTGGAACCAGTCCGTGAACGCCATGAAGCGCACCCACCGGTGGTCGGCGGTGCTCCGCACCGCCTCCAGGAACGGCGTGTCGACGGACAGGCCCATCAGCGCGTACAGGCTCTCCCAGGCATACAACCGTGCGTACGCGCCACCCTGCCCCCGGCCGTTCACCCCGCCGATGTACGCGGCCGAGAAGAGTTCGTTGAGCACGTCGTCGGGTGTCGTCGCGCAGGCGAGCGCCTCGCCCCGGTGTCCGCCTCCACCCGCCAGGCAGTCCAAGGGCAGTTCCTCGATGAAGGAGATGCCGAAGTCGTCGGGGCCGAGCGGGCCCGGCAGTGCGAAGAACCGCGCCTCGGGCTCGCGCTCCCACCCGCCGGCGGTGAACGGTCCGGCGGCCGCCTTCCCCCGCTCATCGTCAGGTGCGCCGACGGCTCCGCGGCCGGCGACCGCACCACTGCCGGTCGGAGGAACCTCCGGGAAACGCGACCGGAGCTGCTGCGGGGTCCTGACCGGACCCAGCCCCCGCACACGGACCATGAACCGGTGCTCGATGTCCAGTCGCGTCCTGGGGAGCCGGGCCAGCGGGTGCCCCAACTCCCGCAGCCTTTCCGCGTACGCGTCCGGACGGCTCCGGCCGGTCCCCGAACCGGTCAGCGCGAGTTCCCCGAGAAGACAGGCCCGCGTCTCGGCCGCCGGATCGTGGATGTCGTCCGGCAGTTCCTCGAACAAGGGCTCGAGGTTCCGCGGAGGCTGCGCCTTCACCAGCCTCGCGGCCACCGAACGCCGCAGCCGGTCGCCTTCCTCACGGGCCGCTGCCTCCAGGGGCAGCAGCCGGCTCACGATGTCCACGGCGTACACGGCACAGTCCCGCGAGCGCGTGCCGGCGAGGGCCTCGGCGATCCGCCCGACGGTCCGCGCCACCGAGGTCCCGCCGGACCTTCCACCGGACGCCTCCCGGCACAACCGCTCCGCCGCTTCGTACAGCTTCTCCGGCCGCTGCCCGGCCAGACGCGTCAACTCCGCCGGACCGAACTCTTCCCACCGTCGTCGATCGGAAGCGTCGTCGCCGTGTGTCACTCGGCCGTGGCTCACCTCAGGAGTCTACGAACACCGTGGGCGTGAACGGCAGCGGGTGGGAGACCGGTGTCGTCGAAGTCGTCGTCCGCGACGGCCACATTCACACGGCGCACCCGATCCGAGACGGCCGCCGGGACGCCTGCGGAGTGACGAGACGCCGCGTACGTGACTCCGCGACCCGTCGCACCCGGAGATCCGGGCCGTGCGGACCGCACGGCGAACCGGCGCCGCGCTACGGGTCTCCATGACGGACGGGCCCGGCACACGCGATGTGTGTGCCGGGCCCGTCCGCCGGGTCAGCGACCGGTCACTCCCCGGTGGCCGCCTTCTTCCTGCGCAGGACGAACATCGCCGCGCCGCCCGCGACCACGAGGACCACCGCGATGCCCGCGATCACCGGAGTCGCGCTGGAGCCGCCGGTGTTCGCGAGGTCGCCCTCGCCGCCGGTCGTGTCGTCGGCGGAGCCGCCGGCCGGGCTGGGGGCCGAGGACGGGGTGTCACCGTCGGTGGCCGGCGTCCCGGGTCCCGGGGTGCCCTGGGTCTTGCAGTCCAGGACGCCCTGGAAACGCTCCGAGAAGCCGTTCGGGCCCTCGATGGTGAAGTCGTACGCCGCGTCCTCGTCGACCGGGACGGTCACCGTCTTGCTGCCGCCCGCCTCGACCGTGTGCTCGGTGCCCGCGAGTTCGAAGGTGAACGGGGTGTCGCCCTCGTTGCTCGCCGTGACGTCGACGCCGCCCTTGGCGCAGTTCTTCTCCGCCGTGACCGAGGGGATGGCGCCCTTGGTGGCCCAGTTCGCGGTCGCGTCGGCCGTGACCGCGGACTCGCTGGAGCCGGCGAGGATCTGCGTCTGGCTCTTGCTGGGGCTCGCGAACGCGCGGCCGACCGGGATCTCGGTGGTCGCCCGGACCGTCAGCGACGCCGAACCGTCGGCCGTGCCCTCGGGCACGTCGAAGTACAGCTCGGTGCCGTCGCCGGCGGACGTGAGGGCCTTGCCGTCCTTGTCGGTCACCTTGACGCCGGCGCCGGCGGCGTCGGCGGAGGCGGCGACGGAGACCTGACCGGCGTCGGTGCGCACGGTCACCGGGCCGAGCCTGCCGCCGGCCTTGCCGGAGACCGCGTTGGGCTCCAGCGTGAGGGAGGTCTTCGGCTCCTGGAGGTTCTGCGCCTGGGCCTCGAGCCAGTCGGCGAGCTTCTCCGCCTGCGCGTCGCGGGCCTCGACCTTCGCCCCGTCCGAGAAGCGCCAGATGGCCACCTGGGTGCCGGCCGCGGCGGTCTTGGCCGTCAGCCCCTCGGTACCCGACTTCTGGGACAGCGCCGTCAGGTCGTCGACCTGCGGGTACGAGTTCTGGAGGATCCAGAGGATCTTGCCGGCGTTCTCGTTGGCGCCGAGCGAGGTCCCGGCCCAGGGGGTCTCCAGGTACTTCGCCTTGTCCTGGGTCGGGTTGTGGATGTCGATGCAGTACGACTGCAGCCGGCCGCTGCCCTCGACGTTCATCTCGAACAGGCCGGCGGCGATGTTCTTGGTCTTGCCGTCGCCGAGGTCCAGACGGGCCGAGTCGTACGTCTTCAGCCCGTCGAGAGTGGCGACCGCACCCCCCTGGTGATGGACGTCGTCCTCGTCGGCGACGGCGTTGCCCGCGCCGACGAGGAGGCCCATGGTGAGCAGTCCGGCCGTGGCCGCCCCAGCGGCCATACGTCGCCCGGTGGTGCGCCGCCCGGTCGTGGCGGACGCGGAATGAAGAGCAAACACAGATTTCCCCTCCGGCGGGACCCGCAACGGGACACACGAGATGTGTTCACACGTGATGCGTGCATGGAAGAGTCACGCCAGTTGTCTCAAGTGCTGGACAAGCACACCGGGATCCTATGGATGGAAGCGTTCCGGATCTTCGTTCCCGACGCCGCACGGCCATTCCGAATCGGAACCGTTACTTCCTACGACCGGAGTGTCCTCATCCATCCAATCTTCACAACCCGGTCGGCAACTCCGCACACCTACCGCCCGGTTGGGGCCGGCCACCGGCGCATGCCCGAAGCGAGCCCCCGTACCCACGCACCGCACCGGGGACGGCAGTCGGGTTGCCGCCGGGAGATCGGCGGCCGGCGACTCGCGAGCCGGGAGCCCCGGAGGAAATGTCCGCGAGATTGCTGGGCATATTGTTAACAATCTTGTAGCGTGCGTCACGCCTTGACCCCGAGGCATCGGCGAAGCACTTGGTGCTCGATGAGGGGAGACCCATGCAGCGGTTGACCACGTCCCGCGGACGCGACGCACTCGCCCACCCGACGAGCGTGCGGGCAGGACGCCCCGCGCCCCGCGAACGCCTCCTGAGAAGCATGGCGATCGCGGGTTCCCTCGTTCTCACGGCCCTCGCGGTGCCGGCCTCCGTGGCGACGGCCGCTCCTTCGGGGAGCCGCGGCCATGCCGCGGACCCCCAGGACGCCGCGCTCGCGTTCGACTCCACCGCATACACGACGATCACCGTCGCCGTCGACGGCCGGCCGATGGACGTGCGCTGGTACAAGGAGATCTGCTACGTGGCGGACCCGGTCGCCGCGGCGGCGCGGCAGCCCGCCGACCCCGGCGGGGGCACCACCACGATCACCGACACCGCCTGCGGCTACCAGAGCATGAACGTGTTCGTCCCCGAGAGTGCCTTCGGCGACCGGCGGACGCCGGTCTACTTCGCGGTGAACAACAGTGGCTGGAAGGCCAGTCACCTCAGGGCGAGCGTGACCGACGCCGCCTCCTACGACAGTTCGACGAGCAACGTCGGCGCCGCGCTGAAGGCGGGATACGTCTTCGTCGACGTCGCCAACCGCAGCCGCGGGCTGGTCGGCGCCGACGGCTCGTCCCCCGGCAAGGCCCCCGCGGCGGTGGTCGACGCCAAGGCCGCCGTGCGCTACCTGCGCCTCAACGACACCGCGATGCCCGGCAGCGCCGAGCGGATCGTCGTCAACGGCACCAGCGGCGGCGGCGCGTTGGCGTCGGTCCTGGGGGCTTCCGGCAACAGCGGGGAGTACGACCCCCACCTCGCCGCGATCGGCGCCGCCGGCATCGACGCGAAGGGCCGCAGCACCCTGCGCGACGACGTCTTCGCCGTCAACGCGTACTGCCCGATCACCGACCTCGGCAACGCCGACGCGGCCTACGAGTGGCTGTACGACGTCCTCGCCACCCGCGACACCACCGGCTCGAACCCCTCCCCCGAGGACGCCGCCGAGATAGCGGCACGGTTCCCCGCGTACGAGAAGAGCCTCGGGCTGCGCAACCCCGACGGCTCCCGGCTCACCGCCGCGACCATGCTCGACACCATCGAGGAGGAGGTCGTCCGCTCCGCGGAGACCTATCTGGAGGCGGACCCCGCCCACACGATCCCGCCGCTGGGCGGCACCTTCGAGATCACGTCGAGGGGCACCACCACGTCGTACGTCAACGACTGGATCGACGTCGACGACGCCACCCGCACGGTGCGCTCCGTCGACATGGCGAAGTACCTCGCCTTCGTCGCCACCCAGGCCACGCTGAAGACGACCCCGGCCTTCGACGCGGTGGGCGTCGACGGGAACACCACCAGCGGCACCGAGACCGACCTCTTCGGCCCGCCGTCCCAGAAGTACATGAACTACACCGAGTACAGCTGGAACCACAACGACGTCGCCGGCGACGGCAGCGGCCTCGACGACACCGGGCTGACCTGGAAGCAGTACACGAGCAGGAAGAGCACCACCGTCGACGACCAGGTCCACCTGATCAACCCCATGGACTTCGTCGGCACCCGCGCCGACACCGCGCCGAACTGGTACGTCCGCCACGGCACCCGCGACCGGGACACCTCGTTCACCGTGTCGGTCAACCTCGACCGGGCGCTCGCCGCCGACAAGCAGGTCGAGAACCTGGACTACCGGCTCGCCTGGAACCAGCCGCACGCCGGCAACTACGACGTGCCCGAGGCCATGACCTGGATCGCCGCGGCCGTCCGCACGGCCGGGGACCCGCTGACCGGCCGTCACTCCTCCCGCTAGCCGGGGCACTGCGGGCGCGGGCGGTCACCGGCAGACCGATTCCGTCTCAAAGCTTGCGCACGAATCACACACATCCCCTCTACATATCGGCCCCGATGGTCTAGATTGACCTTGCTTCAGCCGTTCGAACACACGGTGACGATCGATGAACCCTGGGTGCGGGGAGCACCCGGGGTGCCGGGGTGGGTTGTTCAGCCGGTTCCGAGAGAGCCGGTACGGCATGCGCGGGAGGCGGGGGCCTCCTGTGGGGGAGGAACGGCGCGGCGCGGGGGGCGGGGGCCTCCCGGGTGGAGAAACGGTGTCAGGGGAACACGTCGAACCACTGGGGACCTGGGGGGTTCTGTGCGGCAGGGGGAATTAGTCGGCCCGTTTCCGTCGGCGCACGAGCGTCTGGCGAACGGGGCGATCAGCAGACCGGCGACCGACTGGGAGCAGCGGTACCGCCTTACCGTGATCACCGGCGACACCGTGACCACCGCCTTCGTGGTGGCGGCGATCGGCAACTTCTTCGGGGTCCGGGACGCGGCCAACTGGCATGAGAAATGGGGGATTCTCGCCTTCGGCACCTGGCTGCTGGTGCTGGGGGCGCTCGCGGTGGGCCGGGCGTGGTCTCCGTCCGTGCTCGGCCAGGGCGCCGAGGAGTTCCGCCGGCTCGGACGCTCGTTGTTCATGGCGACCGTCGTCCTGGCGCTCGGCGGAATCGCCCTCACCTCGCGCAACATCAAACTCTGGATCTTCGTCGCGATCCCCGCGATCGCGGTCGTCACCATGATCGCGCGGTATCTGCTGCGCCTGTGGCTGCACAGGGAGCGGAAGGAGGGCCGGTGCCTGAGACCGGTGCTCGCCGCCGGGAGCCCGGCCACCGTGCACGACCTGATCACCCGGACCCGGCAGTTCCCGCACCTCGGCTGGCGGGTGGACGCGGTGTGCACGACGGACGGTCTCGCACCCGACGGTGACCGGGTGGACGGAGTGCCGGTCGTCGGCCGGCTGACGGACGTCGCCGACCACGTCCGCCGCGACGGCTACCGTGTCGTCGCGGTCACCCCGGACCCGCACTGGTCACCGCACCGGCTGCAGCGGCTGGCCTGGAACCTCGAGGGCAGCGACGCCGAGATGGTCGTCGCCCCCGTGCTGATGGAGGTGGCCGGCCCGCGGCTGCACATCGACGCGGTGCTCGGGATCCCGCTGCTGCGGGTCAGCATGCCGGCCTTCACCGGGGGCCGCCGGGCGGTCAAAGGGGTCGTCGACCGGCTGGGCGCAACGATCCTGCTGCTGCTGTTCGCGCCGCTGATGGTGTGCGTCGCCCTGCTCGTGCTGACGACCAGCCGGGGCGGGGCGTTCTACCGCCAGCGCAGGGTCGGCAAGGACGGCCGCGAGTTCACCATTCTCAAGTTCCGCACCATGGTCGCCGGCGCCGACCGGGCCCGTGCCGAGCTGGCCGGCCTGAACGAGGGCGCAGGACCGCTGTTCAAGCTCCACCGGGATCCGCGGGTGACCCGGGTGGGAGCGGTGCTGCGCCGGTACTCGATCGACGAACTCCCGCAGCTGTTCAACGTACTCACCGGATCGATGTCGCTCGTCGGGCCGCGGCCTCCGTTACCGGAGGAGTCCGCCGCCTACGGCCCGGACATCCGGCGGCGGCTGCTGGTCAAGCCCGGCCTCACCGGCCTGTGGCAGATCAGCGGACGCAGCGACCTGTCGTGGGAGGAGGCGGTCCGGCTGGACCTGCGGTACGTGGAGGACTGGTCGCTCGCCCTGGACACAGTGATCTTGTGGAAGACGCTGCGTGCGGTGCTCTACGGGCAGGGGGCCTACTGATGCGCGGGGGGCGGCGTCGTCGTACGGACGGCGCGCGGACCGCAGGCCGCGAGGGCCTGCCCAGGGGGAGGAACGGAACGTGAGAGTCAGCGTTTTCGGGCTCGGCTACGTGGGCTGTGTGTCGGCCGCGTGCCTGGCCGGCATGGGCCACGAGGTCATCGGGGTGGACGTCAACCAGGTGAAGGTCGACCTGGTCAACGACGGCAAGGCCCCGGTGGTCGAGGAGCGGATCGGCGAGCTCGTCGCCGAGGTCGTGGAGAGCGGGGCGTTACGCGCCACCGGCGACGTCCGCGAGGCGATCATGGACAGCGAGATATCGCTGATCTGCGTGGGCACGCCGTCGGAGCCCAACGGCAGCCTGTGCACCACGTACCTGGAGCGGGTCACCGAGCAGATCGGCGCCGCGCTGGCCGAGCGGGGCGGGCGGCACACCGTCGTGTTCCGCAGCACCATGCTCCCGGGCACCTGCCTGAACCTGCTGGTGCCGATCCTGGAGAAGTACGTCGGCGGCACGGCCGGGGTGGACGTCGGGGTCGCGGTCAACCCGGAGTTCCTGCGCGAGGGCACCAGCGTGCGGGACTTCTTCGACCCGCCCAAGACCGTCATCGGCGAGCTCGACCCGGCGAGCGGCGACGCGGTCCTGGCGCTGTACGACGGCCTGCCCGGCGAGGTGTTCCGGGTGCCGGTCCCGACGGCCGAGGCGATCAAGTACGCGGACAACGCGTTCCACGGCCTCAAGATCGGCTTCGCGAACGAGCTGGGCGCGGTGTGCCAGGCACTCGGGGTGGACTCGCACCAGGTGATGGACGTGTTCCTCGCCGACCGCAAGCTGAACATCAGCCCCGCCTACCTGCGGCCCGGCTTCGCCTTCGGGGGCTCCTGCCTGCCCAAGGACCTGCGCAGCCTGGTCCACGCGGCGCAGCGGGCCGACGTCTCGGTGCCCATCCTCTCCCACGTGCTGCCCTCCAACGCCGACCATCTGCAGCGCGCGGTGGAACTGGTGGAGCGCACCGGCAAGCGCCGGGTGGGACTGTTCGGACTGTCCTTCAAACCCGGCACCGACGACCTCCGCGAGAGCCCGCTCGTCGAGCTGGCGGAGCGGCTCTTCGGCAAGGGGTACGACCTGAGGATCCACGACGCCAACGTGAGCCTCTCCCGGCTGCTCGGCGCGAACCGCGAGTACGTCGAGACCCGGCTGCCGCACCTCGCGCAACTGCTCGCGGACTCCGTCGACGAGGTGCTCGAACACGCCGAGGTGTGCCTGGTCGGGACCAAGGACCCGGCCGTGCTGTCGGCGCTGCCCCACGGCGACGGTCCGGTGATCGTCGATCTCGTCCGCCTTCCCGACGCCGAGACGCGCCGGACCGAACCGGGGTACATGGGCCTTGCTTGGTGACACGTCGTTCGACGACACAACCGGCGGCGACCGGCACGGCCGGCGCGCGCTGATCCTGGTGGAGAACCTGTCGGTGCCGTTCGACCGGCGGGTGTGGCAGGAGTGCACGACACTGCGCGACGCGGGCTGGACGGTGCACGTCATATGCCCCCAGGGGAGCAAACGGGACACGGAACCCGAGGCGGTGATCGACGGGGTGCGGATCCACCGCTACCCGTTGCGCGCGGCCACCGGAGGACCGGCCGGCTATCTGCGGGAGTACGGATCGGCGCTGTGGCACACGGCCCGGCTGGCCCGGAAGGTCGGCCCGGTCCACGTGGTCCACGCCTGCAACCCGCCCGACCTGCTGTTCCTGCCGGCCCTGTGGCTGAAGCGGCGCGGCGCGCGGTTCGTCTTCGACCAGCACGACCTGGTGCCCGAGCTGTACCTCTCCCGGTTCGGCCGCGGCAAGGACCTGCTCTACCGCGGTGTGTGCGCGCTGGAACGGATGACCTACCGGGCCGCGGACATCGTGCTCGCCACGAACGAGAGCTACCGGGACGTCGCGGTGCGGCGTGGCGGCCGGCGGCCGGCGGACGTCTTCGTGGTGCGCAGCGCGCCCCGGACCGACCGGTTCCGACCGGTGCCGCCCGAGCCGGAGTTGAAACGCGGCAAGCCCCATCTGCTGTGCTACCTCGGCGTCATGGGCCCGCAGGACGGCGTCGACTACGCCTTGCGGGCCCTGGCGAAGCTGCGCGACGAGGTCGGACGGACCGACTGGCACGCGGTGTTCGTCGGCTCCGGTGACGCCTTCGACGCGATGGTGGAGCTGTCCCGGACGCTCGGGCTCGACGAACAGGTGCAGTTCACCGGGCGCATCCCGGACGCCGACCTGGTGCGCTACCTGTCCACCGCGGACGTGTGCCTCTCCCCCGACCCGCGCAATCCGCTCAACGACGTGTCGACCATGAACAAGGTCCTGGAGTACATGGCGATGGGCCGGCCGATCGTCTCGTTCGACCTGAAGGAGGCGCGGGTCTCCGCCGGTGACGCCGCCGTCTACGCGCCCGCGAACGACGAGGCCGAGTTCGCGAAGTCCATCGCGCTGCTGCTGGACGATCCGGAACTGCGGGCCCGGATGGGCAGGATCGGCCAGGAACGGATCGGCGGGGAGCTCTCCTGGCGGAACTCGCAGGCGTCGCTGCTCGCCGCCTACACCGCTGCCTGCCGTGACCGGGCTCCGGTGCCGGCAGGCACCCGGGGCCGGGCAGGGAAGAGGCCTCGTCGTTGAGCGATGACACGATACGCCTGGCCACGGTCGGGCGGATGATCCATCGGCGGTGGCGGCTCCTCGCCGTCCTCGCCGTGCTGGGCGCGCTCGTCGGCTACGGCACCTCTCTGCTGTTCCCGCCGCGTTACACGACGTCGGCATCGGTCCTGCTGCCGGGGGCATGGGAGGAGCGCGAGCTGCTGACCCAGACGGAGATCGCGACCAGTTCGGTGGTGGTCGACCGGGCGGCCGACACGCTCGGCTGGGCCGGGGTCGACGGCGGCGAGCTGCGGGAGCGGGTGAGCGCCGCGGCCGCCGACGGGAACATCATCAGGATCTCGGGCACGGCCGACACCCCGGAGCGCGCACAGCGACTCTCCGACCAGGTGGCCCAGCAGTTCGTCGCCTTCGCCGCACGGATCGCGGGCGACGACACCGACTCCGAGGCGGCTGCGCGGCCCGAGGAACTGCGGAAGCTGGTGGTGCGGACCAGCCGCCGCATCACCGAGCTGGCCGACGCGGCCGATCCCGGCCGGACCGTGGAGAGCGTGCAGACCCGCACCGAGCTCGCGAAGCTGCGCACCGCGCTGCAGGAGGCCGTCACCGAGCTGGAGCAGGCCGACCCGGCCGCGGGCGAGGCGAGCATGGTCGTCATGGGGCCGGCGGCCCGGCCGGACGGTGAGACACCGCCGACGCGGATACAGCTCGTCGTCGGCGGGGCGCTGCTGTTCTTCCTGCTCGCGGTCGTCGGCCATCTCGCCGCCGCGCGGATGAGCCGGCGGCTGCGCACCGAACCGGAGATCGTCGCGGCGCTGGGCGCGGCGCCGCTCGGTACCGTCGACGTACCCGCCGAGCGGGCCGCGCACCCGCCGGAAGGCCGTGACCTGCGGGCCCGGATCCGCCGGTTCCTCGGTGTCGACGTCCGGTGGGACGTACCGGCCCCGCAGACGTCCGGCGACGAGGCCGGCCGGCGAGTCCGCTACCGGCGGGTGTGCGCCCGCCTCCGGGAGAGGTTGCCGCGCTCCGGGCTGCGGTTGCTGGTCGTCGTCCCGGACGGCGACGAGGTCGCCCACCGGGCCGCCGGGCGGCTCGCCGACGAGTCCGAGGGCGATCCGCTGCTGCGGGTGGCGGAGGTTTCGGTGTCCCGGCCGATGGTGCCGGACCGCGTCGACGAGTCCGGTGCCCTGGTCGTGCTCAGCGCGGGCAACTGGAGCGCGGAGGAGCTCACCGGCATCGCCGAGGCGTGTGCGGACGCGGGGCACAAGATCGTCGGCGTCGTCGTCGCCGGCCCGGTCCGGGCCCGTACGACACGGTCCGCCGGCCGTCCCCGGGACGCCGCCACGCCGGCGCTCGCGGCCGGCGCCGACGCGACGGGAGGCGCAGGGTGACGACGCGTACGAATGCGGAGCCGTCGACCGTCGGCCCGGTGCAGGCCCGTACGACACGGTCCGCCGGCCGTCCCCGGGACGCCGCCACGCCGGCGCTCGCGGCCGACGCCGACGCGACGGGAGGCGCAGGGTGACGACGCGTACGAGTCCGGAGTCGTCGGCCGCTCCGCTGCTGGACCTGCAGGCGCTGGTGGTCGCGGTGCGCAGGCGCCGCCGCCTGTGGTGTTCCATGGCGCTGCTGGGGCTGCTGGCCGGGGCGGTGGTGGCGGTCCTGCTGCCGGCGCCGCCGACCGCGGTGACCACGGTGCTGGTCGCGCACGAGGCGGACCAGCCGAACGACCCCGGAACGCTGATCCGCACCGATGCCGCACTGCTGGGGACCACGCGGATCGCCGGCGAGGCCCTGCGGTCCCTCGGTTCCCCGGAACGCCCGGAAGACTTCATGGGGGACTACCAGGGCACCGGCCTGACCAACAACCTGCTGCAGATCACCGTGACGGGTGACAGCGACGCGGAAGCGGTGGCCCGTGCCGAGGCGCTGGCCGAGGCGTTCGTCGCGGACCACGTGAAGCGGATCAAGGAAGCCGCGAACGCCGAATCCAAGGCCCTGCTCGGCCGGCGCGACGACATGCGGGACGAACTCGCGCGGGTCAACGAGGAGATCGGGGAGGGACCGCCGCAGAGCGACCCGGAGGCGTCGGCGAACCTCGAGTCGCTCTTCGCCCGCCGGGCCGAACTCACCTCGCGGATCACCGACTTCGACCAGCGCGCCGAGGAGGCGCGGCTGAGTACGCCCCGGCTCGTCGCGGGCACGCAGATCGTGGACGCCGCGCGCGCGGTGGACCACTCCCTGCCCAGGACCGCCGTCACCGATGCCGGGATCGGGTTCGTCCTCGGGCTCGCGCTCGGCCTCGCGCTGGCCGCCGTCGGCGTGGCGGTGGCGGACCGTCCCGTGCTGCGCCGGGAGATCGCGGCGAACCTGGGCGCCTCCGTCATCGCGGAGCTGCCCGGCCGGCCGGCCGGGCCGTGGCGGCGGCGACGGATCCGGGCGGCACGGGAACGGCTCACGGTCTCCCTGGCCCGTACCGTACGGGGCTCCGCGGAACCGGTGTCGCTGCTGGAACTGGGCTGTGCGCGCGGTGCGAGCACGATCGCCCTGGACCTCGCCGGGGCACTGGGGGCGGAGGGTCCGGTGGTCGTCGTCGACGGTCTGCCCGGCCCGCAGCTCGCCAGGCGCCGCCCGGAGCCGGGAGACCCCACCGTGGTCGGCGGCGCGGACGCCGCGGCCGTGTCACCCGATGAGCGCCGGGTCGGCGTCGGCTCGGTGGCGCCCGGCACCGCGTGGACCGACCTCCGGTACCTCGGCACCCGGACCGTGCTCGTCGTACGGGCCGGGCACGGCAGCGCCGCATGGCTGCACACCGTGGCGCGGCAGCTCGCGGACCAGCGCATCACGGTGATCGGCGTGGTGCTGATCGACCCCGATCCGCGTGACCGGACCGACGGCACGCTGTGGGACGGGCCGCACACCGCGCCGCACGACCGCGGCGAGCGGCCGGCCCGGCGGAACGGGACTGAGCGGCGGGGGACGGAACGGCTGCCGATGCCGGCGGCACGGGTCCCGGACAGCGACCAGGAGGCGCGGTAGGACATGTGTGGCATCGCAGGCACGTACCGGTGGCCGGACGGGAAGGCCGTGGCCGACCGGCTCACCGATGTCCTCGCCCATCGCGGCCCGGACGGGGCGGGCCGGTACAGCCATCCCGCCGGTGACGGCAAAGTGCACCTCGGGCACCGCCGATTGGCCATCGTCGACCTGTCGGAGACCGGCGCCCAGCCGATGGTCTCGGGCGGCCTCGTCCTGACGTACAACGGCGAGCTGTACAACGCGCCCGAGCTGCGTACGGAGCTGACGGCCGCCGGGGTGCGCTTCCGCGGCACCTCCGACACCGAGGTGGTGCTCGAGGCCTGGCGGCGCTGGGGCACGGACTGCCTGCCCCGGCTGCGCGGCATGTTCGCGTTCGGCATCTTCGACGAGCGGACCGGTGAACTGGTGCTGGCCCGCGACCAGTTGGGCATCAAGCCGCTGTTCCTGCTGCGGCGCGGCGCGGGTCTGGTCTTCGCCTCCGAACTCAAGGCGCTCGCCGCCGTGACCGGCGGGTCGCTGGAGGTGGACCCCGCGGCGCTTGTGGCCTCGCTGCTGTACTACTGGGTGCCGGACTCGCGGTGCGCGTTCCGCGAGGCGGAGAAGCTGCCGCCGGGGAGCTGGCTGAGGTGCCGGCCCGACGGCCGGGTGGAGCGCGGCAGGTTCTGGAACCTGAGGGACGTCGCCGCCGAGGGCCGGGAGCGGGCCCTGGCCGGTGAGCGGCCGGACCTGGCCGCGATCGTCGAGGAGTCGACCCGGCGGCACCTGCTCTCCGACGTGCCCGTGGCGACCTTCCTCTCCGGCGGTCTCGACTCCAGCTACCTGACCGCGCTGGCCGCCCGCCACCAGCCGGGGATCTCCGCCTACACGATCGGGTTCCGCGCCGAGGACGCCCGGTTCGAGGCGATGCCGGACGACCTGCGCTACGCCCGGCAGGTGGCCGGGCGGTTCGGCGTCGACCTGCACGAGATCGAGATCGCCCCGGACGTCCTCGACCTGCTGCCGCGGATGACGTACCACCTGGACGAGCCGATCGGCGACCCCGCCGCCATCAACACCTTCCTGATCTGCTCGGCCGCCCGGGAGGCCGGGGTCAAGGTGATGCTGTCGGGGATGGGCGCCGACGAGCTGTTCGCCGGGTACCGCAAGCACCTGGCCAACCTGATCGCGCTGCGCTACCAGCGCGTCCCGCGGCCCCTGCGGCGCGGGGTGTCCGCGGCGGTGGACCGGCTGCCGGTCGCGACGGCCCGCCGGGGGTACCGGTCGGTGCGCTTCGCGAAGCGGTTCCTCTCCTTCGCCGATCTGCCGGAGGAGACCGCGTTCCGGCGCAGCTACACCATGTACGACCGGGACGAACTGCTCGCCCTGATCGATCCGGACCTGGCCCCGACGGTCGACGACGTGCTGACCGAGCACGCGGACACCTATCGGGACAACGACCTCGACGACTTCGTCAACCGCATGTGCCTGGGCGACTCGCGGATGTTCCTGCCGGGCCTGAACCTCGCGTACACGGACCGCTCCAGCATGGCCGCGTCGACGGAGGTGCGGGTGCCGTACGTGGACGTCGAGGTGGTGAAGGCGGCGTTCGCCTTCCCCGGCGACCGCAAGATCGTCGGGCGGCAGGGCAAGGCCGTCCTCAAGGAGGCGGCCACGTCGATCCTGCCCCGGGAGATCGTGTACCGGCCCAAGGGCCTGTTCAGCGCCCCGCTGCGGGCCTGGATGAGCCGGGATCTGGCACCGCTGGTGCGCGAGGTGGTCGACGACGGCGAGCTCGTCCGTTCCGGGATCCTGCGCCGCGACGCGCTTCAGCGGCTCGTCGCCGAGGACGCCGCCGGGCAGCGGGACTTCTCCAAGCATCTGTGGCATGTGCTGACCCTCGAGTACTGGTACCGCGGCGCGACCTCCAAGGCCGGCCAGACCCCTTCTTTGACGGCGTAGAGAACAAGAGGACTTCCGGTGAAACAGGTTGTGCAGAATTACAGGAGCGGCGAGCTGGCGCTGCTCGACGTGCCGGTGCCGGGCTGCAAGCCGGGCGGTGTGCTGGTGCGGAGCACGTACTCGCTGATCTCCACCGGGACCGAGCTGATGAAGGTCTCCGAGGCCGGCATGTCGATGGTGGGCAAGGCCCGTTCCCGGCCGGACCAGGTGGCGAAGGTCGTGCAGAGCGTGGCCGCCAACGGGGCGCCCGCCACCTACCGCAAGGTGATGGGCAAGCTGGACTCCTACACTCCGCTGGGCTATTCGCTGTGCGGGGTGGTCGAGCAGGTCGGCGCCGGGATCGACGACGTGAAGGTCGGCGACCTGGTGGCCTGCGCCGGCAACGAGCACGCGCTGCACGCCGAGCTGAACTGGGTGCCGAAGAACCTCTACGCCCGGGTGCCGGACGGTCTCGCGCCGCGGCACGCGGCCTTCGGCACCGTCGGGTCGATCGCGCTGCAGGGCGTCCGCCAGGGCGAGTCGCGGCTCGGCGAGGTGGCGCTGGTCATCGGCCTCGGACTGATCGGGCAGCTGGTGGTGCAGCTCCTCGCCGCCTCGGGGGTACGGGTCGTCGGGGCCGACCCCGATCCGGCGCGCTGCGAGCTCGCCGAGCGCCTGGGCGCGGCGGCCTGCGGCGATCCCGCGTCCGCGGCCGTGGAGACGGCCGTCGCCGAACTCACCGACGGTCACGGCGTGGACCAGGTGTACCTGGCCGCCGGCGGCGGCAGCAACCAGCCCGTCGAGCTGGCCGCCCGGCTCTGCCGGGACCGCGGCCGGGTCGTCGACATCGGCAAGTGCCGCCTCGACCTGCCGTGGAACGCGTACTACGAGAAGGAGCTCGACGTCCGGTTCTCCCGCTCGTACGGCCCCGGGCGCTACGACCCGGAGTACGAGCTCCAGGGGCGGGACTACCCGATCGGCTATGTGCGCTGGACCGAGCGCCGCAACCTGGCGTGCTTCCTCGATCTCATGGCCCGCGGCAGCGTCGACGTGGAGCCCCTGGTCTCCCACGTCGCCGACTTCGACGACGCCGTCGAGACGTACCGGAGCCTGAAGGACGGCGAACTGAAGGCCGTGGCCGTGCTGTTCCGGTACCCCGGACAGGAGGTCGAAGCGGAGGCCCCGGTGGTGGCCGTGCCCTCCGTGAACGTGAAGCGGAGCCCGGCGAGGGCCGTGAGGACGCCGGTACGTCTCGCGTTCGTCGGCGCGGGCAACTACGCGTCGTCGATGCTGTTGCCGCACCTGGCGCGGCGCGACGGCGTCGAGTTGTCGACGGTCGTCACCACGACGGCGCTGTCCGGGGCCAACGCCCAGCGCAAGTTCGGCTTCGCCGGGGCGACCACCGATCTCGACGCCGTGCTCGGCGACACGTCCGTCGACGCGGTGTTCGTGGTCACCCGGCACAGCTCGCACGCCGAACTGACCCGGAAGGCGCTGCTGGCCGGCAAGGCGGTGTTCGTGGAGAAGCCGCTGGCGCTCACCGAGGACGAACTGGCCGGGGTGCTCGCCGCGGTGGAGGAGTCCGGCAACGACCGGCTGCAGGTGGGCTTCAACCGCCGGTTCGCGCCGCTGCTGCAGGAGGCCGGGAAGCGGTTCGGCACCCGGACCGGTCCGGCGAGCCTGCGCTACCTCGTCAACGCGGGCCGCCTCGACCACGGCAGCTGGTACCTCCAGCAGGGCACCGAGGGCTCGCGGTTCGCCGGTGAGGGCGGGCACTTCATCGACACGGCGAGCTGGCTGCTGGAGGCCGACCCGGTCTCGGTGTACGCGGTCGCCCCGTCCGGCAACGAGGACCTTCAGGTCGTCCTGCGCTACCCGGACGGGTCCACCGCCACGATCAGTTACGTCACCACCGGATCGTCCGGGTTCCCCAAGGAGACCCTGGACCTCATCGCGGACGGCAAGGTGCTGCGGCTCGACGACTTCGTCCGTGCCTCGGTCCACGGCCGTAAGCGGTGGGTCAGTTCGCGGCTGCCCAAGGCCCGGGACAAGGGCCAGAACGCCGAACTGGCCGCGTTCGTCAAGGCCGTACGGACCGGCGGGCCGATGCCGGTGCCGCTCCGGTCGCTGGTCGCCACCACGGCGGCCACCCTCGCCGTACAGGCCTCTCTGGCCGGGGGCGCGCCGGTGACGCTCACGGGGTCGCGATGAGCATGGGCGCGGGCTGGTACCTGCGGCGGCTGTCCCGGATGGGGCCGCGGGAGATCGGCGGCCGGATGGGCGACACGGTGCGCAGACGGCGGTGGCGGTCGGCGCCGCCGCCCGACTGCCCGGACGTGACCGGCGCCCGGTTCACCGCGGTCCTGCCCGCGGGGACGGTCGCCGCGGTGCCGCCGGACGCCGCGAAACGTCTCGTTGCCGAGGCGGACCGGCTGATGGCCGGGCACGCCGAGTACTTCGGGGTGGACCGCGACGACCTGATCGACCCGGACTGGTCGTACGACCCGAGGACCGGGCGCCGGGCTCCGTCGGGTTACGCCTTCGACGTGCCGTACCGCGACGAGGACGCGGTCGGGGACATCAAGCAGATCTGGGAGCTGTCCCGGCACCAGTACCTCACCCGGCTCGCCGCCGCCTACGCGGTCACCGGGGACGAGCGGTACGCCGAGCGGGTGGCCGAGCACCTGCGGTCGTGGTGGGCGGCCAACCCGCCGCTGCGCGGGGTGCACTGGGTCAGCGGCATCGAGCTGGGGATCCGGCTGCTGTCCTGGGTGTGGGTCCGCCGGCTGCTCGACGGCTGGCCGGGCGCGGCCGCCCTGTTCGAGGGCAGCCCGGTGGCGCTGAACCAGATCTGGCACCACCAGCGCTGGCTGGCCGCCTTCCCCAGCCGGGGCTCCTCGGCGAACAACCACGTCATCGCCGAGTCCGCCGGGCAGTTCGCCGCGGCCTGCGCGTTCGGCTGGTTCCCCGACTCGGCGCGCTGGCGGGCCGACGCGCTGCGGTCGCTGGACCGGCACCTGCGCGGCAACACGTTCCTCTCCGGCCTCAACCGGGAGCTGGCCACCGAGTACCACGGGCTGGTGCTGGAGCTCGGCCTGGCCGCGGTGGCGGAGGCGGACGCCGCCGGTGTGCCGGTGCCCGCGACGGTCCGGCTGGTGCTGCTGCGGATGACCGACGCGCTCGCGGCCGTCGTGGACGACCGGTTGCGGCCGCCGCGCCAGGGGGACGCGGACGACGGGCACGGTCTGGTCGTGGACGGCGCGGGCACCGACCGCTGGGGCTCGCTGCTGGCCACCGGCGAGGCCGTGTTCGGGTCTCTCGACTGGTGGCCGGAGGTGACCGGCACCGATGTGCGCACCCCGCTGCTGGCCGCGCTCGTCCGGCCCACCGCGTCGGCCGTCTCCCGCCCGGCGAGCCGGCCTGCCCACTTCGCCGACGCGGGGACGACCGTTCTGCGCGGTCCGGAGGGGATCTGGTGCCGCTGCGACGGTGGTCCGCACGGCTTCCTGTCCATCGCCGCGCACGCCCACGCGGACGCGCTGTCCGTGGAGGTCCGGCACGACGGGGTCGACGTGCTCGCCGACCCGGGGACGTACTGCTACCACGGGCAGCCCGAGTGGCGGCGGTACTTCCGGTCGACCCTCGGCCACAACACCCTGGAGCTGGACGGCGGTGACCAGTCCGTCTCCGGCGGCCCGTTCCTGTGGACCCGGCACGCCCGCAGCCGCGTCCTGGCCGTGGACACGTCCGGCGAGGGCGTGTCCCGCTGGTGCGCCGAACACGACGGCTACCAGGGCTCCGTACACCGCCGACGAGTGGAACTGACGTCCGTCACACAGGAGTTGAGAGTGGTCGACGAGGTGCGCGGCCCGCACCGGGCCCTGCGCCTGGCGTTCCACCTCGGCCCGGAGATCACCGCGGACCTGGTGGGGAACCGGGCCGTGCTCACCTGGACCCGGGACGGCGAGGACCGCTCCGCGGTGCTCGACCTGCCCGGACAGCTCTCCTGGCGGGCGCACCGCGGCGAGACGGAACCGCCGCTGGGCTGGTACTCCGCCGGCTTCGGACGCAAGGAACCCGCCACCACGCTGGTCGGCACCGGCACCACCGACGGCACGGAGGATTTCACCACCGTCCTCGGGTTCCGCGGTCAGGGGGCCTGATCCGTGGGGACGAAGTGGCGGCACCGGGCGTTACCGGCGGCACCGCTGACGCTGGTCCTGCTGGCGGCGGTGACCGGCTGTGACAGCGGCACGCCGGACGCGCGGCCGAAGCCGACCGCCACGCCGTCCGCCTCCGTGGCCCGGGTGTGCGACAAGCCCGCCGTCGGGCCGGCGAAGGCACCGGCGGGCGCGGTGACGGTCGACCCCGCGGTCGCCGGTGACCTGGCCGCGAAGACCAGGAGCAGTCCCCCGCACACCACGTTCTGGCTCCGGCCGGGCAAGCACCGGCTCGACCCCGACCGCTACGCCCAGGTCGTCCCCAAGGAGGGGAACACCTACCTCGGCGCGCCGGGCGCCGTGCTCGACGGCCGTAAGACCAACCAGTACGCGTTCGGCGGCACCGCCGACGACGTCACCGTCCGCCACCTGACCGTGCAGGGGTTCGTCGCGCCGCACGACGAGGGCGTGGTCAACCACGACTCGGCCGACGGGTGGGTGATCGAGCACTCGACGATCCAGGACAACTCCGGCGCCGGGCTGATGGCCGGTGCCCGCCAGCAGGTACGCGCCAACTGCCTGCGCGACAACGGCCAGTACGGCATGAACGCGTACAAGGCCGGTGACGCCATCAGCGACCTGGTGGTCGAGGGCAACGAGATCACGGGCAACAACACCGGTGACTGGGAGCGGCGGCGGCCGGGCTGCGGCTGCACCGGAGGCGTCAAGTTCTGGGCCGTCGACGGCGCCGACGTACGCGGCAACTGGGTGCACGACAACCGCGGGACCGGGTTGTGGGCGGACACCAACAACAACGACTTCCGCATCGAGGGCAACGTGCTGGAGGAGAACGACGGTGCCGCGCTGATCTACGAGACCAGCTACAACGCGGTCGTCCGGGACAACACGATCCGGCGGAACAACTGGGTCGAGGGCCGCAGGTACGCCGACCGCGGCGACACCTTCCCGTTCGCGACCGTCTACATCTCCGAGTCCGGCGGCGAACCACGGGTCCGGGCCCGCACCGACAGGATCGAGATCCACCGGAACGTGCTGGAGGACAACTGGTCCGGGATCACCCTGTGGGAGAACGCCGACCGGTTCTGCAACAGCCCCGCCAACACCTCGTCCGGTGACTGCACGCTGCTGGTGAAGGACAAGGACCGCTGCGCACAGCCGGCGATCGCCACCGCACCGCTCTACGCCGACTGCCGGTGGAGGACCCAGCGGGTGGACATCCACGACAACCGCTTCGTGCTGGACAAGTCCGTCGTCGACTGCACGGCGATGTGCGACCGGATGGCGGTGCTGGCCAACTACGGCACCTACCCGGACTGGTCTCCGTACCAGGGCGAGCGGGTGTCCGAGGCGATCACCCGCGAGCAGCACAACCGCTGGCGCGACAACACCTACGTCGGACCGTGGAAGTTCACCGCCCACGACCCGAGCCGGGTGCTCGACGCCGTGCAGTGGCAGGGCACGTACCAGCAGGACGCGGGCAGCACCTTCCGCGCGCAGGGCGGTGGCTGAGATGGGTACGGACCACACGCCGAAGCTCGTCGGGACGGCCTGGGGACTGCTGGTCCTCAACACGCTCGGCTCCGCCGGGGCGAAGACCATCGTCCCGCTGCCCCGCTCCCTCATCCAGATGGTCACCATGGGCGCGCTGGCCGTCGCGTTCACGCTGGCGCTCGCGGTCAATCTCCGGCTGCGCGTCCGGCCGAGCGCCTACCTGTTCCTGCTCACCCTGCTGCTGGTGCCGAGCGTGATCTCCAGCGCGGACCCGGAGTCCGGGTTCGGCGCGCTGTTCCGCTGCGCCCGGCTGGCTCTCTTCGTCGCCACGCTGTGGCTGCTCAGCCGCTGGTGGGACGGCGGCACGACGTTCGTACGGCACCACATCCGGATGTACTTCGTGGTCCTCGGGTCGGTGGCCGCCGGCCTGGCCGTCTCACCGGGCGCCGCCATGCCCGACCTCTACGGCGGGCGGCTGGTCGGCGCGTTGTGGCCGCTCACCCCGCCGCAGATCGGACAGTACGCCGCGGTGATCATCGGGCTCACCGTGCTGCTCCTGCTGGGCCGCCGGACCGACCGGGCCGGCGCGGCGGTGGTCGTCGTGCCGTCACTCGTCCTGCTCGCGCTGACCCATACCCGGACGGCCACGGTCGGCCTGCTCGTCGGGCTGACGCTGGCGATCGGCTCGCTCGTCCTGACCAGCGCCGCCGCCCGCCGGTTCTTCACCTGGACGGTACTGTGCGCCGCCGTCGCCGCGGTGGTGTTCGGCTCCGCGCTGCAGGCGTGGTTCCTGCGCGGGCAGAGCCAGGAGAACTTCACCAGCCTCACCGGCCGGGCCAAGGTCTGGAACGCCCTGCTGGCGGAGGACCGGACGACCTCGGAGTACCTGCTCGGCGCGGGCCTGGGCGACAAGTCGTTCGGCGGGCTGCCGATCGACAACAGCTGGCTGGCCGTCTACCACGAGCAGGGCGTGACCGGTGTCGTCCTGGTGGCGGCGTTCGTCGTCGTGCTGGGCGGTGTCGCGCTGCTGCGGCCGCCGTCGCTGTCGAGGGCCTGCGCGATCTTCCTGATCGGCTACTGCGCGATCGCGTCGTACACCGAGGCCGGGCTGGGCGACGCCTCGCCGTACCTGCTGCACCTGGCCGTGGCCGCCTCGCTCCTGGCGGCACCCGCCCCGGCCACCCCCCTCCCGGCACCCGACGTCCCCCGACGACGCGTTCCGCGATGGGCCCAGAGATCGGAGGTGAGCTGAGCATGCACGTCCTCGTGGTGCACAACCGTTACGCCTCGGCACAGCCGAGCGGGGAGAACAAGGTCGTCGACCAGGAGGTGGCGCTGCTGCGCGGGGCCGGCCACCGGGTCGAGGTGTTCGAGCGGCGCAGCGACGACATCGCCGCCATGTCCCTGCCGCGCAAGGCCGCGGTGCCGCTGCTCGTGCCGTGGAACCCGGCGGTCCGCAGGGAGCTCGCCGCCCGGCTGCGCGCCGAACGGCCGGACGTGGTGCACGTCCACAACGTCTTCCCGCTGCTGTCGCCGGCGGTGCTGGCCGCCTGCGCCGACGCGGGTGTGCCGGCCGTCGCCACGCTGCACAACTACACCCAGGTCTGCGCGCCCGGCACGCTGCAGCGGGACGGCCGGCCGTGCACCGAGTGCGTCGGGTCGACGCCGCTGCCCGCCGTCCGGCACGGCTGCTACCGGAACTCCCGGCCGGCGACGGTGCCGCTCGCGGTCAGCCTGTCGGCCAACCGGCGGCGGTGGTGGTCCGGTGTGGAGCGGTTCTTCTGCATCTCCGCGGCGCAGCGCGACGTCCTGGTGCGGGCCGGCATGCCGGCCGGGCGGCTGGTGGTGAAGCACAACTTCGTGCCCGACCCGGACGCCCGCCGCTCGGGCGCGGGGGAGCATCTGCTCTACCTCGGCCGGCTCGCCGAGGCCAAGGGCGTACGGCTGCTCATGACCGCGTGGGACGAGATCGCCGCCGGCGGTGGTGCGGGCGTACCGCTCGTGATCGCCGGCACGGGGCCGCTGGAGCCGGAGGTGACCGCCTGGGCGGCGGGCCGGGACGACGTGCGGTACGTCGGCCTGTACGACACCGAGGAATGCCGGCGGGCCGTCGCACGATCGGTGGCCGTGGTGGCTCCCTCGACGTGGCTGGAGGCGTTCGGCCTGGTGGTCGTGGAGGCGATGGCGGCCGGAGTCCCGGTCGTCGCCGCCGGTCACGGCGCCTTCACCGAACTCGTCGAGGACGGGGTGACCGGGCTGCTGCACCGGCCGGGCGAGGCCGCCTCGCTCGCGTCCCGCATACGCCGGATCGCGGCCGACCCCGGCCGCAACCGGGAGATGGGCCGGGCGGCCCGGCGCCGGTACGAGCAGGGTTTCAGCCCGGCCGTCGGCCTGGAGCGCCTGGTGGAGGGATACCGCACCGCGATCGCGGGGCGGTCGGCACTGGCTCGCGGCGGGGACACCCGCGCGGGCAGGGGGGATGGGGACAGCAGATGACACGATGCCGACTCTGCGGCTCGGAAGCGATGGCGAGCGTCGTCGACCTCGGGGCGACGCCACCGTGTGAGAGCTTTCTCGCCGCGGACCAACTGGACCGGCCGGAGCCCGCGTACCCGCTGCACCTGCGGGTCTGCACCGACTGCTGGCTGGCGCAGATCCCTCCGCTGATCACACCGGAGGAGACGTTCAAGGAGTACGCGTACTTCTCCTCCTACTCCACCTCCTGGGTGGAGCACGCGCGGACGTTCGTCGCGGACGCCGCGGCGCGGGTGGGGCTCGGCCCCGACGCCTTCGTGGTCGAGGTCGCGAGCAACGACGGGTACCTGCTGAGACATGTGGTGGACCGCGGCATCCGCTGCCTGGGCATCGAGCCGTCGGTGAACGTCGGTGCCGCGGCACGCGAGGCGGGTGTGCCCACGCTCACGGAGTTCCTGAGCCCGGACACCGGTTCGGCCGTCCGCGCCGAGCACGGCCCGGCGGACCTGGTCGTGGCCAACAACGTGTACGCGCACATCCCCGACGTGGTCGGGTTCACCCAGGGCCTGCGCGCCCTGGTCGCCGACGACGGCTGGGTCTCCGTCGAGGTGCAGCACCTGCTGACCCTGATCGAGGAGAACCAGTACGACACGATCTACCACGAGCACTTCCAGTACTACACGGTCGCGTCCGCGGCCCGGGCACTGGCGAGCGGCGGACTCACGCTGGTGGACGTCGAGTTGCTGCCCACGCACGGCGGCTCCATCCGGCTGTGGGCCCGGCCCGCCGAGGCGGCCGGCGAGCCGAGCGGCCGGGTGGCCGACGTGCTGGACCGGGAGAAGGCCGCCGGACTCCAGGAGCTGACCGGGTACGCCGAGTTCTCCGCCCGGGTGGCCAAGGTGCGCCGGGACCTGCTGCGGTTCCTCATCGAGGCGGCCGAGCGCGGCGAGACGGTCGTCGGCTACGGCGCCCCGGGGAAGGGCAACACCCTGCTCAACCACTGCGGCATCCGGCCCGACCTGCTCCCGTACACGGTCGACCGCAACCCCTACAAGCACGGAAGGTTCACCCCGGGCACCCGCATCCCGGTCCTGGCTCCCGAGCGGATCGCCGCCGACCGGCCGGACTACGTCCTCGTCCTGCCGTGGAACCTGCGGGCCGAGCTGGTCGAGCAGCTGTCCTTCGTGCACGAGTGGGGCGGCCGGCTGGTCTTCCCCATACCGGAACTGAGCATCGTCGAGGCCGCGTCCCGAAAGGTCACAGCATGAAGGTCGTACTGTTCTGCGGCGGTTACGGGATGCGGATGCGCAGCGGCGCCGCGGACGACGTGCCCAAGCCGATGGCGATGGTCGGCCCCCGGCCGCTGATCTGGCACGTGATGCGCTACTACGCGCACTTCGGGCACACCGAGTTCATCCTGTGCCTCGGCTACGGGGCCCACCACATCAAGGACTTCTTCCTCAACTACGAGGAGACGACGTCCAACGACTTCGTGCTGCGCGGCGGGCGGACCGAGTTGCTGTCCACCGACATCTCCGACTGGACGATCACGTTCGCGCAGACCGGCATCGAGTCACCGATCGGGGAGCGGCTGCGCCGGGTGCGGCACCACCTGGACGGCGACGAGATGTTCCTCGCCAACTACGCCGACGTGCTCACCGACGCCCCGCTGCCGGAGATGATCGACCGGTTCGCCCGGCGCGACGCCGGTGCGTCGATGATGGTGGTGCCGCCGCAGTCCTCGTTCCACTGCGTGGAGCTGGGCGAGGACGGCCTGGTGGGGGGCATCACCGCGGTGAGCGACATGCCGCTGTGGGAGAACGGCGGCTACTTCGTGCTCCGCCAGGAGGTCTTCGACCACATTCCGGAGGACGGGGACCTGGTCGCCGACGGATGCGCGGGACTGGCCAAGCAGGGGCGGCTGGTGGCGCACCGGCACCGCGGCTTCTGGAAGCCGACCGACACCGTGAAGGAGCGGGCCGCGCTCGACGCCGCCTACGCCCGGGGCGACCGCCCGTGGGCCGTGTGGGAGCGGGACGACGCGGGGGTGGGCGTGTGATCCGGCTCGGCGCCGGGCGCCTGGACCGGATCGTCGCGGTGGGCGCGCACTGCGACGACATCGCCATCGGCGCCGGCGGCACCCTGCTCTCGATGTGCCTCGCGCGGCCGGGTCTCCGTGTCGACGCGCTGGTGCTCTCCGGCGGTGGCGGCGAGCGGGAGCAGGAGGAGCGGGCCGCGCTCGCCGCCTTCTGTCCTGGCGCCGACCTGCGGCTGACCGTGCTCAAGCTGCCGGACGGCCGGATGCCGGCGCACTGGGAGGAGGCGAAGGCCGCGGTCGAGGAGCTGCGGACGCGGACCGAGCCGGAGCTGGTCCTCGCCCCGCGCACCGACGACGCGCACCAGGACCACCGCGGCCTGGCGCGGTTGATGACCACCGTGTTCCGTGACCACCTCGTGCTCGGCTACGAGATCGTCAAGTGGGACGGCGATCTCGGCCGTATGACGGCGTACCAGCCGCTGTCACCGGAGGTCGCCGAGCAGAAGGTGCGGCTGCTGCAGGAGCACTACCCCTCGCAGCGGCACCGGCCCTGGTACGACCGGGAGGCCTTCCTCGGCCTCGCCCGGATCCGCGGCATCGAATGCCACGCGCGCTACGCCGAGGCGTTCGCCGTCACCAAACTCACTCTCGACCTGGGGGATTGAACCTTGCGCGTACTGCTCACCGGACACCAGGGCTACCTGGGCACCGTGATGGCCCCGGTCCTCACGGCCGCCGGACACGAGGTCGTCGGCCTCGACGCCGGCCTGTTCGCCGACTGCCTGCTGGGTCCGGCGCCCGCCGACCCGCCGGGCCGGCGGGTGGACCTGCGCGACGTCACGGCCGAGCACCTGGCCGGGGTGGACGCCGTGATCCACCTGGCCGCCCTGTCCAACGACCCGCTGGGATCGCTGGCGCCGGAGCTCACCTACGACATCAACCACCACGCCTCCGTACGCCTGGCCAGGCTGGCCCGCGACGCCGGGGTGCAGCGTTTCCTGTACGCGTCGACCTGCTCGGTCTACGGCGCCGCCGGCGGCGGCGAGCTGGTGACCGAGGACGCCCCGCTGCGCCCGGTGACGCCGTACGCGGAGTCCAAGGTGCGGGTCGAGGACGACCTGCACGCGCTCTGTGACGGCGACTTCAGCCCGGTGTACATGCGCAACGCCACCGCCTTCGGGTACTCGCCCCGGCTGCGCGCCGACATCGTGCTGAACAACCTGGTGGGTCACGCCCTTTTGTCCGGCGAGGTCCTCGTCCTCTCCGACGGCACCCCCTGGCGCCCGCTGGTGCACGCCGCCGACATCGCACGGGCCTTCACGGCGGCGCTGACCGCGCCGCGGGAAGCGGTGCACGACCGGGCGTTCAACATCGGCAGCGAGGTCAACAACGTCACGGTCGCCGAGATCGCCGAGCAGGTCGCCGAGGCGGTACCCGGCTCGAAGGTGGTGATCACCGGGGAGACCGGCGCCGATCCGCGGTCGTACCGGGTGGACTTCTCCCGGTTCCGCGCCGCGATACCCGGCTTCGACTGCGAGTGGACGGTGAAGCGGGGCGCGCTCGAACTCGCCGACGCCTACCGGAAGCACGGGCTGACCCGGGAGGACTTCGAGCGGCGCTTCACCCGCCTCGCCGTGCTGCGCGCGGCGTCCGACGCCGGCACCGTCGACGACACCCTGCGGTGGCGCCGGTGACCAAGCATGGAGAAGAAGGTGCCGGCGAGGAGATGTACGAACTGGTGGAGCGGTTGTACCCGCTCTGCCGGAGCATCACCGGCGACGGTGTGCGCGCCACCCTGGAGATCGTCGGCGAGTACGTCCCGCTGCATGTGCACGAGGTGCCGACCGGGACGCAGGTGCTCGACTGGACGGTGCCGCAGGAGTGGAACATCCGGGACGCGTACGTCGCCGACGCCGCCGGCAGGCGGGTCGTCGACTTCGCCGCGTCCAGCCTGCACGTGCTCGGCTACAGCGTGCCGGTGTCGGCGACCATGCCGCTGACCGAGCTGCGCCCGCATCTGCACACCCTGCCGGACCACCCGTCCTGGGTGCCGTACCGCACCAGCTACTACCGGCCGGAGTGGGGGTTCTGCCTGGCCCAGGAGACCCTGGACGCGCTGCCGGACGGCGAGTACGAGGTGCGGATCGACTCCACGCTCGCCGACGGCCACCTCACCTACGCCGAACACGTGGTCCCCGGTCAGGTCGCCGACGAGGTGATCGTCTCCTGTCACGTCTGCCACCCGTCGCTGGCCAACGACAACCTGGCCGGCATCGCGGTGGCGACGTTCCTGGCCCGGACGCTGGCGGAGCGGAAGCCGTACTACACCTACCGGTTCCTGTTCGCGCCCGGCACCATCGGGGCGATCACCTGGCTGGCCCTCAACGCGGAACGGGTGGAACGGGTCAAGCACGGCCTGGTGCTGGCCTGCGCCGGCGACCCGGGGCCATTGACGTACAAGCGGAGCAGGCGCGGCGACGCGGAGATCGACCGGGTGCTGCGGCACGTCCTGGCCGCCTCCGAACGGCCGTACCGCGTCGTCGAGTTCACTCCGTACGGCTACGACGAGCGGCAGTTCTGCTCGCCCGGGTTCGACCTCGGCGTGGGCTCGCTCACCCGGACCCCGTACGCCGGCTACCCGGAGTACCACACCTCGGCGGACAACCTGGACTTCGTCTCTCCTCGGGCGATGGCGGACACGCTCGCCGTCTGCCGCGAGGCGTTCGGCGTCCTGGACCGCAACCGGCGGTACCTCAACCTCAGTCCCTACGGCGAACCGCAGCTCGGGCGGCGGGGGTTGTACGACTCGCTCGGTGGTCGCAGCGACGCGAAGCAGGCGCAGATGGCCATGCTCTGGGTGCTCAACCTCTCCGACGGCGAGCACAGTCTGCTGGACGTCGCCGAGCGGTCCGGGCTGCCGTTCGACACCGTCGCCGTCGCGGCCGACGCCCTGCACGGCGCCGGGCTGCTCAAGGCGTGACGCCGATGTCCACCGGGAAAGAGACGACGACCCCGACCCGGTCCGCCCGGCGGGCCGTAGCCGGGCGGCTGTCCTGGGGACTGGCCGACCAGGCGGCCTCCAGCCTGTCCAACTTCGCGGTGGGCATCTACGTGGCACGCTCGCTGGGGCTGACCGCGTTCGGCGTGTTCAGCCTGGCCTGGGTGACCTACGGCGTGGTGCTCAACGTCTCCCGCGGGCTGGCCACCGACCCGCTCGTGGTGCGCTTCAGCGGCGTGCCGGAGGCGTCCTGGCGCCGGGCGGTGGCCCGGTCGTCGGGTACCGCGCTCCTGGTCGGTGCCGGTATCGGCACGGCGTGTCTGGTCGCCGGGCCGGTCATCGGCGGCCAGGTGGGGGCCGCGTTCGCCGGTCTCGGCGTCGTGCTGCCGGGTCTGCTGCTGCAGGACGCCTGGCGGTACGCGTTCTTCGCCGCCGGCACCGGCCGGAAGGCGTTCGTCAACGACGTCGTGTGGGGCGTCGCGCTCGTCCCGGCCATGGTGGTGGCGGCCCACGTGGGCACCGTGACCGCCTTCCTGCTCGCCTGGGGCGGTTCCGCAGCGGTGGCCGCGGCGTACGGCTGCTTCCAGTCCGGCATCCGGCCCCGGCCGGCCGGGGCGCGCGAGTGGCACCGCGACCACCACGACCTCGGCTACCGGTACCTGGTCGAGAACGTCGGTGTCAGCGGCTCGAGCCAGTTGCGGGCGTACGGGCTCGGCGCGATCGTCGGGGTCGGCGCGGTGGGGGTGATCCGGGGCGCCGAGCTGCTGCTCGGCCCGTTCCTCGCCGTGCTGATGGGACTGTCGCTGGTCACCGTCGCCGAGGCGGCGCGGGTGCTGCGGCAGGCCCCGCGGCGGCTCGGGAAGTTCTGCCTCCTCCTCGGCGGCGGACAGGCCGTCGGCGCGCTGCTGTGGGGCGCGGCGCTGCTGCTGGTGCCGGACCGGCTCGGCGAGCTCGTCCTCGGTGACGTCTGGCCCGCCGCCTCGGAGATCATCGTGCCGGTCACGCTCGGCGTCGCGGGCGCCGGCCTGGGCACCGGCGCGGCGGCCGGGCTCCGCGCGCTCGCCGCGGCCCGGCGCAGCCTGCGCTGCCAGATGTTCGCCTCCGCCTGCTACGTCGTCGGCGGGATCGGCGGTGCGGTCGTGGCCGGCACGGTCGGCTCGGCCTGGGGCGTCGCCGCCGCGGCCGCCTGCGGCTCGGCCGTGTGGTGGCTCCAGCTGCGGTCCGCCCTGCGCGAGCACCACCGAGGGGGTGCCTGATGGATCCCCGCGGCGTCGCGACGCCCGGCACGCTCCCCCACTGCCTCAAGGGCGTGGGATGTGCCCCCACTCGCCGCACCGGCCGAAAGCCCAAGTACGTCCAGTACGAGGGCTTCCGGCCGGCACTCCCCCAGCCTGCGGCCGGGGGGACCCCCAGAGCACGCACCGGACGCCGCTCCTTCCCCGCGGAGATCCATCAGACACCCCCACCCCATCCCCGAAGTGAGGACACCGTGACCGCCCATCCCCGGCTGAGCATCGGCCTGCCCGTGTACAACGGCGAGGAGTACCTCGCCGAGGCGTTCGACGCCCTGCTCGGCCAGACCTACGAGGACTTCGAGCTGGTCGTCTCCGACAACGCCTCGACGGACGGGACCCAGGACATCTGCCGGAAGTACGCCGCGCGGGACTCCCGCATCCGGTACATACGGCTGCCCCGGAACATCGGCGCCGCGCCGAACCACAACCACGTGTTCACCGAGTGCCGCGGCGAACTGTTCAAGTGGGCCTCGCACGACGACCTGTACGCCCGTGACCTGCTGCGGGCCTGCGTCGAGGCGCTGGACGAACGGCCGGACGTCGTCCTCGCGCACAGCGGCCAGGCGGTCATCGACGGCGAGGGCCGGGTGAAGGTCCCCTACGAGTACTCGCTCGCCACCGACTCGCCGTACGCGCCGGAGCGCTTCCGCAGCCTGCTGTTCGAGCCCGGTGGCGACGACTTCTACGGGGTGATGCGGGCCGACATGCTGCGCCGGGTGAAGCCGCACGACAGCTACCACCACGCGGACCGCGTGTTCGTCGCCGAGATCACCCTGCACGGGCCGTTCCACCAGGTACCGGAGCTGCTGTACTTCCGCCGCGACCACCCCACCCGCGCCGAGCGGGCGAACCCCTCCAAGCGCTCCCGGTGCGTCAACCTGGACCCGCGCCGGGCGGGCCCGCTGCACCCGACGCCCCGGCTGCTCGCCGAGTACGTCTGGGGCTTCGTCGCGGCGGTCCGGCGGGCGCCGCTGTCCCCCGCCGACCGGCGCGCCTGCTACCGCCACCTGGCCGCGTGGATGACCAGCAGGGCCCGGCCGGGCGCCGGCGAGCGGGTCGAGGACCGCGCCCCGGTCGACCCGGGCCGGCTCACCGTCTCCGTCGACGCCCTCGTCGCCGGCCGTGAAGGGAGGCAGGCGTGAAGTCCCCGCGCATAGGGGTGTTCGGCCTGCTCGGCGCCGGCAACGTCGGCAACGACGGGTCGCTCGAGGCCGTACTCGGGTACCTCCGCGCCGAGCACCCGGAGGCGGTCGTGGACGCGCTGTGCGGCGGACCCGAGGCCGTCACGGCCCGGTACGGGATCCCCGCGACGCGGCTGAACTGGTACCGCGGGGAGTACCGGACCGCGTCCCGTGCGGGCGCGATCGCGGCCAAGGGGCTGGGCAAACTCGTCGACGTCGTCCGCACCGCCGCCTGGGCGCGCCGGCACGACGTGGTGATCGTGCCGGGCACGGGCGTCCTGGAGACCACGCTGCCGCTGCGGCCGTGGGGCTTCCCGTACTCGCTGTTCCTGCTCTGCGCGACCGGCCGGCTGCTGCGCACCCGGGTCGCGCTGGTCAGCGTCGGCGCCGGCACGATCGGCAACCGGCCGACCCGGACCCTGACCCGCTGGTCGGCACGGCTGGCCGCGTACCGGTCGTACCGGGACACCATGTCCCGCGACGCGATGCGGGCGATGGGCGTGGACACCACGCGCGACGAGGTCTACGAGGACCTCGTGTTCGCCCTGCCCGCGCCGCCGTCGAGCGCGCCCTCCGGCCCGCCGGGCCTGGTCTGCGTCGGCGTCATGGACTTCCACGGGAGCAACGACGAGCGCGCCCGGGCGGAGGAGATCCACCGGCGCTACCT
Organism: Streptomyces sp. NPDC059787; assembly: GCF_042732315.1. Lineage (NCBI taxonomy): Bacteria > Bacillati > Actinomycetota > Actinomycetes > Kitasatosporales > Streptomycetaceae > Streptomyces > Streptomyces sp. NPDC059787. The sequence continues at coordinate 243,703 of NZ_JBHWHX010000006.1, forward strand.
CGACGGGACGACCCGGTTCGTCCGCGCGCTGGTCGAGGACGGCAGGCCGGTCCGGCTGCTCACCGGCGACGAGCTCGACCGGCCGGTGGCCGACGCGGTCCTCGACGCGGTGGACTCGCCGCTGGTCACCGTCGCCGAGACGGCCTCGCTGGCCGACCTGATGAAGGAGATGTCGGCCGCCGACACCGTGGTGGCGACCCGGTACCACAACCTGGTCTGCGCGCTGAAGACCGGCACACCGACCCTCGCGCTCAGCTACTCGGCGAAGAGCGACACGCTCATGGCCCGGATGGGCCTCGGCGCGTACTGCCACCCGGCCCGCGAGACCGACGCCGACCGGCTGCTCGAACAGTTCCGCGAGCTGGAGCGGCGGTCGGCGGAGCTGCGGCGGACCCTCACCGAGCGGAACCTGGACGCCGACCGGCGCGTCGAGCGCCAGTTCGCCGCCCTGACCGCGGCCCTGTTCCCGGCGGCCGACCACGCCCGCACTCCGAGAGAGGCTCCATGAAAGCGACCGAAGTCCCGGAGATCACCGGGGCGTACCTGTTCGAGCCGACGCCGTACGCCGACGAACGCGGCTTCTTCTGCCGCACCTTCGACGCCGACGTGGTCCGCTCGGTGGGCCTCGACCCGGACGCCTTCGTCCAGGACAGCCTGTCCCGCTCGGTCCGGGGCGTGCTGCGCGGCCTGCACCTGCGCTCCGGCGCCGGCGAGGCCAAGCTCGTGCGGTGCTCGTACGGGAGGATCCACGACGTCGTCGTGGACCTGCGGCCGGGCTCGCCGACCTACCTGGGCCGGGCCTCCTTCGAGCTGTCCGGCGAGACACAGACGACCCTGTACATCCCGGCGGGGTGCGCGCACGGCTTCCAGGCGCTGACCGACACCGCCGACACCTCGTACCGGATCGACCGCCCGCACGACCCGGCCGAGGACGTGACGATCGCCTTCGACGACCCGGAACTCGCCATCCCCTGGCCGCTGCCGGTCACCTCGATGTCCCGGCGGGACCGGGAGGCGCCGAGCCTGGCCGAGGTCCTGAAGCACAGAGAGAGCTGAGGTCGCCGTGGACACCGAAGAGTTCGAACTGCCCCGGTCGCGGACGGCGAACGAGCGGCTGCACGCCATGATCCCCGGCGGCGCGCACACCTACGCCAAGGGCGACGACCAGTACCCCGAGAACCTGGCCCCGGTCATCAGCCACGGCCGCGGCGCCCACGTGTGGGACGTCGACGGCAACCGCTACGTCGAGTACGGCTCCGGCCTGCGGTCGGTCAGCCTCGGTCACGCCCACCCGCGCGTGGTCGAGGCGGTGCGGCGGGAACTCGACCGCGGCAGCAACTTCGTCCGGCCGTCCGTCCTGGAGGTCGAGGCCGCGGAACGCTTCCTGGCCACGGTGCCGACCGCCGAGATGGTGAAGTTCGCGAAGAACGGCTCCGACGCCACCACCGCCGCGGTGCGCCTAGCCCGCGCCGCCACCGGCCGCCCGCGGGTGGCCGTCTGCGCCGACCACCCGTTCTTCTCCGTCGACGACTGGTTCATCGGCACCACACCGATGCCGGCCGGCATTCCGGCGGCGACCACCGAACTCACCGTGGCGTTCCCCTACGGCGACCTGACCGCCACGGAGGAACTGCTCACCCGGTACCGGGACGAGATCGCCTGCCTGATCCTCGAACCCGCCGGCCACACCGAACCGCCGCCCGGGTACCTCGAGGGCCTGCGCGAACTGGCCGACCGGCACGGCTGCGTGCTGGTATTCGACGAGATGATCACCGGCTTCCGCTGGTCCGAGGCGGGCGCCCAGGGCCTGTACGGCGTCGTCCCCGACCTCTCCACGTTCGGCAAGGCGCTGGGCAACGGGTTCGCCGTCTCGGCGCTGGCCGGGCGGCGCGAGCTGATGGAGCGGGGCGGGCTGCGTCACTCCGGCGAGCGGGTGTTCCTGCTGTCCACCACGCACGGCGCGGAGACGCACGCGCTGGCCGCCGCGATGGCCGTGCAGACCGTCTACGCCGAGGAGGGCGTCACCGCGCGGCTGCACGCGCTCGGCGAGAAGCTGGCCGCCGGTGTGCGCGAGGCCGCGGCCGGCATGGGCGTCGGCGACCACGTCGTCGTCCGGGGCCGGGCCAGCAACCTGGTCTTCGCCACCCTCGACGAGAAGGGCCGGCCGTCGCAGGAGTACCGCACGCTGTTCCTGCGCCGGCTCCTCGCGGGCGGGGTGCTGGCTCCGTCGTTCGTGGTGAGCGGTGCGCTCGACGACGCCGACATCGAGCACACCGTCGACGTGGTGGCCCAGGCGTGTGCGGTGTACCGGAAGGCGCTGGACGCCGGGGATCCCACCCCGTGGCTGGGCGGGCGACCGGTGAAGCCGGTGTTCCGCCGCTTCGTCTGACGTGGCGTCAGCGGTGCCTCGGCCGGCCGGCGTCGACCAGCCACGCGGTCGCCGGTGTCACCGCCAGCGCGGTGCACCAGCCGCCGAGGGCGTCGGTCGGGTAGTGCGCGCCCAGGACGACCTGCGCCCATCCCATGGCGGCACCGGCGACCAGCGCCGCGCCGAGCACGAGTGACGTGCCGGCCGCCCCGCCGAGGCCGCGCCGGCCGGCCACGAGCAGCGCCACCACGAGGACGAACGCGGTGAGGAAGGCGGTGTGCCCGCTCGGGTAGGACAGGTTGTCGTCACCGTGGATGGTCCGCCCCACCAACGGCTTGAGCAACATCGTCGTCCCCACGGTCAGTCCTGGGCCGGCCACGGCGAGCACCGCCGCGCGAGGCCACCGGACCAGCAGACAGCCCGTCACGACGGCCCCTGTCAGCACCGCCGCCCCCAGGGGCTCCCCCAGGAAGTCGACAGCCAGAGCGACATGCCGCCACGGCGGCCCCGCGCCGTCCACCGCCGACTGGATCCACGCGTCCACCGCGCCGGGCCCGGTGTCGCCGGCGTACAGGACCCCGAGTACGAGGACCACCAGCGCGGCGAGGGCCGCGACCAGCCCGAGCGACGCGCGCAGCGCCGACGGCAGCACCGCGGGCGCCGGGCGACCGGCCGGACGCCCACCGCGGGTGGGCCGGATCAGATCTTCCACCATCGGTCCATCATCGCCGCCGCGCCCCGCGGACGCCCCGCTCTGTGGACAACTCCCCCACTTGAACGCAAGCGTGTTCGACATTACGGTCCATGTCTTTACAGTGCGGTCGTCCAGGGTTCGAGAGGCACACGAGGCGCATGTGGCAACCAGCTGCCCAGATCATCCGCAATCCGGTCCTGCCGGGCTCGCACCCGGATCCGTCCGCGCTGCGTGTGGGTGACGACTTCTACCTGGCGACCTCGACGTTCGAGTGGCACCCCGGTGTACGGCTGCACCACTCCCGTGACCTGGTGCGGTGGCGGCCGTTGGGCGGCGCCCTGGACACCGCACGTCTGCTCGATCTCACCGGCTGCCCGGATTCCGGCGGAGTGTGGGCGCCGAACCTCTCCTACGCGGACGGGCTGTTCCACCTGGTCTACAGCAACGTCTCCACCTATGCGGGAGGCTTCACCGACTGTCCCAACCACCTCACCACGGCGCCGTCGGTCCACGGCCCCTGGTCCGATCCCGTACCGCTGCACGCGCGGGGCTTCGACGCGTCCCTCTTCCACGACGGTCCCGACAGCTGGCTGCTGAACCTGGTGCACGACTGGCGTCCGGGGCACGGTGGCTCGGCCGGTCTGGAGGCGACCCGCTATGACCGGTCCGCGCGCCGTCTGGTCGGTGACCCGGTGCGTATCGCGCTGCCGCCGCAGGCCGGCTGGATCGAGGGCCCCAACCTCTACCGGCATGCCGGCTGGTACTACCTGCTGACCGCGGACGGCGGCACGGGCTACGACCACCAGGTCACCGTCGCCCGCTCCCGCACGCTGGCCGGTCCGTACGAACGCGACCCGCACGGAGCTCTGGTCACTGCCCGTCACCATCCGGAGCTGGCCCTGCAGAAGGCCGGGCACGGCAGTCTCGTCGACGCGGGGAAGGGCCTGTGGTACCTGGCGTACCTCGTCGCGCGGCCCGAGGGCCGCCAGGGGCCGTGCGTGCTCGGCCGTGAGACCGCGCTGGCGCCCGTCGTCTGGACCGACGACGGATGGCCGCGCGTCCCCACCGGCCTGCCCGCCCTGGAGGTTCCCGCTCCGGACCGGCCCGTCGACGACAACGAGGTGACGCGGACGGAGGCCGGTGAGGCGGACGGCTTCGACCGGCCGGTGCTCGGGCCGCAGTGGTCCACACTGCGGCGCCCCGCGGCTCCCGACTGGGTCTCCCTCACCGCCCGCCCCTCCCATCTGCGGCTGCACGGCGGCCGCTCCCCGCAGAGCCTGACCGGCCCCAGTCTGGTGGGCCGCCGGGTGACGTCCGCGGACGGTGCCTTCG
>NZ_JBHWHX010000007.1:0-247290 GCF_042732315.1 Streptomyces sp. NPDC059787
GGGGACGGGGGTCACGGGGTCTCCCCGGACTCGACGCCGCGCCGCCGCTCGGGGGCGGCGTCCGACGGGGCCCCGGCGTCCGGCGCGAGGCCGGCGTCCGGCACGGGGCCGGCGTCCGACGGAGCCCCGGCACCCGGCGCGAGGCCGGCGTCCGGCACGGGGCCGGCGTCCGACGGAGCCCCGGCACCCGGCGCGAGGCCGGCGTCCGGCGCGAGGCCGGCGTCCGACGGAGTCCCGGCACCCGGCGCGAGGCCGGCACCCGGCGCTGGGTCCGTGTTCAGGCGGAGACGGCAGGCGCCCGGTTCGGCGAAGGGCAGGAGTTCGATCTCCTGGGAGTTCTCGCCCAGGGCGCCGAGGGCGGCCCGGGCCAGTCCTTCGTGGACGCCGCAGATGACGCCGGGATGCTCGCGGGCCGTCTCGACGAAGGGGCAGCGCGGCAGCCGTACTTCGCGCGCCTCCGCGTCGGCCTCCGGGGCGAAGCCGATCTCCCCGAGGAGGTCCAGCAGCCGTTCCCGCGCCTCCCCCGGGTCCGCCGACGGCTCCTGCCCGGCGGTCAGGACGCGCCCCCAGTCCTCGCCCGCCGCGAGGGCGTCCCCGCGCGGATCGGCGCTGGTACGGGCGATCCGCGCGGCCAGTACGGCGGCGAGCCCCGCGTACTCCCGCGCGGGGGACTCCTGCGGCGGGCGGGCCCGGTAGCGCCAGGCGGGACGGCCGCGCCCGGCGGGGGCGGACCGCTCGCGGGCGGCCAGACCGTCGTCCACCAGGGCGTCCAGGTGCTCGCGGACGGTGTTGACGTGCAGCGCGCACACCTGGGCGAGCGCGGTGGCGGTGACGGGACCGGCCTGTCCGCGCAGGTACTGCAGGACACCGCTCCGCTGCCGGGACAGCGGGACACGGTGCGATCCGCTGCCGGGAAGCGGTCCGTTATTTTCCACGGTCATGTCCGTACTATATTGCAGGCATTCGGCCCGCACCGTTCGGACGGGTCGTCGACGGCTGGAAGGAACGGCCCCCTGATGAGCACTCTGACCCTCGCATCGGACCCCGAGGACGCGGCGGCCGTCGAAGCCGTCGAGGCGCACCACGCCCAGCTGGCCGGTGAGCTGGCCGGACGGGTGGCCATGCTGGTCGCCGCGGCGGACCGCGACCCGGCCTCGGCCGACGAGGTCCGCGCCGGACTGGTCGCCTTCTGCGACCGGGACCTGCTCCCGCACGCGGTCGCCGAGGAAGGCACCCTCTACGCCGCCGCCCGCGACCTGCCCGAGGCCCGTCTCCTCGTCGACGGCATGCTCGCCGAGCACCGCAGGCTCACCGCCCTGGTCGACGCGGTGCGCGAGGCCGGCTCCGCCGTACGGGCGGCGGCCGACGGCCGGGCCCTGCAGGTCCTGTTCGAGGAGCACCTGGGCAAGGAGAACGACCTCGTCCTGCCGCTGCTCGCCGGTGCCCCGGACATCTCGCTGGCCGATCTGCTGGGCGGCATGCACGAACTGCTCGGCGGCGGCGAGGAGAGCGCGGGCGAGTCCGCGGGCGGCGGCTGCGGCGGCACGTGCGACTGCGGCGGATCGGACGACGTGGAGGTGCCCGAACTCGACGTCCGGGAAGTCCCGCACGCGCTGCGGCACGCCACGGTCTTCGGCGCGCTCGGTGCCGTACCGGCCGGGCGGGCCATGGTGCTCGTGGCACCGCACGACCCGCTGCCGCTGCTGCGGCAGATCGAGGACCGGCACCCCGGTGTCTTCGCGGTGGACTACCGGCAGCGCGGCCCGGAGGCGTGGCGCCTGCTGCTCACCCGCCGCTGAACTCCCCTGCCGGCCCCGGACGTTCCGGGTTTCAATCGCCCTTTCGGGGCCAGTCGGAGAGTATGTCCCCTCGATATCGCACTGGTTCCAACTCCGCAGGGACGGTCATCGCGGTGATCGCGGACATCATGGCCGTCATCCTCGGACTCTGGATTCTGATGTACCTGCTGGACGCCAACCGGGGCAACGACCTGGTGCAGTTCGTCCACGACGCGGCCAACTGGCTGGCCACCTGGTCACGCGACCTCTTCACGTTCGACGAGGCCTGGGCCCGCGTGGTCGCCGGCTACGGACTCGCCGCCGTCGTCTACCTCTTCATCGGCCACGCCATCGCGGGCCGCCTCCGCCGGTACTGAGCCGCCCCCAGCCCCGGACCCCACCCCTCACTGGTCACGTGACCCGGGGGTCTGGGGGGCACCCCCAGTGAACACAGCACCTTCGACGAGGCCCCGGCCGGCTCAGGTGAGGGAACAGCAGTCCGGGTCCAGGCCCCTGGGCAGGTGGTCGCCGCCGAACACCGCGCAGGTGGCCTCGTGGCCGCCGAGGGCGGCGACCGCCAGGAGCAGTGAGCCGGCGGTCCAGGTGGTCAGTTCGCGCGGCCAGATCGCGTCGTCGTCGAAGACGTAGCCCGTCCAGTACAGGCCGGTCTCCGGATCGCGCAGGTGCTGGATCGACTGGAGCACCTCCAGCGCGCGGTCGGACTCGCCCATCGCCCAGAGGGCCAGGGCGAGTTCGGCCGACTCGCCGCCGGTCACCCACGGGTTGGGCACCACGCAGCGCACCCCGAGTCCGGGGACGACGAAACGGTCCCAGCCCTCCTCGACACGGGCCTTGGCCTCCGCGCCGGTGAGCGCGCCGCCGAGCACCGGGTAGTACCAGTCCATGGAGTAGCGGTCCTTGTCCAGGAACCGCTCCGGGTGGTGCCGGATCGCGTGCCGCAGCGCGCCCGCCGCCAACTCCCAGTCCGGCTGCGGCTCTTCGCGCTGCTCGGCGATGGCGAGCGCGCAGCGCAGCGCGTGGTGGACGGACGAGGAGCCGGTGAGCAGCGCGTCCGCGGTGGGCGTGCCGTCGTCGTCGCGCCGCCAGCCGATCTGCCCGCCGGGCTGCTGCAGCCGCAGCACGAACTCCACCGCCGCGCACACCACGGGCCACATGCGGTCCAGGAACGTGTCGTCGCCGGTGGAGAGGTAGTGGTGCCACACCCCGACCGCGATGTAGGCGACGAAGTTGGTCTCCCGGCCCCGGTCGGTGACGTCGAGCGGGTCGCCGTCGGCGTAGGCCGCGTACCAGGAGCCGTCCGCCAACTGGTGCCGGGCCAGCCACAGATAGGCCCGTTCGGCGGCGTCGTGCTCGCCCGCCGTGTCCAGGGCCATCGCGGCCTCGACGTGGTCCCACGGGTCGAGGTGGTGCCCCCGGAACCACGGGATCGCCCCGTCCTCCCGCTGCACCGCGAGGATGCCGGCGACGGTCGCGGCGGCCTGGCCGGCCGTGAGGACCCCGGGCAGGACCAGGTGTTCGGTCCGGGGGGTCGTCACGTGGCGTCCGCCTCGGCCCCGGCCGCGGCGCGCGGCAGGTGCGGCTTGGTCGCGTACGCCACGAAGCTCTTGCCGATCAGCGGGTTCAGCGCCTGCTCCGCGACCCGGGTGGCCAGCGGCTTCTTCATGATGTCCCAGACCAGCAGCTTGTGGTACGCCCGTACCGGCAGCGCCTTGTCGTTGTCCACGCCGAACGCGCACTTCAGCCACCAGTACGGCGAGTGCAGCGCGTGCGCGTGATGCGTGCCGTACGGACGCAGGCCCGCCCCGCGGATCTTCGCCAGCAGTTCGTCCGCCTTGTAGATGCGGATGTGGCCGCCCTCGACCTCGTGGTAGGCGTCGGACAGCGACCAGCACACCTTCTCCGGGCCGTAGCGCGGCACGGTGATGGCGATCCGGCCGCCGGGCTTGAGCACGCGCACCATCTCGGCGAGGACGCCCTTGTCGTCCGGGATGTGCTCCATCACCTCGGAGATGATGACGACGTCGAAGGACTCGTCGGGGAAGGGCAGGGCGAGGGCGTCGCCCTCCATGGCGGTGGCGGTGGCCCCGGCGGGTGCCTCCCCGGCCTCCTTCATCGCCGCGAACCACTTGGCGACCTCGCGGATCTCCTCGCCGTTCTGGTCCAGCGCCACGACCTGCGCGCCGCGCCGGTAGCACTCGAAGGCGTGCCGGCCGGCCCCGCAGCCGAGGTCCAGGACGCGGTCGCCCGGGGCGAGCGGGAACCGGGAGAAGTCGACGGTCAGCACGTGGCCCTGCTTTCGCGGTCGGAGGTGTCGGCTGCGTGCACGGCGGCGGCCGTGTCCGTGGGGGTGTCGGGACCGGCGTCCCCGGCGACCGGGGCGTCGGGGGTCGCGGGCGCGGGGTGGTCGACGGCCCCGGTCGCGGCACGGTCCGCGGGCCGGGTCCCGGCGAGGTCGGCAGCCCGGGCACCGGAGCGGGCCGCGGCCGTGTCCCGGCCCGCACCCGCCATCGCCTCGCGGTAGCGGGCCACCGTGCCCTGGGCCGCACGCGCCCAGGTGAAGTGCCGCAGCACCCGCTCCCGTCCGGCCGCCCCGAGCCGGGCGCGCAGTTCCGGGTCGCCGAGCAGCCGGGTCAGCGCGGCGGCCAGCGCCCCCGCGTCGCCGGGCGGTACGGCGAGACACGTCTCGCCGTCGCGGCCGGCCACCTCGGGGATCGCCCCGCCGGTGGTGGCGACCAGCGGGGTGCCCGTGGCCATGGCCTCGGCGGCCGGCAGGGAGAACCCCTCGTACAGCGACGGCACGCACGCGACCTGCGCCGACCGCACGAGGTCGACGAGTTCGGCGTCCGAGATGCCCTTGACGAACTCGACGGCGCCTTCGAGGCCGTACCGCTCCACGGCCTGCGCGACGGGCCCCTCCACGGGCCGCTTGCCGACCACGACGAGGTGTGCCCCGGGCTGCTCGGCCCGCACCTTCGCCAGCGCCTCGACGAGGAAGACCAGCCCCTTCAGCGGTACGTCCGCGCTGGACGTGGTCACGATCCGGCCCGGCACGACCGGCACCGACGGATCGGGCGCGAACAGGTCGGTGTCGGCGCCGATGTGGACGACGTGGACACGGTCCTGCCGTACGCCGAGATCGTCGACGATCTCCTGGCGGGAGCTGCCGGAGACGGTGAGCACGGACGGCAGGCGGCGCGCCACCCTCTTCTGCATCCGCGTGAAGGCGTACCAGCGGCGCACCGAGTAGCGCCGCTGCCAGTTCTCGGCGGCGTCCAGCTCCAGCCGCCGGTCGACGGTGATGGGGTGGTGGATGGTGGTCACCAGGGGGGCGCCGAGGTCGCCGAGCAGGCCGTAGCCGAGGGTCTGGTTGTCGTGGACGACGTCGAAGTCGCCGCGGCGGGCGCGCAGATGGCGGCGGGCGCGCAGGGAGAACGTCAGCGGCTCGGGGAAGCCGCCGGTCCACATCGTGCCGACCTCGAGCGCGTCGATCCAGTCCCGGTACTCGTCGCGCTTCGGAGTGCGGAAGGGGTCCGGCTGGCGGTAGAGGTCGAGGCTGGGCAGTTCGGTGAGGGTGGGGCCGCCGCGGTCCTCGCCGCGGTCCTCGTCGTGGATCTCGTCGTGGATCTCATCGAGGACGGGGTACGGCTGGGCGCCGATGACCTCGACGCGGTGTCCGAGGCGGGCGAGTTCGCGGGAGAGGTGGCGTACGTAGACGCCCTGCCCGCCGCAGAACGGGTTTCCCTTATAGGTGAGGAGTGCGATGCGGAGCGGTCGCAAGCCGTCGGATGCGGGCCCCCGCGAGGGCCCGGCCTGACTGGCCTCAGCGGTCACTCTGGGCCCCCTTCTCCCTGCACTGTCCCGCGAGATTACGCCGGGACGCTGATCTAGAACAAGTTTCAGAGTTGATCGTTCGGAGGATCCGAATCTACCGGCAGGTAGGGGTACTGGGAGCAGTGGATCAGGTGATTCACGCCACGACGGACGACATGCCATGCTGTCTGATCATCCACCCTCACCGACTGTCACGGACGGGACCCATGCCTGCGGAAGCCAACAGGGACAAGGCGGCCAGGGCAGCCACAACGGACAAGGCGGGCAAGGCGGCGGGGCCCGGCACCGCGCGGCCCGCCCCGGCCTCGCCGCTCACCGAGCGCCAGGAGGCGCGGCGCCGCCGCATCCTGCGGGCGTGCGCGCAGCTGGCCTGCCGGGGCGGTTTCGACGCGGTGCAGATGCGCGAGGTCGCGGAGTCCTCGCAGGTGGCGCTCGGCACGCTGTACCGCTACTTCCCGTCCAAGATCCATCTCCTGGTCGCGACCATGCAGGACCAGCTGGAGACCCTGCACGGCACGCTGGGGAGGAAGCCGCCGGCCGGCGAGACCCCGGCCGAGCGGGTCGCGGAGACCCTGATGCGGGCCTTCCGCGCGCTCCAGCGGGAGCCGCACCTGGCCGACGCGATGGTGCGCGCCCTGACGTTCGCGGACCGCAGTGCGAGTCCGGAGGTCGACCAGGTCTCCCGGCAGACCACGACGATCATCCTGGACGCCATGGAGCTCACCGATCCCACACCCGAGCAGCTCTCGGCCGTCCGGGTCATCGAGCACACCTGGCACTCGGCCCTGATCACCTGGCTCTCGGGCCGCGCCTCCATCGCCCAGGTCAGGATCGACATAGAGACGGCGTGCCGTCTGATGGATCTGACGGCCCCGAAGGGCCCGAGGACCACGGACGACCACTGACGCCCACCGGTAATCACCGGCGAAACTTTCGACACCTTTCCGTCCACGCTGGTAGCGGGCTTTCACTTCACGCACCCTCGTACGCCGACGACTCCCGCCCTGTGCGAATGATTGACCACCTCCCCCGTGGCCCGTATCGTCTCCGCAGCAATTCGGAGCCGAGTCCGAAACTTTCGTTCGACCGCACGGCAGCAATCCCGCCCACCCGTGACACGGGACCCACCGGAGAAGGGATGACATGCGCATGATCAGGAAGCGAACGAGAACGAGAGCCGGAGGCGGCACCCCCGCGCACGGCCGGCTGCGCGCCGTCCTCGGCGCCACCACCACCGCCCTGCTCACCGTCACCGCGCTCGCCGCCCTCCCCCAGACCACCGCCCACGCCGCCGGCACCCTGGGCGCGGCGGCGGCCGAGAAGGGCCGCTACTTCGGCGCCGCCGTCGCCGCGAACCACCTGGGCGAGGCGCAGTACGCCGCCACGCTGAACCGCGAGTTCAGCTCGGTGACGCCCGAGAACGAGATGAAGTGGGACGCCGTCGAGCCGAACCGCGGCTCCTTCAGCTTCAGCCGCGCCGACCAGATCGTGAACCACGCCCGGAGCCAGGGCATGGACGTCCGCGGCCACACCCTGGTCTGGCACTCCCAGCTGCCCGGCTGGGTCTCCGGACTCGGCGCGAGCGACCTCCGGTCGGCCATGAACAACCACATCACCCAGGTCATGACCCACTACAAGGGCGAGATCCACTCCTGGGACGTGGTCAACGAGGCGTTCCAGGACGGCGGCAGCGGCGCCCGGCGCAGCTCGCCCTTCCAGGACAAGCTCGGCAACGGCTTCATCGAGGAGGCCTTCCGCACGGCCCGCGCGACCGACCCGGCCGCCAAGCTCTGCTACAACGACTACAACACCGACGGCGTCAACGCGAAGAGCAACGCCGTCTACGACATGGTCAAGGACTTCAAGTCCCGTGGCGTGCCGATCGACTGCGTCGGCTTCCAGTCCCACTTCAACCCCAACTCCCCCGTCCCCTCCGACTACCGGGCCAACCTCCAGCGCTTCGCCGACCTCGGGGTCGACGTGCAGATCACCGAGCTGGACATCGAGGGCTCGGGCCAGGCGCAGGCCACCAACTACGGCAACGTCGTACGGGCCTGCCTCGCGGTGACGCGCTGCACCGGCATCACGGTGTGGGGCATCCCGGACAAGTACTCGTGGCGGTCGAGCGGCACTCCCCTGCTGTTCGATGACAACTACAACAAGAAGCCCGCGTACGACGCGGCGCTGAGCGCCCTGGGCGGCACCACCGACCCCGACGACCCGGACGACCCCGACGACCCGGGCACCCCGGGTGCCGGCTGCACCGCCACCTACACCACGGCGGAGCAGTGGGGCAGCGGCTACAACGGCAAGGTGACGATCACGGCGGGCAGCTCGCCGATCACCGGCTGGAGCGTGGACGTCACCATGACGTCCCCGCAGAAGGTCCTCTCCGTCTGGAACGGCTCACCCACCTGGGACAGCAGCGGCAACGTCATGACGGTGCGCCCCAGTTGGAACGGCTCGCTCGCGGCCGGGGCCTCGACCAGCTTCGGCTTCACCGTGAGCGGCGGCGCCTCGCCCCCGCCACAGGTCGGCGCCTGCACGGCTTCCTGACCCGGCCCACCCGCACCCGCGCTCCCCTTTCCGGGGGTGCGGGTGCGGTGCGCGTCCCACGATTGACGTGACCCTGCTCACCGAAGCCACCCCTGGCCCCTTCCCTACGGGCGGGTAGAGTGTCGGCGTCGTCATCACACCGTACGGGGGGAAGCCGGTGCAATTCCGGCGCTGACCCGCAACCGTGAACCGTCCGCCAGGGCGGTGAGCCGGACTGCCCCGCACGGTCCATGACCGGCTCACGTGCCCGGCGGACCCGCCGGCGCACCGGCACCGTCGAGGTATACGGAGCCGAGCCGCCGGGGTGTCCCGCGCTGCCCGGCTCCCCGCAGGGAAGAAGGCACCCGCCGATCATGAATGTTCGCCGCAGCGCAGCGGTCCTGGCCGCCGTCGCCGTGATCGGCGCCGCCACCCCGGCCGCCGCCGACACCACCCCGTCCCCGTCGCCGTCCCGGACGCTCCCCTCCGCCCTGTACGGCGACAGCGACCCGCAGTACGACGGCGTCTGGCGCCAGTCGCTCGCCCTGCTCGCCCAGCACACGGTCGGTGTCGAGCCGTCGAAGGCGGCCGTCGACTGGCTCACCGGCCAGCAGTGCGCCGACGGCTCCTTCGCCCCGTACCGCGCCGACACCGCCGAGGCGTGCGACGCGAAGACGATGGTCGACACCAACCAGACCGCCGCCGCCGTCCAGGCCCTCGCCGCGCTCGGCGGCCACGACGACGTCACGAAGAAGGCCGTCGACTGGCTGAAGTCCGCGCAGAACAAGGACGGCGGCTGGGGCTATGTGGCGGGCGGCGCCAGCGACACCAACTCCACCTCCGTCGTCGTCGGCGCGCTCGCGGCCGCCGGTGAGAAGCCGGCCGAGGTGAAGAAGGACGGCAAGTCCCCCTACGACGCCCTGCTGAAGCTGGCGCTGCCCTGCGAGGGCGACGGCGCGGGCGCGTTCGCCTTCCAGCCGGACAAGAAGGGCGAACTGGTCGCCAACGCGGACGCGACGGCGGCGGGCGTGCTCGGCTCGCTCGGTGCGGGCCTGGTCGTCGAGCCCGGCAAGGACGGCGCCGGGGAAGCGGCGTGCGAGAAGGCCGACGGCCCCGAGCAGGCCGCCGCCAACGGTGCCGCGTACCTCACCGACGCCCTCGCCGAGGACGGCCACCTCACCTCCGCCCTCGCCGGCGCCGAGGACCAGCCCGACTACGGCAACACCGCCGACGCGGTGGTCGCGCTCGCCGCACAGGGCGCCGGCGAGCAGGCCGGGAAGTCCCTGTCCTGGCTGGAGAAGAACGCCGCCGGCTGGGCGGCCCAGGGCGGCCCCGCCGCCTACGCCCAGCTGATCTTCGCCGCCCACGCGGCCGGAGCCGACCCGCGCGCCTTCGGCGGCACGGACCTGGTGAAGCAGCTCGGCGCGACCGGCCCGGCCGCCGAGAAGACCACGGAGGCCAAGGCGGACGAGAAGAAGGACGAGTCCGAGTCCGGATCGGACTCCGGCTTCGGTGTCTGGTGGTTCGTCGGCGTCTGCCTGGTCGCCGGCATCGGCATCGGCTTCCTGATCAGCGGCCGTACGAAGCGGCAGCAGCCGTGATCCGCCGGGCCACCGTCCTGTTCCTGGCCGCGCTCCTGCCCCTGTCGGCGGGCGCGGGCCAGGCGCAGGCCGCCGGCTACCGCTACTGGTCGTTCTGGGAGCAGGACGGCACGGCATGGACGTACGCCGACCAGGGCCCGTCCCTCGCCCGCCCCGCCGACGGCGACGTCCACGGCTTCCGCTTCTCCGTCAGCGAGAACTCCGCCGACGCGACGAAGCCGCGTGGCACCGCCGACTTCGACACCATCTGCGCACAGACCCCGGCGGCCGACGGCAGGAAACGCGTGGCCCTGGTCATCGACTTCGGCACCCCCGCCGACGCCCCGTCCGGCGAGACCCCGCCGGCCGGCCGCACGGCCTGCGCCCAGGTCCCCGAGGACGCCACCACGGCCGAGGCCCTGGCCTCGGTGGCCGAACCCCTCCGCTACGACACCAACGCCCTGCTCTGCGCGATAGCGGGCTACCCGGAGAAGGGCTGCGGAGAGCAGGTCTCGGCGGAGAAGGCCCCCGCCTCCACAGAGGAAAAGCCCGAGCCGGACGACTCGGGCGGCCCGTCGGTGGGCCTGACAGCCGGAATCGCCGTGGTGGCCCTCCTCGGAGCAGCAGCCATCTGGCAGGCCCGCCGCCGTGCGTAACGCACCCGGCTGCGGGCAATCGTGCCCGCCCGGCTGCGGGCAATCGTGCCGCTGGGGCGGCACGGGTGGGCGCGGCGGCACCCCGCGAACGCCGGGCCGCGCAACACCCCCCGCCCAGCGACAGCACCGGCACCGCACCCACCTCCACCCCGGCGCCTGGTGGCTCTGGTCCCTCTCCCTCGGCACAGCCGCCACCCGCACCACCAACCCCCTCCTCCTCACCCTCCTCATCACCGTCTCCGCCTACGTCGTGGCGACCCGCCGCCCCCACACCCCCTGGTCCCGCTCCTACGGCGCCTTCCTCAAACTCGCCCTCGCCGTCATCCTCATCCGCCTCACCTTCGCCGTGGTCCTCGGCTCCCCCATCCCCGGCACACACACGCTCATCCACCTCCCCGAAATGCCCCTCCCCCACTGGGCCCAGGGCATCCGCCTCGGCGGCAAGGTCACCGCCGAAGCCCTCGCCTTCGCCCTGTACGACGCCCTCCGTCTCGCCACCCTCCTCATCTGCGTGGGCGCCGCGAACGCCCTCGCCAACCCCTCCCGCCTCCTCAAATCCCTCCCCGGCGCCCTGTACGAACTCGGTGTGGCCGTCGTCGTCGCCCTCACCTTCGCGCCCCACCTCGTCGCCGACGTCCAGCGCCTGCGCGCCGCCCGCCGGCTGCGGGGCCGGCACGACAAGGGCATACGCGGCCTGCTCCAGGTCGGACTCCCGGTCCTGGAGGGCGCGTTGGAGCGCTCGGTCGCCCTCGCCGCCGCGATGGACGCCCGCGGATACGGCCGTACCGCCCAGGTGCCTCCCGCCGTCCGCCGTACCACCGCCGCCCTCACCCTCGGCGGTCTGCTCGGCGTCTGCGCCGGCACGTACGGACTGCTCACCGCCGAGGGCGGCACCTACGGCCTGCCCGTCCTCCTCACCGGTGTCGCCGCCGCCCTCGCGGGCCTGTGGCTCGGCGGCCGGCGCACCCTGCGCACCCGCTACCGCCCGGACCCGTGGGACGCCAGAGCCTGGCTGGTCACGGCGTCCGGAGTCGCCGTAGCGACCCTCCTGACCCTCGCCGCCTCCCGCGACCCGGCGGCCCTGCACCCCGGCGTGGTCCCGCTCGTCGCGCCCACGCTCCCCCTGTGGCCGGCGGCGGCCGTCCTGATCGGCCTGCTCCCCGCTCTCATCACCCCCGCCCCCGAGGCGGCCACGGACACCCGCAAGGAGCCGACGACGTGATCCGCTTCGAGAACGTGTCGGTGACGTACGACGGAACGGCCGAACCCGCCGTCCACGGCGTCGACTTCGAGGTCCCCGAGGGTGAACTGGTGCTCCTCGTCGGCCCGTCCGGCGTCGGCAAGTCGACGGTGCTGGGCGCGGTGAGCGGCCTGGTCCCGCACTTCACCGGCGGCACCCTGCACGGCAGGGTCACGGTCGCCGGCCGCGACACCCGTACCCACAAGCCGCGCGAACTCGCCGACGTCGTGGGGACGGTGGGCCAGGACCCGCTCTCCCACTTCGTGACGGACACGGTGGAGGACGAACTCGCCTACGGCATGGAGTCGTTGGGCCTCCCTCCGGCCGTGATGCGCCGCAGGGTGGAGGAGACCCTGGACCTCCTCGGCCTCGCCGGTCTCCGCGACCGCCCCATCGCCACCCTCTCCGGCGGCCAGCAGCAGCGCGTGGCGATCGGCTCGGTCCTCACCCCGCACCCCCGGGTCCTGGTCCTCGACGAACCGACCTCCGCACTCGACCCCGCGGCGGCCGAGGAGGTCCTCGCGGTCCTCCAGCGCCTGGTCCACGACCTCGGCACCACCGTCCTCATGGCCGAGCACCGCCTGGAACGCGTCATCCAGTACGCCGACCAGGTGGCCCTGCTGCCGGGCCCCGGCGAACGGCCGTGGCTCGGCGCCCCGTCGGAGGTGATGGCGGTCTCCCCCGTCCACCCCCCGGTGGTCGGCCTGGGCCGCCTCGCCGGCTGGTCCCCCCTCCCCCTGACGGTCCGCGACGCCCGACGCAAGGCGGGCCCGTTGCGCGACCGCCTCGCCGGCGGACGACCGCCCGCACAGGCACCCGGGCCGAAGCCGGCACCCGCCCCCAGGCGTTTGTTCCCGCGCAGGAAGCACGACACGCCCGCCCCCGTTCATGTGGCCGAGGTCCGCTCCCTGGCGGTCCGCCGCGACCGTGTCCAGGCCCTGCGCGGGGTCGACCTGACCGTCGCCCCCGGCGAGACGATCGCCCTGATGGGCCGCAACGGCGCCGGGAAGTCGACGCTGCTCAGCGCGCTCGTGGGCCTGGTCGCCCCCTCCTCGGGCTCGGTCCGCACCGGCGGCGCGGTCCCCCACCGCACCCGCCCCCGCGACCTGGTCCGCCGCGTCGGCCTGGTCCCGCAGGAACCCCGCGACCTCCTGTACGCCGACACGGTCGCGGCGGAGTGCGCGGCCGCCGACGAGGACGCGGGCGCCGAGCCGGGCACCTGCCGCGCCCTGCTGACGGAGCTGCTCCCCTCGGTGGCCGACGACACCCACCCCCGCGACCTGTCGGAGGGCCAGCGCCTGACCCTCGCCCTGGCGGTCGTCCTGACCGCGCGCCCGCCCCTGCTCCTCCTCGACGAGCCGACCCGCGGTCTGGACTACGCGGCGAAGGCCCGCCTGGTGACGATCCTGCGCGGGCTGGCCGCCGAGGGCCACGCGATCGTCATGGCCACGCACGACGTGGAACTGGCGGCGGAACTCGCCCACCGGGTGGTCCTGCTCGCCGAGGGCGAGGTGATCGCGGACGGCCCGGCGGCGGAGGTGGTCGTGACGTCCCCGTCCTTCGCCCCGCAGGTGGCGAAGGTCCTCGCCCCGCAGCACTGGCTCACGGTCTCCCAGGTCCGGGAGGCGCTGCGATGACCGCCGCCGGAAGCACGCCCACCCAGCGCCAGACCCGGGCCGTCCGCCTGGGCCCCCGCTCCTGGGCGGCCCTCGCCCTGGTCAGCGCGGTGGGCGTGGCAGGCGTCGGCTGGCCCTTCCTCGCCCCGCCCGACTCCTCCGTGAACGCCCACGCCCAGGACGCGCCGTGGCTCTTCGCGGGCCTCCTCGTCCTGCTGGTGGCGGTCGTGGCGGCGACGATCTCGGAATCGGGCCTGGGCCCGAAGTCGGTGGCGATGCTCGGCGTCCTCGCGGCGACGGGCGCGGCCCTGCGCCCCATCGGCGCGGGCACGGCCGGCCTGGAGCCCATGTTCTTCCTCATGGTCCTCAGCGGCCGGGTCCTCGGGCCGGGCTTCGGCTTCGTCCTCGGCTCGGTGACGATGTTCGCGTCCGCCCTGCTCACCGGCGGTGTCGGCCCCTGGCTGCCGTTCCAGATGCTGTCCATGGGCTGGTTCACGATGGGCGCGGCCCTGCTGCCGGGCGCCGACCGCCTGCGCGGGCGCGCGGAGCTCTGCCTGCTCGCCGTCTACGGCTTCCTGGCGGCCTTCGCCTACGGCACGGTGATGAACATGGCGGGCTGGCCCTTCATGTCCGCCCTGGCCTCGAACATCTCCTTCGACCCGGACGCGTCGCTCCCCGCCAACCTGGCCCGCTTCCTGGCGTACTGCCTGGCCACGTCCCTCGGCTGGGACCTGGGCAGGGCCCTGGCCACGGTCGCCCTGACCCTCACCCTCGGCACCCCGGTCCTGAAGGCCCTGCGTCGCGCCACCCGCCGGGCGGCCTTCGAGGCGCCGGTCACATTCGAGGAGACCCCTCGGTGAGCAGCCGCTCGCGCCCCGTGAACGAGTGGGTGAAGGACCCCACATGACCCGGGTCACATACGAAGCGGGGCCGTAGCCGGGCTCCCCGCGGGCGCTGCCGCGAACACCCCCGCACCCCGTCCCCCACTGCGACCGCGCTTAGTAAAAGGGACCTTTGCGGGCAATCCCGGGATTTGTTTCCGTGGAGCGGTCGCCAGGCGCCGACGTCCCTCACGGGTCGCGGCGCCGACACATGCCCCCGCCGCACGACATCCGTACGGCACCGGGCATACGGCGACCTCCCAGCTCCCGACCGAAAGGCCGCCTGTGTCCGCCGCTTCCCTCCTCCGCACCGTCGCCACCCCGAAGAAGGCCCTCGCCGGCGCCGCCCTCGCGGCCGCCACCTGCGGCACCCTGATCGCCGCCGCGCCCGCCCAGGCCGCGACCACGACGAGCGCCTCCTCGGCCCAGGCGACCGCGAAGAAGATGATCGGCGACTCGGCCGAATTCCAGTGCTTCTCGAAGATCGTCCAGCACGAGAGCAGCTGGAACCCCCACGCCACCAACGCCTCCAGCGGCGCCTACGGCCTGGTCCAGGCCCTGCCCGCCTCCAAGATGGCCTCGGCCGGCTCCGACTGGAAGACCAACCCCGCCACCCAGATCAAGTGGGGCCTGGACTACATGAAGGACCGCTACGGCAGCGCCTGCGACGCCTGGTCCTTCTGGCAGGCCAACAACTGGTACTGACAGCCCCGCACCCCCCTATACCGAAGGCGGCGGCCCCACGATCCCCGGGGCCGCCGCCTTCGTCATCCCGTATCAGCGCCTCAGTGCTCGCAGAGGGAGAACTCCCGCTCGTAGAGCTGCTCGTTGTGTTCGGCGACGAAGAACTTGCGCTCGTGCATGAGCTGTTCGCGGTACTCCTTGGCCTGCTCCAGCGTCATGGTCGAGGTGTCGGACCACGGCTGCTGCGGCGGCACGTCGGAGGTCGAGACGATCGTCTCCGAAGGGTCGACCAGGAAGAACGCGAGGATCTTGCGGTGTCCCGGGCGGGTGGGGTCCGCGAGGCGGAACGATCCGACGCGGTGCTGCAGGATGTTCGGGAACGCCAGGCAGCGGCCCGCCGGCGTCGACGCCGATCCCAGCACCTGGTTCAGCGCGTCCTCGTTCTCCAGGCCGTAGACCTCACGCATGCCGTTGTCGTCGTTCTGTTCGTAGTCCGGGTCGTCGAGCGCCGCCCGGAAGCTCAGCCGGCTCTCGGTGATGTTCTCGCTGTCCCAGTAGTAGATGCCGGTCGAGACGATCCGCTCGTTCAGCATCCCCTCGACATGCCAGGAGCCGCCCTGGTACTCGGGCTTGTCCGGGGTGAGGTGGATGGTGGCGAGCTTGACGACGACCTGGAGACGGCGGCCGCGCAGGTCGACCCGGTCGGAGTCGTCGGGCGGCTCGGGCGGGGTGAAGGCCGGGGCGTCCGGGACGACCGGGCGGCGGTTCTCCCACCAGTCGTCCTGGGCCTTCTCCCATGCCTCGATGGCCTCTTCGTAGGCCTCGTCATCACTGAAGGAGGACTTGTCCGGGTGCTCCGGCTCCGAGTCGTACCAGCCGTAGGGATCGGCCTCGATCCGCAGGGGCCTCGGACGGCGCAGATCGGTGAGCACGTTCTCCCACAGCGGGCGGAAGCGCGCGAACACCTCCGGCAGGACGGCGGCGAGGTCGCGATGGCGCTCGGGGTGGACGTTGTTGACGTACGACCGGAAGGCGACATCGCCGTCCTCACTGACGTCGACGTCCGTGGGCAGCCACTGGAACCTCTCCGAGAACTCGTGCTTCGAGTAACTGTTCGTCGGGTTGAGCCAAGCCCGCTCGGGCGCCCCGCTCACCTCTCTCACCAGGCAGAACAGTGAGGGATGGACCAGATCGAGCACCTGGCCGCCGGATCCGGGATGCCAGTCCCGCTCCGCTTCGGGGACCTGCTCCAGCACCCGGACCGCCTCGCGCAACCGGGCCCTGAGCTTGTCGTCGACCAGTGTGTCCGACTGCCACACCCCGTCGACGGCGGACACCTCGGCGCCGGTCCGTCCGTCCCGCAGCGCGGCGTAGTGCCGGAGTTCGTCGAGCACATGGCGGACCTGCGCCTCGGTGAGCCCTTGGGCGACCGCTTCCTCCGTCCACCTGGCGACGATGCCGGCATCGTTCATCTTGTCGGACCACCCCGGCTTCTCCCGGAGATGTGCGCTGCACCGGATCATCTCGAGTTCCCGCAGCGTCCGGGGGGCCGCGAACGCTATGGAACGGGAAGCGTGAAAGGGCAGCGGAAAAGCAGACAGGCCAGGCAACTCTTCTGTTCCTCACGGTCGGTGTGCGGTGGCCGGAAGAATACGACAGCGCACTGACACCGCGACCGTGCACCGGATCAGCCCGGAGCACGGTCCTTCTCCGGCACCGGCGGCCCGCTGCCGATCCCGGCGGCGGCCACCGCCGTACGGGCGCGCGGGCCCTGGAACAGGTACGTCAGTCCGAAGCCGGCGCCGACGACGACCGCGCCGCCGGCCGCGTCCAGGATCCAGTGGTTGCCGGTGGTGACGATCGCGGCGGCCGTGAACAGGGGGTGGAGGAGGCCGAGGGCCTTCGTCCAGGGCTTCGGCGCGATGACCGCGATCACCACTCCGCACCACAGGGACCAGCCGAAGTGCAGCGACGGCATCGCCGCGTACTGGTTGGTGAGGTGGGTGAGGGTGCCGTAGTCGGGCCGGGAGAAGTCCTGGACGCCGTGGACCGTGTCGATGATGCCGAGGCCGGGCATCAGGCGGGGCGGGGCGAGCGGGTAGAGCCAGAAGCCGACCAGGGCGAGGAGGGTGGCGAAGCCCAGGCTCGCGCGGGCCCAGCGGTAGTCGACGGGGCGGCGCCAGTACAGCAGGCCGAGGACGGCCAGCGGGACGACGAAGTGGAACGACGTGTAGTAGATGTCGAAGAACTCCCGCAGCCGGCCGATCCTCACCACGGCGTGGTTGACGGCGTACTCGATGTCCATGTGGAGCAGGCGTTCGAGGTCGAGGATCTGCTGTCCGTGTTCCTCGGCGCGGGCGCGGCCCGCCGAGTTGCTGCCGCCGGTCACGGCGAGGCGGACCTGGGCGTACGCGCTGTAGGTGACGCGGATCAGCAGGAGCTCGAGCAGGAGGTTCGGGCGGATGAGCACCCGGCGCAGGAACGGCAGCAGCGGAACGAACGCGAAGCGCGCCGGGGCGGGCGGGGCGTACGGGGTCGGGACCGGTGTGCGGAAGTACGGCGAGCCGCGGGAGAGGAAGGGGGCCGCGGTGGCCGCGGCCAGGGCCACCAGGAGGACGGTGTTGTCGCGCAGCGGGTGCAGGAACGCCATGTTCGGCAGCATCGTCTTCGCCGGCAGTGTCATCACCAGGATGACGGCGACGGGCCACACCGGGCGGTCGCGGGCGCGTCCGCCGACCCGGCCGACCACGGTGAGCAGCACCCACAGCAGCTGGTGCCGCCACGCGGTGGGGGAGACGGCGATGACGGCGCAGCCGGTGACGGCGACCGCGAGCAGGAGCTGGCCGTCGTGGGCGTAGCGCACCGCGCGGCGCAGGGCGAGGGCCACGACCGCGGCGCCGATCAGCAGGAAGAGACCGGTCTCCAGTGGGCCCCGGAGGCCGAGGCGGAGCAGGGCGCCGTGCAGGGACTGGTTGGCGGGGTCGTCGGCGGGGCCGCCGAGGCCGGTGCCCGCCAGGTGGTGCACCCAGTAGGTGTGGGAGTCGTGCGGCAGCGCGGCCCAGGCGAGCGCGGTGGCCGCGGCGAAGGTGACGCCCGTGGCGGCGGCGGCCCGGCGGCGGCCGGTGAACCACAGCAGCGGGGTGAGGAGGAGGAGGGCGGGCTGGAGGGCGGCGGCGACGCCGGTCAGTACGCCGCCGACGCGCTGCCCCCGCGCGACGAAGCAGCCCAGCAGGACGAGCAGGACCGGGATGATGCTGGTCTGGCCGAGCCAGAGGGTGTTGCGCACCGGCAGGGACAGCATGAGCAGGCTGACGGCGACGGGCCCGGCGAGGATCTCGGTGCGGCGGCCGACCGGCCGGGGCAGGGCGCGGGCGGCGATCAGCCCGAGGGCGACGACCAGGAGCAGCGTGCCGAAGGTCCAGCCCCAGCCGAGGGCCTGTTCGGCGGGGCCGGTGAGGGGGGCGAGGACGAGCCCGCCGAAGGGGGTGCCGGTGAACCGGGTGGAGTCGTAGAGGGAGCCGCTGACGTGCAGGACGCCCCCGGGGCCCACCCAGGTCTCCCATGCGGTCAGCCGTTCCCCGGGTGACGTGGTGAGAACGGCGGTGACCTGGCGTGCGGCGAGGACGGCGGCGAGCGTCCAGAGTCCGAGGCGTGCCATGCGCAGCCGTGCCCGGGGGCCGCCGGCGGCTGCCGCCCCGTAGGGCTCCGTCGCTTGTCCGCTGCGGTCCGCGTCCATCACCCTCGCCGGCCTCCCACCCGCTCGACTCACAATGAGTCATCACGCGATCTCTCTCCGTGACGAGCATAGGGTTCGCACCCCCGGGCGGGTCGCAAGCGACCCCCGCCCCACCTGACGGCCCCGCGGCTTCCGCCCGGTCGGCGATGGCCCACATTGGCCACCGTCGCCCGCGAGGGGCGCGAGAAGGGTCACACCGAACAGTCGGCCGAAGCCCTCGAGGGCGGCGCCGCGTGCCTGCACATCCCCCATTTAGATGCACTATGCAGCTAAGCCCGTACCGCCCGTAACGGCACCAACGGCGCCTATCGTCGTTTTCTTCGGCCCGCCGACAGCGCCGCCGCGCGGACCCGTCCCTGTTCCCGTCGAAAGGTAGGCGAGCGAAGTTTTGGCCACCGCCACGGTCACCGCTCCCCCGTCCACGCGAAAGGCCTCGCAGAAGGCCGGCGCCGCGCACACCCCCGCCCCCACCGTCACCGACCCCGCGCTCGTCCGGCGCGCCGTGAAGGCGGCGGCGCTCGGCAACGCGATGGAATGGTTCGACTTCGGTGTCTACAGCTACATCGCGGTCACGCTGGGCAAGGTCTTCTTCCCCTCGGGCAACCCCACCGCCCAGCTGCTGTCCACGTTCGGCGCCTTCGCCGCGGCCTTCCTGGTCCGCCCGCTCGGCGGCATGGTCTTCGGCCCGCTCGGCGACCGCGTCGGGCGGCAGAAGGTCCTCGCCCTCACCATGATCATGATGGCGGCCGGCACCTTCGCCATCGGCCTCATCCCGTCCTACGCCGCGATCGGCGTCGGCGCCCCGATCCTGCTGCTGGCGGCCCGTCTGGTGCAGGGCTTCTCCACCGGCGGCGAGTACGCCGGCGCGTCCACCTTCATCGCCGAGTACGCCCCCGACAAGCGGCGCGGCTTCCTCGGCAGCTGGCTGGAGTTCGGCACCCTCGCCGGATACATCGGCGGCGCGGGCCTGGTCACGCTGATGACCGCGCTGCTGTCGTCGGACGACCTGCTGTCCTGGGGCTGGCGGATCCCGTTCCTGATCGCGGGCCCGATGGGCATCGTCGGCCTGTATCTGCGGATGCGCCTGGAGGAGACCCCGGCGTTCGCGGCCGAGGTCGCCAAGGCCGAGAGCGAGCGCCCGAAGGTGCCGCTGCGGGAGATGGTGACCGGCCAGTGGCGTGCGCTGCTGCTGTGCGTGGGCCTGGTGCTGGTCTTCAACGTCACCGACTACATGCTGCTGTCGTACATGCCGAGCTACCTCACCAGCGAGCTGGGCTACGACGCCACGCACGGCCTGGTCGTCGTGCTCGGCGTGATGGTGCTGATGATGATCGTCCAGCCGTTCGCCGGCGCGCTGACCGACCGGGTCGGCCGCCGTCCGGTGATCGCGGCCGGCTGCGCCGGGTTCCTGGTGCTGTCCGTGCCGGCGCTGCTGCTGATCCGCGACGGCGGTCTGCTCGCGGTCGCCGCCGGCATGGGCGCGCTCGGCCTGCTCCTGGTCTGCTTCACCGCCGCCATGCCGTCCGCGCTGCCCGCGCTGTTCCCGACCCGGGTGCGCTACGGCTCGCTGTCGATCGGCTTCAACGTCTCGGTGTCCCTGTTCGGCGGCACCACCCCGCTGGTGGTCACGGCCCTGATCGGCGCGACCGGCAACATGATGATGCCCGCCTACTACATGATGGCGGCGGCCGTGATCGGCGGTTTCGCGGTGTGGCGCATGGCCGAGTCGGCGGGCCGCCCGCTGCCGGGGTCGGCGCCCTCGCTGGAGGCCGGGGCGGCCGGGACACACCGGGAGAACGCCTGACGGGCGGCGGGGGCACGGCGTATCTTCGTCAGCGGCACTAGTTAGGCTAGCTAACCAGCCGTACGGAAGGCACAGGTGCATGAGCGAGTCGCAGCTCTGGCAGAAGGTGGACGACTACTTCACCGGCCGCCTCCTGCCC
This sequence comes from Streptomyces sp. NPDC059787, assembly GCF_042732315.1. Classification (NCBI taxonomy): domain Bacteria; kingdom Bacillati; phylum Actinomycetota; class Actinomycetes; order Kitasatosporales; family Streptomycetaceae; genus Streptomyces; species Streptomyces sp. NPDC059787. Next base: position 20,502 of record NZ_JBHWHX010000007.1, read on the forward strand.
GACGCCCCTGACGACGCCCTGGCGGCGGCCCTGCGCGACAGCGACGCCGCCGGGCTCCCGCCGATCGCCGTCTCGGCCCTGCAGGGCAAGCTGCTCCAGCTCCTCGCCCAGCTGCAGGGGGCCAGGAACATCCTGGAGATCGGCACGCTCGGCGGCTACAGCACCATCTGGCTGGGCCGCGCCCTCCCCGCCGACGGGCGGCTGGTCTCCCTGGAGTACGACCCCGGCCACGCCGAGGTCGCCGTCCGCAACATCGCCCGCGCGGGGCTCGACAAGCAGGTCGAGGTGCGGGTGGGCGCGGCGCTGGAGTCGCTGCCCCGGCTGGCCGACGAGAACCCGCCGCCGTTCGACGTGGTCTTCATCGACGCCGACAAGGTGAACAACCCGCACTACATGGAGTGGGCGCTCAGGCTGACCAGCACGGGCAGCCTGATCATCCTCGACAACGTGGTGCGCGGCGGCCGGGTGGCCGACCCGGACAACACCGACCCGGACGTGCTGGGCACCCGCGCCGCCCTCGACCTGATCGGCAGCCACCCCCGGCTGAGCGGTACGGCGGTCCAGACGGTCGGCGCCAAGGACTACGACGGCTTCGCGCTGGCCCGGGTGCTGGCCTGAGCCCTGTGCCCTACACCTCGTGGTAGAAGCCCACGTTGACGCTGCGCGGGGCGGTGCGGTCCTGGACGACGACCTCGCCGCTGCCGCCCCGGGGCAGCGCGACGGTGCCGCCGTAGGCGACCGGGTGCTCGTACCCGCCGACGGTCAGCCGCACCTCGGAGGACGGCTCGGGCAGGGAGCCGCGCAGCCAGGTCAGCTGCCAGGTGCCGTCCGGCGCGCACTGGAACTCCAGGTGGACCCGCGAGACGAACAGCCAGTCGTCCGGCGTGGAGAGCCGGCACAGGGACTTGTCCCGGCCCACCCGCAGCACGGTGCCCGGCTCGCTGGGCGCGTCGGCCATGAGCATGCCGGCCGTGGCGCCCGCTTCCGCCGCGGACACCGCGGCCATGGTGAGTTCGAGCACGTGGGCTCCTCCTGAGACGTCCTGGCGGACCGGAGGGGCCCGGACCCGCTGCCGCCGAATGATAAAACGCCCGGCTCCACGGCGTCCGGCACAATGGCCTCATGACCGAGCGAAAGCCACCTGGCGTCGACTTCGAGTCCTGGGTCGACAAGCAGATCCGTGATGCCGAGGCCCGCGGCGAGTTCGAGCAGCTGGCGGGGGTGGGCAAGCCGCTCCCCCGCGAGGTCGAGACCACCTACGACGAACTGTGGTGGGTCAAGCGGAAGATGGCCCGTGAGGGCTTCTCGGTGCTGCCGCCGACGCTGGCCCTGCGCAAGGAGGCCGAGGACGCGCTGGAGGCGGCCCTCGCGGCCCCCTCGGAGCGGATCGTGCGGAAGATCCTCACGGAGATCAACGCGAAGATCAGCGACATGATGTTCAAGCCGCCGCCCGGCCCCCCGCTGGGCAAGAAGCCGTACGACGTCGAGGACGTCGTACGGCAGTGGCGGGAGCGCCGGGCGGCGACGGGCGGGTCGGACGGCTCAGGCGTGTAGCAGCCGTTCCGCCAGCTCTCGGTAGTCCCGCAGGGCGAGCCGCAGTTGCTCGGTGTCGGTCGCCGCCGCGGCCCCGCTCGTTTCGGCGCCGTCGGTGTGCCAGGACCGCCGCAGGGTGCGGCGCCGCTCGGTCACCGCGTCCGTGAAGCGCGCGGTGAGCTCCTCCAGTGCGCGGTCCGCCTCCTGTACGGCATCCCGCGGCGCGTCGACGAACCCGGCCACGGCGTGCTGCAACTGCGCCGTGAGCTTGTCGGTGTCGTCGAGCCGGAGAAGACGGGCGACGGGGGTCCGGTCACCGTCGTGGTGCGTACCGGTGCCGGTGCCTGCGGAGATCCGGTCGTCGTGGTGCGTACCGGTGCCGGTGCCTGCGGAGATCCGGTCGTCGTCGTGGTGCGTACCGGTGCCGGCAGGGGCGGTGGTGCCGGACTCCGGGTGTGCGGCGGCCGGCGGGCTCTCGCCGCCGGGGGCGGTGCGGCCGGTTTCCTCACGGGTGCCGAAGCCGCTGCCGCGGGCTCCCGTGTCACCCGTGTCAGGGGCGTCACCCCAGGCGCCGGGAGCGGTGCGGCCGACTTCCTCGCGGCTGCCGAAGCCGCGTGCGCCCGCGTCCGGGGCACCGCCCCGGGCACCGGGGGCCGGGGCCTCGCCCAGGGGGCCGGGGGCCGTACGGCCGGCCCCTTCACGAGTGCCGAAGCCGCGGGCGCCCGGGTCCGGGGTGTCGCTCCGGGCATCGGGGGCCGAGGCGTCGTTCCGGACGTCGGGTGTGGTGCGGTGCCCCTCGACAGGCGGGGTGTCGCCGGGGCGTCGGGTCGCGTCGGTCATCGGTCAGCTCTCCTTCGCCTGGTGCCGGTGGAACAACGACGGTGTGCGGTGGCCGCGGCCGGCGGCCGGGGACGTACGGTCGCCGTCCGCGCCGACGCGGTGGCGTCCGGCCTCGTGCCGGGACGGCCGCACCAGTTCCTCGAACAGCGCGCGGGCCTCGACGACGGCCTCGCGCATCTCCTCGGTGCCCGCACCACCGTCGTGCGCGCCGTTCGCGCGTGCCTGCGCCACCCGGTGCACACGCCGGTAGCCCTCGACATGGTGGGCGTGGTGCACGGACAGCGCGGCGAGCTGGTCCTCGTAGTGCCCGTCGGCGGGGAAGCCGCGGGCGGCGGCGAGTTCGGCGATCAGCCGGTCCGCCTCGGCGACCGCGTCCCGCGGCGCGTCGACGAACCGCTCCTGGACGGCCGTCCAGCGCGCCTCGTACCTCTCCCGCTCGGTGGACTCCAACGGCCGTACGCGCAGGTCGCCGTGGCGCTCCACGCGCTCGGCGAGCTCCCGCTCGGCGGCCTTGGTGTCCCCGTCGTGCCGGGCGACGGCACGGTCGTACTCGGGTCCGAAGCGCCGCTTCAGACCGGCGCCGTGCCGCGGGCCGCGGGCGCGCGAAATCAGTACGGCCGCGACGACGGCGACCGCGACAATCACGATCAACGCAATGATCAGGCCAGTGGACATGGATGCCTTCCGGGTTATCGGCCCAACCGGCACTCCTCGCGAGCCGGTTCGTCTTCCGGGTTGCCCGAAGGTTCACCCACAAACAGTTCGGGGCCGTCACGGTCCGCCACGGCTTGTTCGCTCGCGGGCCGCGAGAATGCGGGCATGGTGTGGACCGTGGAACCGGAACCGTACGACTCCCCCGTCGCCGCCGCGCTGTGGCGGGCGTACTACACGGAGGTCAGCGACCGCTGGTACCTGCTGCACGAGGGGCGGCGGACCGGCCCCGAGGAGCTGGAGCGGGAGATCGCCGCCGTGTCGGGGGCCGACCTCGCGCCGCCGAAGGGCCTGCTGCTGGTCGCGCGGTACGCGGGCGAGCCGGCCGGCAGCGCGGGCGTCCGGCTGCGGGCCGGTACGACCGCCGAGCTGACCCGGGTGTTCCTGTACGAGGGGATGCGGGGCAGGGGCGGGGCGGCGCTGCTGGTGCGGGCCGCCGAGGACGCGGCCCGTGCCTCGGGCGCCACCCGGATGATCCTGGACACGCGCGGGGACCTCGTCGAGGCGCGGGCGCTGTACGCCCGGCTCGGCTACACGGAGACCGGGCCGCACAACACCGACCCGTACGCCGAACACTGGTTCGCCAAGGAGCTGGGCTGAGGAACTGGACTGAGGAGGCGCCTCAGCCGGCCCGTGCCACCGCCCGTTCGTCGTGCGGGCGTTCGCTCCGGGAGCCGCACAGCTCGTCGTTCAGCTCGTGCACCAGCCGCACCAGGTCGGTCGGACGGTCCGGCCCCCACCAGTCGCCGAGCAGTTCGGCCAGCGACTCCTCGCGGGCCCGCGCCAGCCGCTCCGTCACCTGGCGCCCCTCGTCGGTGAGCACCATGTCGACGCCCCGGCGCACGGCGAGATGCCGTATCTCGGCCTGGCGGGCGGCTTCGAGGACGACGTTCAGCGGGACGGGGCTGCGTTCGGCGAGCCTGGCCGGTTCCACCGAGCCGTGCTTCCTGATGCGCAGGAGCATCCAGCTCGTCGCGGGCAGCAGGTCGTAGCCCGCGCGGTCGGTGATCTTCCGGTAGATCTCACGGCGTCCCTCGCGGGTGCCGAGCACCGACAGCGCACGGCACACCTCGTCGTACGAGGACCGCTCCACGGGGTTGCTGGCGAGCGTCTCGGTGACGTCGGGCGCGGTGACCGAGGCGCGCAGCCGGTCCTCCTTGAGGAACCAGGCCAGCGCGAATCCGAGGAGGGCGATGGGTACGGCGTACAGGAAGACGTCGGTTATGGCGGTGGCGTACGCGTCGAGCGCCGGCGGGCGCAGGGCGGGCGGCAGGGCGGCGATGCCGCGCGGGTCGGCCTCCAGGGAGTCGGCGGAGACGCCGGGCGGGAGCCGCGTTCCCCGGAAGGCGTCGGTGAGCTCGCTGCCGAGGCGGCTCGCGAAGATCGTGCCGAAGATGGCGACGCCGAACGAGGCGCCGATGGAACGGAAGAAGGTCGCGCCGGAGGTGGCGACGCCGAGGTCCTCGTAGGGGACGGCGTTCTGCACGATCAGCACCAGGACCTGCATCACCAGGCCGAGTCCGAGGCCGAAGACGAAGAAGTACGCGCTCATCTCGGCGGTGGAGCTGTGCGCGTCGAGCCGGTGGAGCAGCAGCAGTCCGAGGGTGGTGACGGCGGTGCCGGCGATGGGGAAGACCTTCCAGCGGCCGGTGCGGCTGACGATCTGCCCGGAGCCGGTGGAGGACAGCAGCATCCCGGCCACCATCGGCAGCATGTGCACGCCGGACATGGTGGGGGTGACGCCCTGGACCACCTGGAGGAAGGTCGGCAGATAGGTCATCGCGCCGAACATGGCGAAGCCGATGATGAAGCTGATCACGGCGGAGAGCGTGAAGGTGCGCACCCGGAACAGCTTCAGCGGCAGCACCGGCTCGGCGGCCCGCCGCTCCACCGCCACGAAGGCCACGGCGAGGAGCGCGCCGAGCACCGCGAGCCCGATGATCTGCGGCGAGGCCCACTCCCAGGTGGTGCCGCCGAGGGAGGCGACCAGCACCAGGCAGGTGGCGACGGAGGCGATGAGGAAGGTGCCGAGGTAGTCGATGACGTGCTTGGTCCGCCGGCGCGGGATGTGCAGCACCGCCGCGATCACGGCGAGGGCGACGATCCCGACGGGCAGGTTGATGTAGAACACCCAGCGCCAGCTCAGGTGCTGGGTGAACAGTCCGCCGAGCAGGGGCCCGAGGACGCTCGTCGCGCCGAACACCGCCCCGAACATGCCCTGGTAGCGGCCGCGTTCGCGGGGCGGGACGAGGTCGCCGACGATCGCCATCGACAGCACGATCAGCCCGCCGCCGCCCAGGCCCTGGAGCGCGCGGAACGCGATCAGCTGGGACATGTCCTGCGCCGCGCCGCACAGCGCGGAGCCCACCAGGAAGATCACGATGGCGGTCTGGAAGAGCCTCTTGCGCCCGTACTGGTCACCGAGCTTGCCCCACAGCGGGGTCGCGGCGGTGGAGGCCAGCAGATACGCGGTGACCACCCAGGACAGGTGCTCCAGGCCGCCCAGTTCGCTGACGATGGTGGGCAGCGCGGTGGCGACGATGGTCTGGTCGAGGGCGGCGAGCAGCAGGCCGAGCAGCAGGGCGCCGATCGAGACCACGACGTTCCCGGACACGTGCTCCCGGTCGCCGGCGTCACGGCCCGGTGGTCCGGCGCCGGGTGCGGGCCCCGCGTTGCTCACCTTCGGCGTCGTACGGCGCGCGTCCCCGGCCATGAAGACCTCCACAGAGAACTGGTTCCACCGTCCATCGTGATCGGTGTGTCCCGTTATGGCCTGTCGAGTCCTACCGGAAGTCCACATTCCGGGGGCGCGCGGACAGGACTGTGAAGAAGATCTGCATAATCTCTGGAGTTCGCGAGGGGAGGGATGAACACGTGGAACAGCCGAACGGAAACCCGTGCCCGGAGTGCGGTGCGCCCAGAAACAGCGACAACACGCCGTCGTGCGCCTGCACCGTCCGCGCGTCCGACGCCCTGCGCGACGCCCGTACGGCGGAGGCCGCAGCCGCGGAGGACTTCGATCCGCTGCGCATACGGCCGTACGTCGAGCTGGACGACGGGGCCGGGCGGAGTACGCCGGACGGGCCCGCGGAGGCCGCCGGTGCGGCGGGGGCGCCCGCTCCGTCCGCGGAGGAGCCCGGCGCCTCGGGGGCGGCCGACGAGACCATGACCCTGCGCGCCGTCCCGGCGGAGGCGGCGCCCGGCGCGGCGGACCCGACGTCCGTCCTGCCGACGCCGCTGGCGCCCGGGACGGCCCGGCCGAACGCCACCGACCTGCACCTGTTCGACACCACGCGGCCCCTCGCGGCCGTCCCCGCCGCGCCCGGACCGGCGCACGCCGACGAGGCACCGCCGCGCCGGCGGCGGCGCGGGACGCTGTTCGCGGTCGCCGGGGCCGTGGTCGCCGTGGTGGGGGCGGCGGGGTGGGCGAGCGGAGTGTTCTCCTACGAGACGCCGTCCCGGGACGGCGCGGCGCCGGAGGAGGTCAGGGCGAGCGTCCCGGACCCGTCGTCCTCCTCGCCCTCCGCGGAGCCGTCGGCCGGCGCGTCCTCCGCCGCGCCGTCGTCGTCCGCCTCCCCGTCGGCCTCCCCGTCGGCGAGCGCGAGCGCGTCGGCCTCGCCGTCACCGTCGGCGTCCACCACGTCGGCGAGCCCGTCGGAGTCCGCCGAACCGTCCTCGGCCCCGACGACCACGGCACCGACCGACTCCGCCGAGGACACGGAGGAGGCCGAAGGCGGCAGCACCGGCCCGGTACTGCGCCGCGGCGACCGGGGCGCGGAGGTCACGGAACTCCAGCAGCGCCTGCGCCAGCTGTACCTCTACAACGACGAGGCCAACGGCCAGTTCAACCGCCGCGTGGAGGAAGCCCTGCGCAACTACCAGTGGTCCCGGGGCCTCCAGTCCGAACTGAGCGTCTACGGCCCGGAAACCCGGACCCGCCTGGAGACGGAGACCCAGGAGCCGTGACCCCGGACCCGCGCGGGGCCGCACACCGGACCGCACGACGTCCGCGGCGACCGGAAGAGGCTTCACCAAATCCCGGAAGCCACTACGGACGAAGCCCGCGGGGGCCACAACCGGCCCAGCACCACACACCGGACCGCACGACGCCCGTGGCGACCGGAAGAGGCTTCACCAAACCTCGGAAGCCACTACGGACGGAACCCGCGCGAGTCGCAGGCGCCCGTGTCCCGGGCCGTATCGCGACCGCGGCACGTCGGGTGGGTCGGTCGGGTACGGGCCGCCCCCGGACGCGCCTCGCGCCGGAAGCCCGAGCCGTAAGGGCGCGGCCTTGGTGAGGGGCTACTCCGTGATGTGCAACCGGATCGTGCCGTCGGCCGCCGCCTCCACCCGTACCCGGGTCAGGTCGCGTACGAGTGCGTCCGGGGCGTGGAAGCCGGCCCGGGGGCCGATGCCCACGACCCGCATCCCGGCCGCGCGGCCTGCGGCGATACCCGCGCCGGAGTCCTCGAAGACCACGCAGTCGGCCGGGTCGACGCCCAGTTCCGCCGCGCCCTTCAGGAAGCCCTCGGGGTCGGGCTTGCTCGCGCCGACGGACTCCGCCGTCACCCGCACGCCGGGCTGCTCAAGGCCGGCGGCGGCCATCCGCGCCGTCGACAGGGCGACGTCGGCGGAGGTCACGAGCGCGTGCGGCAGCCCCTTCAGGGAGGCGAGGAACGCGCGGGCGCCCGGCACCTCGACGACGCCCTCGGTGTCCGCGGTCTCCTCGGCGAGCATGCGGGCGTTGTCGGCGTGGTTCTGTTCCATCGGACGGCCGGGCAGCAGCAGGGCCATCGAGGCGTATCCCTGGCGCCCGTGCACGACCTTCATGACCTCGTCGCCGTCGAGCCCGTTCCGGTCGGCCCAGCGCCGCCAGACGCGTTCGACGGAGGCGTCGGAGTTGACGAGGGTGCCGTCCATGTCCAGCAGGAGGGCGCGGGCGGTGAGTACGGCGGTGGCCGTCATCGGCAGCTCCAAGACGCGGCGGAGGGGGTTTCGGACGGGGTGGCCCGGGGAACAGAGTGACCCCGCCCGCCGGTCAGGGGAAACGAGCGGGAGCCACTTTGTTCATCCACGGTACAAAACAAACCCGGCATCCCGCCACCTCCTTCGCCGACCGTTCACCGACGCTTCGGCCCGCCGTCACCGCGGGGGCCCGCGCGGCCGGGCGTCACCCGGCGATCGCCTCCCACAGGCTCCACACGCCCAGACCCAGCATCAGCAGCGCCGCGATCTGCGTGATCAGCTTCAGCGGCACCCGCTTCATCAGCGCCTTTCCACCGACGATGCCGAGCCCGGCGACCGCCCACAGCGCGAGCACCGCGCCCAGGCCGACGGAGAGCGGGTCGTCGTAGCGGGCGGCGAGGTTGGCCGTCATGATCTGCGTCAGATCGCCGAACTCGGCGACCAGGATCAGCATGAACCCGGCCCCGGAGACCTTCCAGAAGGACTGGTTCTCCGGCTTGCGGACCTCCTCCTCGTCCTCGTCCTTCTTCATCAGCAGCACCGCCGCGCCGCCCAGGAAGAGCACACCCGTGATCGCGTGCACGATCTGCTGCGGCAGCAGCGTGAGCACGCTTCCGGCCGCCACCGCGAGCGCGACGTGCAGCGCGAAGGCGGCGGCGACACCGGCGAAGACGTAGGAGGCGCGGTAGCGGGTGCCGAGGACGAGGCCGGCGAGCGCGGTCTTGTCCGGCAGTTCGGCGAGGAAGACGACGCCGAAGACGACGGCCGTCACGGTCAGGCTGATCAACGGTTCCTCAATCGGTCGGGACTGCCCCACCGAGAGTGCTGTGCGATTCCACGGGACACCTCGGCACGGCAGCACACGTGGCACCCGCGCCGTACGGCACGGGCGTGCACTGCTTGCCGAAGGTCTCGCTGGCCGGCCTCGCGTCACGAGGCCCGCCTCCGGGCGCCGGCTCAGGCGAGCTGAGCAGTATGTCGACGGTCCGGCGAAGAGCTACTCCCCTTCTGCGCCGTCCATGGTACGCGAGGTCCGCGCCGGCCGTCGTACGCGGAAACTTCACACCCGAACCATAGACGTGTCATGAACACGTCACTACCTTCTTACCGGATCCACCCCTCCCGGCAACACGGCGCGGCGAGCATTCCCCTGCCCGCACGCCAACGACCCCACCCCACAAGGGAGTTCGCATGTCGAAGTTCTACGCGCGTCGACGGCTCAGCATAGTCGCGGCGTTCACCGGACTCATAGCCTCCGTCGGCCTGTTCAACGGGCCGAACGCCTCCGCCGCCCTCCCCACCCCGGTCAGCGCCGCCACCGCCCGCGGCTACCTCGCCACCCTCGACGTCCGCACCGAGAACCGCACCGGCTACGACCGCGACCTCTTCCCGCACTGGATCACCCAGTCCGGCACCTGCAACACCCGCGAGACCGTCCTCAAGCGCGACGGCTCGGGCGTCGTCACCGACTCCTCCTGCGCCGCCACCAGCGGCAGCTGGTACTCCCCGTACGACGGCGCCACCTGGTCCGCCGCCTCCGACGTCGACATCGACCACCTCGTCCCGCTCGCCGAGGCCTGGGACTCCGGCGCGAGCGCCTGGACCACCTCCCGGCGCCAGTCCTTCGCCAACGACCTGACCCGCCCGCAGCTCCTCGCCGTCACGGACAACGTCAACCAGTCCAAGGGCGACCAGGACCCCGCCACCTGGATGCCGTCCCGCACGGCCTACCGCTGCACCTACGTCCGCGCCTGGGTCCAGGTGAAGTACTACTACGACCTGTCGGTCGACTCCGCCGAGAAGACCGCCCTGCAGAACCACCTCGCGAGCTGCTGAGACGAATTGCCGGGTGCGCAAATCTCCCCGGCGGCCTCCGTCGCTGCGTACCGTACGGGGCGACGGAGGAAGGGGTCACCATGGCCGGACTGCGGCTCGGACCACTGCTGAGGTACATCGACGGCTCGTCCGCCACCATCTGGGTCGAGACCCACCATCCGGGCACCGTCGAGGTGCGCTGCGCGGACGGGACCGGCGGGACGGCCGGCACCTTCCGCATCGCGGACCACCATTACGCGCTCGTCCACGTCACCGGTCTCACACCGGGGACGGCCACCCCGTACGAGGTCTTCCTGGACGACACCCGGGTGTGGCCGCCGGCCGAGGACCCCTTCCCGTCGCTCCCGCCGTCCGTCATCCCCACCCCGGGCCCGGACGGCCGGGTGCGCGTCGCGTTCGGCTCCTGCCGCTGGGCCTCGCCTCCCACCGGGGAGCCCGACCCGGTGGGCCCGGACGCCCTGGACGCCCTGGCGAAACGCATCGCCGCCGATCCGGACGGCGAACGCCCCGACGTCCTGCTGCTCCTCGGCGACCAGGTGTACGCCGACGAGACCTCCGACGCCACCCGCGAGTGGCTCGCCACCCGCCGCGACCTGGACGACCCCCCGGGCGGTCAGGTCGCGGACTACGAGGAGTACACCCACCTCTACTACGAGTCCTGGCTCGACCCGCAGGTGCGCTGGCTGCTGTCCACCGTGCCCACCTGCATGATCTTCGACGACCACGACGTGATCGACGACTGGAACACCTCCGCCTCCTGGGTCGCCGACATGCGTGCCACGTCGTGGTGGCACAAACGGGTGCTCAGCGGCCTGATGTCGTACTGGGTGTACCAGCACCTGGGCAACCTCTCCCCCGCCGAGCTGGAGGCCGACCCGCTGTACGCGTCCGTCCGGGCGGCCGACGACGGCACCGACGCGCTGCGCGCCTTCGCCTCCCGGGCCGAGGCGGACGCGGCCACCGTGCGCTGGAGCTACCGGCGCGACTTCGGCCGGGTGCGCCTGGTGATGGTGGACAGCCGCGCGGCCCGCGTCCTGGAGGAGGGCCGGCGCTCCATGCTCGACGCGGCCGAGGCCGACTGGCTGCGCGAACAGACCCTGGACGAGCGCGGTTCCTACGACCACCTGCTCATCGGCACGTCCCTGCCCTGGCTGCTGCCCCACCTGGTGCACGACGTCGAGGCGTGGAGTTCCGCGCTGTGCCGGGGCGACAAGGGCACCCGCTGGGCGCGGCTCGGGGAGAAGCTGCGGCGCGCGGCGGACCTGGAGCACTGGGCGGCCTTCCCGGAGTCGTTCGGCGAGCTGGCGGAGCTGATCGCCGAGACCGGTACGGGGCCGGAGGCGCCGGCGACGGTGTGCGTGCTCTCCGGGGACGTCCACCACGCCTATGTCGCCGAGCCGAGCTGGCCGGACGGCACCGGTCCTGACTCCCGGGTGGTGCAGCTGACCTGCTCGCCGGTCCACAACTCCATTCCGCTGTCGATGAGGATCGGCTTCCGCGTGGGCTGGGGCGGGGCCGCCCGGCTCCTCGGCCGCCTGTTCGCGCGGCACGGCCGGCTCGCCCCGCCGCCGGTCACCTGGCGCAAGACGGGCGGGCCCTGGTTCGGCAACCAGCTCATGACGCTGACGACCGAGGGGCGTTCGGCGGTGCTGCGCCTCGAACACGCGCAGCAGGAGGAGACCGGGACGCGTCTCAGGAGCGTGACGGAGACCCGGCTGAGCCGGTGAGATCCGAAACCTGTGAGCCGCCTGTGAACCGTGGTGTGGATTCGGTCACGCCGATGGTCATGACGGCGGGGCGGACGCCGTATTGACCGGCGGGAGCTGGCGCCCGAACAGCCGAATCAGGGCAAACCCGAGGGCTAAATGTTGAACTTGCAAGTATGAGTTAGGGACACCTAACGTGGGGAGTCGACTCGGTTCCGTCCCCCGGACCGGCCCCACCCGGGGGCCGGCCTGACCGAAGGAGACCCCCCACATGACCGGACGCCTCAACAGCGCCCAGCCATATGCCCTGGGCATGTTCCGCATCGTCATCGGCCTGCTCTTCGCCTGCCACGGCGCCGTGGACCTGCTCGGCCTGTTCGGCGGCGCGGACGGCAGCGGCGGCACCGTCGAGACCGGCACCTGGCCCGGCTGGTACGCGGCCCTGATCGAACTCGTCGGCGGCACCCTGGTCCTGCTCGGCCTCGGCACCCGCGCCGCCGCGTTCGTCTCGTCCGGCGCGATGGCCTACGCGTACTTCAAGGTCCACCAGCCCCAGGCCCTGTGGCCGATAGAGAACAGCGGCGAGAGCGCGGCCATGTACTGCTGGGCCATGCTCCTGCTGGTCTTCACCGGCTCCGGAGCCCTCGGCCTGGACCGCCTGTTCACCAAGGACTCGTCGGCGAACGGCGAACGGGAGACGGAGCGGACCCCGGTGACGGCCTGACCGTCCTCCCCACGGGGCCGCACGAGCCCCACGGGGCCGCACGAGCCCCACGGGGCCGCACGAGCCTCACGGGTGCCCTCCCTCGTACGACGGGGAGGGCACCCTTCCCCTTTGCGCGGGGAAAGGGAAGAGGAACGCCGGGCACCGCACGCGCGAACCCCCCGTGACCTTTCTGTCACTCGCCGGGCGTACGCTGTATGGCTGTCATCGGCCACTCCTGCCACTCCTGCCGCTCCCCGCGTCAGCGCGGCACGGCGCGGCCTGCGGGGGAGCCACGGGGAGTTCGGGTGGAGAGTCTGGGGTCGCTGGTCGGCAGCCCGTGGATCTATGCGGTGGTGGCCCTCTCGGTCCTGCTCGACGTGTTCCTCCCGGTCCTGCCGAGCGGAGTACTGGTGATCACCGCGGCCACGGCGGCGGCCGCGGGCACGGCGACCGACGTTCCCGACATCCTGGTGCTGACGCTGTGCGCCGCCACCGCCTCCGTCCTGGGCGACCTGGTGGCCTACCGCCTCGCCTGGCGCGGCGGCGCCCGGCTGGACAGGGCGATCGCCCGTTCGCGGCGGCTGAAGAGCGCGCAGGAACGTCTCGGCGCGGCGCTCGCCCGGGGCGGCGGCGCGCTGGTCGTCCTCGCCCGCTTCGCCCCGGCCGGACGCTCGGTGGTCTCCCTCGGCGCCGGCGCCGCACGCCACCGCGCCCGCGACTTCCTCCCCTGGTCCGCCCTGGCCGGGCTGTCCTGGGCCGCGTACAGCGTGGCCCTCGGCTACTTCGGCGCCCACTGGCTGGGCGCGACCTGGCTGGCCACGGCGGTATCGGTGGGCGCACTGTTCGCAGCGGGCGCAGGCGCGGGCTACCTGATGCGCCGCCACCCACGCCCTTCATGAACCACCCCGGCCACGGACACTCACACCATTGAGCCGGCACCCCCAACTGCGGGCAGTCGCGCCACCCCCAACTGCGGGCAGTCGCACCACTCCCGGCTGCGGGCAGTCGTGCCTCCCCCAGCGCCTTGAGGGCCTGGGAGGTACCCCCAGGGCGATGGGGGTCCCCCGCTCGAGCGGAGCCGAGAGTGGGGAGGGTGGGCGATGGGGGTACCTCCCGCTCGAGCGGAGCCGAGAGTGGGGGAGGCACCCCGCAAACGCCGGGCCGCGCAACACCCCCCGCCCAGCCCCGGCACCGGTACCGACACACCGGCACCGGCGTCCCTACCCCGCCGCCCGCCGCGCCGCGCCCCCACGCACCTCCAGCCCGTCCAGCAGCTCGGCCGTCGCCAAGGCAACCGCCTCCACCGCCCGTTCGAACACCTCGCGATTATGAGCGGCCGGCGCCCGGAACCCGGACACCTTCCTCACGTACTGCAGGGCGGCAGCCCGGATCTCCTCTTCCGTGGCCTCCTCCGGCTGCACGGGCGGACGCAGGGTCTTGATACTCCGGCACATGCCCCCAGTCTGACGCGCCCTCTCGGCAATTCGCCACCCAAAATCGAACAGGCGTATCATTGGGCCGTGGCTGCGACCTACGATTTTCCGAGTGACCTCCTCGCCGGTCAGGAGGAACTGCAACAGGTCCAGGGCGAGTTGTCCGCCCTGCTGAAGCGGCTCCCCTGGTCGGTCGAGCCCCTCGACGGCTTCAGCGACGACAACGGCTGGCGCAAGATCGAGCGCCCCGCCTCACCCGGCTGGACCGCCGACGAACAGGCCGAGGTGGAGAAGCTCCGGCAGCGGGAGCACGAGCTCGCGGTGTTCGTCAGCACCCACCGCTACTGGGCCGAACTCACCGGCGCCGACCGCATGCACGCCCGCTCCCGGCTCAAGCACACCCGCGAGAAGACGGAGGAGTCCTCGTAGAGGACGGGCGAAAGGACCGGGGAGGCACGACGACAAGGACCCCCGGAGCAACTCCGGAGGCCCTGTGTCCCGGTGGGCGCGGACGGTTTCGAACCGCCGACATCCTGCTTGTAAGGCAGGCGCTCTACCCCTGAGCTACGCACCCGGGGCCCGGGCCGTGCGCCCAGGTCGAGTCGACAGCCTACATGGCCGGGGCACGGACCGGCACACCCCCACCGGCGGTCACCGGGGGATATCCCCACCCCTGATCCGCCAGCCGCCCGGATCCCCCCGCGGGTTCCCCGTCCGTACGGTCGAAGAGCGCCCGGACACCGCCGGTGAGCGCCACCGTCCGTCCCAGGGGGAGACCGTCATGACCCGTACCACCACCCGTACCGCCCGGATCACCGGCCCCGCCTCCGACCGCCGTGCCGCGTGGACACGCGTCCTCGCCCTCGCCGGGTCCACCGTGGTGATCGTCGCGGGTGTGAGCGCCTGCGGGGCCTCGGCCGCCGACGACGACGATCCCGACCACCGGTCCTTCGACCTGCCCGGCAGGACCCTCACCATCGACTCCGACGACTCCGCCCTCGAGATCGTCGCCTCGGACGAGAACCCCTCGGGCAAGGTCGGGGTCACCCGCTGGTTCCAGGGCACCGTCGCCATCGGCACGGACCCGGAGGTCACCTGGTCCATGGACGGCGACCGGCTGGTGCTGCGGGAGAAGTGCTCCGGGCTCGTCGCCGACTGCTCCACCAAGCACCGCATCGAGGTGCCCCGCGGCGTCTCCGTCAAGGTCGAGGAGAAGGACGGCAGCGTACGGGCGCGGGGCTTCCGCGACGCGCTGAGCATCCGCACGACGGACGGTTCGGTCCGTGTCACGGACTCCACCGGGCCGCTGGAACTGCGCACCGGTGACGGGTCCGTGCGCGCGGAGGTCTCCTCCCGTACGGTGCGCACCCACAGCGGTGACGGCTCGGTCCACCTCGAACTGGCCGCCGTACCCGACCTGGTGGACTCCCGCAGCGGCGACGGTTCCCTGACGATCGACCTGCCGCGGGCCTCCTACCGCGTGGACACCGGGACCGGTGACGGCGCCGAGGACGTGTCCGTGTCCCGCGACGACTCCAGCTCCCATGTGGTGACCGCGCGCACCGGCGACGGCAAACTCACCGTCCGCACGGTGAACTGACCGACCCGTGTCTTCGTCCTTCACCGGTGGGAGAATGACATCGGGCAGGGCGAACGACAGTACGGGAGAGGGATGTGACGGCGACACCAGCGCAGCCGTACTCGCCGTCGGAGCCGCGCGTGCCTCGCGTGCGTCGTGCCGTGCCTCCTCTCTCTCCGCGGCCGGGTGCCCGCCGGGCCCGCGGCGCGCTGCGGGACGCGCTCGCGCTCGTGGGAATGCCGCTGGTCGCGGCGCTGGTGCTGCCCGCCGCGTTCGCCGGGGGCGGGACGCGGCGCTGGTTCGGCGGACGGGCCGAGAACCAGCGGGCCGAGGCGCAGGCCGCCAAGGACGCGGCGGCCGCCGCCTTCTACGAACTCGACACCGCCCAGCGCGACCTGCGGATCTCCATCGAGACGATCACCGCGGTCGACGACTCCCCCGCCGCCCGCCGGGCCGTCGCCGACTTCGAGGCGCTCGGCCGGCGCATCGACGAGGCCAGCCACCGGTACATCAGCGCCGTCGACGCCCATGACTTGGACCGCGACGACCTGGAGGCCTCGGCCGCCGCCCAGGCCCGCGACCGGCTGACCGCCGCCAAGGACGAGCTCGGCCGGGTCAAACAGGAGCTGGACCGGTTCACCGACGGGCTCGGTTCCCTTCTCGGCAAGGCCGAGACCCAGCTCGCCCGGCTCGCGCCCGCCGTCGAACGCGCCCGGCAGGCGCTGCTCGCCGCCTCGAACGCCCTCGACACCGCACGCGGATCGGGCCTGAGCGCCGACGACCTCGCCGCCCGGCTCGCCGCGCTCTCCCCGGAACTGACCAAGCTGAACCAGGGCGCGGGGCAGCACGGCGTGCCGGGGACCCTGGAGCGGGCCGAGCGGGTCACGCGCGAGGCCGAGGCGGTCCGCGTCGAAGCCGACCGGCTGCCGGAACGGGCCGCCGAGATCGACCACCGGCTGGTCTCCCTGCGCACCCGCGCCCAGGCCCTCACCACCCGCTCCGAACAGGTCGAACCGGTCCTCAGCGAACTGCGCCGCCGCTTCACCGCCGCCTGCTGGCAGGACCTGCAGCACGTCCCCGACGTCGCCTCGGAGAACGTGGGCCGGGCGGAGGCGAGACTCGCCGAGGCCCGGGCGGCCCGCGAGGAGCAGCGCTGGGCGGACGCGACCGCTCTGCTGTCGACCGCACGGGCGCTGCTGAACACGACCGACGAGGCGGTGTCGGCCGCCGGCGACCGGCTGCGGCGGCTGAACGCCGTGCAGAAGGACCCCGGGCAGGAGATCGAACGCACCCGGTTCGCCATCCGGGACGCCCAGCGTCTGGCCATGGCCGGCCGCAACACACCCGACCCGCGCCACGCCCGCCCCCTGGACGACTCCGTGGCCCGTCTGGAGCGGGCCGTCGCCGGACTGGAGGGCCGCCATCCCGACTACTGGCACTTCCTGACGGAGACGGAGGAGGTACGGGCGACGGTGGGCCGTGTGGTGGCCCTGATCCGGGAGGAACGCGGCGGCGCCGCCCACTGACCGTCCCGGCGCGGGCCGATCCGGTTAACCTGTGCCCATGCCTCGCTACGAGTACCGCTGCCGGACCTGCGGCGACACCTTCGAACTGAGCCGCCCCATGGCGGAGTCCTCCGCGCCCGCGGCCTGCCCCGCGGGTCACGACGACACGGTCAAGCTCCTCTCCACGGTCGCGGTGGGCGGCACCGCCTCCGCCGCGGCCCCCGCTCCGTCCGCGGGTGGCGGCGGTGGCGGCTGCTGCGGTGGCGGCTGCTGCGGCTGACCCCCGCCCGGGGGACACGGCACCGGACGTCAGCCGCACATCAGCTGCCGAGACAGCGCAGCATCAGCTGCCGAGGTAGCGCAGTACCGCCAGCACCCTGCGCGAATAGCCCTCGCCCCCCGTCAGTCCGAGCTTGTCGAAGATCGCGTTGGTGTGTTTCTCCACCGCGCTCTGCGAGATGTGCAGCCGACGCGCGATGGCGGCGTTGGTGTGCCCCTGCGCCATCTCTGCCAGCACCGCCTGCTCCCGCGCGGTGAGGCGGGCGAGCGGGTCGGTGTGCGTCGTGCGGCCGAGCAGCTGCCGCACGACCTCCGGGTCGAAGGCGGCGCGTCCCTGCGCCACCCGCTCCAGGGCGTCCAGGAACTCGTCGACCTGGACGACACGGTCCTTGAGCAGGTAGCCGACCCCTTCCGACTCACCGGTCAGCAACTCGGTCGCATACCGCTTCTCCACGTACTGCGAGAGCACCAGCACCCCCACGGACGGCCAGCGCCGGCGTATCTCCAGGGCCGCGCGCAGCCCCTCGTCGGTGTGCGTGGGCGGCATGCGCACATCGGCCACCACCACGTCCGGCGGGTCCTCCGCGACCGCCCGCAGCAGCAGTTCCGCGTTGCCGACGGCGGCCAGCACCTGATGTCCCTCCTCCGCCAGCAGCCGTACCAGGCCCTCTCTGAGCAGGGTGGAGTCCTCGGCCAGGATCAGGCGCA
Source organism: Streptomyces sp. NPDC059787 (assembly GCF_042732315.1). Classification (NCBI taxonomy): domain Bacteria; kingdom Bacillati; phylum Actinomycetota; class Actinomycetes; order Kitasatosporales; family Streptomycetaceae; genus Streptomyces; species Streptomyces sp. NPDC059787. The sequence continues at coordinate 38,303 of NZ_JBHWHX010000007.1, forward strand.
TGGCAGCTCCGCGGTCACCAGGGTCGGCCCGCCCGGCGGACTGCGCACCTCGAGCCGCCCGTCGAGTGCGGCGACGCGCCGGGCCAACCCGAACAGTCCGCTGCCCGTGGCGTTCGCCCCGCCCCGGCCGTCGTCCTCGACACTCACGTACAACGCTCCTTCCCTCGATCCGACCTCGACCACTATCCGGGTCGGCTTCGCGTGCTTCACCGCGTTGGTGACGGCCTCGCAGACGACGAAGTAGACGACGGTCCCCACCGCCCGCTCGGGCTCCCCGGTGAGCCCGTACTCCACCCGTACCGGGACGGAGGCCCGCTCGGCGACCGTCTCCAGCGCCGCCCGCAGCCCCGCCTCGTCCAGGGTGGTGGGGTAGATCCGCCACGCCACCTCGCGCAGGTCGTCCAGGGCGTGCCGGCTCTCCTGGTGTGCCTGGCGCAGCAGCCGGTCCGTGCGGGCCGGGTCCTCGCTGCGCAGGGCGCGGCCGAGCAGCATGCCGAGCGCGACCAGGCGCTGCTGCACTCCGTCGTGCAGGTCCCGCTCGATGCGCCGCCGCTCGTCGTTCACCGCGTCGACCACGGCCGCGCGGCTCGCGGACAGCTCGGCGATGCGCCGCTCCAGCGCGTCCTGGTGGCGGGGGCCGAGCAGGCGGCGGGCCAGCTTCCCCTCCAGTTCGGCCACGCCGACTATCCCCTGGACGGCGAGGAAGAGGAGGAAGAGCCCTCCGAGGGAGGTGAGGGCGACCGCTCCGGGGGTGCGTATCTCGTCGACCAGCAGCCAGAGGTACATCCACGACGTGCCGTACCCGAGGCCGATCGCCACCGAGAGCATCACCACCGCGCCCAGTACGCCCAGGGTCCAGCGACAGGCCAGGTACCCCAGGGCCTGCGTGTCCTCGTACGCGGATGAGGTGTGCGCCCTCAGCCAGGTCCGCAGCCGGGTGCGGTTCAGCTCCGTCAGTCCTCGCGCGCCCGCGAGGACCGGTCGGAGCACGGCGCGTCGGCCGCGCGGCCAGGCCACGACGAGCAGGAGGGGCAGGCCGGCCAGGACGGTGTAGAGCAGCTCGACGACGGCCGCGGCGGCGCCCCACATCAGCCCCACCGCGCACCGCGTCACGCGCCGCACCATGTCTCGCATGATCGCGAGGCTAGTCGGACGCGGCATGGGGGCACACTGCGGAAAACCGCAATTGCGGCTGTGGAGTACCGCAGGGCATCGTGCGGCTTTCCTCAGCCTCCCTTCAGCTCCGGTTCTCTAGCGTGGCAGGCATGACAGCCATCGCAGCGCACACGATCACAGCGGCCGCGGACGGGAGTGCCGGACCGCAGTGGGTCAACGACCTCATGGACGCCATGGGCGCTCCCGGGGCCGGCCTCGCCATCGCGCTGGAGAACCTCTTCCCTCCCATCCCCAGCGAGGTGATCCTGCCGCTGGCGGGGTTCGCCGCGAGCAGTGGGCGGATGGGGCTGCTCGCCGTGCTGCTGTGGACGACCGCCGGCTCGGTGGTCGGCGCGCTCGCGCTGTACGGAGTGGGCGCGCTGCTCGGCCGGGACCGGACGGTGGCGATAGCGGAGCGGCTGCCGCTGGTGAAGGTCGCGGACATCGAGAAGACGGAGGCGTGGTTCCTGCGGCACGGAACGAAGGCGGTGTTCTTCGGCCGGATGATCCCGCTCTTCCGCAGTTTCATATCGGTGCCGGCCGGTGTGGAGCGCATGCGACTGCCGCTGTTCCTGGGGCTGACCACGCTGGGCAGCGCGATCTGGAACACCGCGTTCGTGCTCGCGGGGTATGCGCTGGGGGACAACTGGGAGCAGGTGTCGACCATCGTGTCGGCGTACTCGAAGGTGGTCCTCGGCGTGGCCGCGCTGGCCCTGGTGGCGTTCGTGGTCCTGCGGCTGCTGCGCTCGGGCGACGGCCGCCGGCGGCGGGACGGGCGAGCGGGCACGGATCACATACGCCCGTCGCACCCGGCCACCGGCGCCGAGCACGCCGGCGGGGACGCACCCGCCCACGGGTACGACTCCGCCGACACGATGAGCCTGCGACGCCACCGCTGACGCCCCGGCCGCACGGCCTCCCGGCCGCACGGCCTCACCGAGGTGAGCGCACCGTCTGCAGGAATTCGCGAAGGATGCGCTCGCCGGCCAGGACGCCCCGCTCGGGGAGGGCCCTGATCGCGGGGGCCGTCCAGTCGTCGTCGGCGAGTTCACCGTGACCGGGGCGCCAGCCCTGGTCGGCGGCGAGGAGCAGGTCGGCGTCGAGGAGGGAGTCGCCGGCGGCGAGGGTGAGATCGGCTCCGGTACGACGGGCGACCTCGTGCACGGCCGCGCTCTTGGTGAGGGGCTTGGGCACGGCGTAGATCTTGCGCCCCTGGAGGGACACGGTCCAGCCGCGGTTCTCCGCCCACTCCCCGAGTTCCTTCACCCACTCCTCGCGCAGCAGTTCCCGCTCGACGACGAGGTAGGCGAAGAGGTCCTCGGCGACCCGGTGCTTGCGCACCCAGACCGGGTCGGCGGTCCGCAGCAGATGTTCCTGGACCTCGGACAGCGGGGCGCACTCGTCGGCCAGCCGGGCGAGCACCCGGGTGTGCCAGTCCTGGTCGGACACGCCGTCGACGAGGAGGTGTCCGCCGTTGGCGCAGATCGCGTAGGCCGGCGGCGGGCCGGGGAGGTTGATGCGCTGGTACTGCTTGCGGGTGCGGGTCGTCGTGGGGACGAACACGGCCTCGTCGCCGAGGTCGGTGAGGAGCCGGGCCGCCGTCTCCGTCATATAGGACAGGGGCTTGCTCTCGTGGACCTCCACGCACAGCAGCCGGGGTGCCCGTGCGTCCGGCATGGTCAGGGCGAGGGCGGCGGCGGAGTAGATGAGTGTGCGGTCGAGGTCGCTGGCGACGATGACGGGCATCACCGGGTCACCGCCTTGCCGTCGGCGCCGGTGGCGCCACGGGTGTAGCGGGGGTGGATCAGTCCGACGCAGGTGTAGGGGAGTCCGTCGACCTCTTCGACGGGGACGCCCCGCTGCTGAGCGAGGAGGCGTACATGGTCGAGGTCGCTGCCGGCTCCGGCCCGGGCGAGCACCTTCCAGGGCACCCGGCGCAGCAGCACCCGGGTGGTCTCGCCGACGCCGGGCTTGACGAGGTTCACGTCGTGGATGCCGTACTCCTCGCTGATGCGTTCGACCGCCGCCCAGCCCTCCCAGGTGGGGGTGCGGTCGGTGGAGAGGAGTTCCTTGGCCTGGGCGCAGGCGGCGTCGGTGACCTCCGGGAAGCGGGCGGAGACGGCGTCCAGGAAGGCCACCGAGAGGTCCGCGCCGGCGAGTTCGCGGTAGAACTTGGCGCCGTGGAAGTCGTGCGGGCCGACCAGGTCGGCGCGGAGCACGGTGCGTGAGATCAGGCCGGACACCGTGGAGTTGAGGCAGGCGGAGGGGATCAGATAGTCCTCGCGGGTGCCGTAGGTGCGGACGCAGGAGCCGGGGTCGGCCAGGACCGCGATCTCCGGGTCGAAGCCGGTGACGCCCTCGGTCTTCTCGAATTCCTCGATTGCCTGGGCGAGTTCGCGGGTGATGGCGCCCTTGCCGGTCCAGCCGTCGACGAAGACCACGTCCCGGGGGTCGTGGTGGGCGGCCAGCCAGCGCAGCGCGTTGGCGTCGATGCCCCGGCCGCGGACGATCGAAACAGCGTAGTGAGGGAGGTCGAGTTGGTGGCGGTACTGCGCCCAGCGGCGCATCAGGATGCCCACGGGAGTGCCCGCACGGGCCAGGGAGACGAGTACCGGCCGGGGGGACCGCTCGGCGAGCACGGTCTCGGTGACCACGCCCACCGCGTGGGCCAGACGGGCCGCCGACTCGTCCAGGGCCGCGTGGAACAGTTCCTGGTACTGCTCGCTCGGCTGGTACTCCACGGGCAGCGACTCCGCGTAGTGGGCGCCGCCGCTCTGGATGGCCTCCTCGCGCTCCTCGGTCGGCGCCTCCAGCGTCACGTCCGAGAGGTCCTGGAGCAGCCAGCCGACCTCCTCGGGCGCGTACGAGGAGAAGGCGGGGCCTCTGAGGGGCTCGGGCAGCATGGTGGCGGGCCTTTCGGGGGCGTCCGGTCGGGCGTCCTTGGGGGCGTCCTGGGGTGCGGGTACGTAGGACGGTACGACCGCGAGGAGGACCTGCGGGGTGTGCGCGGCGAGCCGGGCGAGCAGGCCGCCGGGCGCGTGCAGTGCGGGGGTGTCGGCGGCCGAGTCGACGACGGCGACGACGGTGTCGAAGCCGCCGCCGGCGACGTTGTAGGCGTAGCGCTCGCCGGGGCCGTCGGCGGGGTCGTCGTGGGCGGGGAAGACCAGGCGGGTGCGTATCGCGTAGCCGGGGTCGTCGACGGCGAGGACGGGCGAGCGGGTGGTGGTGGAGAAGCGTACGTCGGCGCGGATGGTCCGCTCCAGCTCGCCTGCCAGGCGCAGCGGGGTGTACATCAGTTCCTCGAAGCCGAGGACGAGGACGCGGTGCGTCCTGGCGGGGAGTGCCTTCGCGAGGCGGGCGGCCATGCCGGGGAGTGCGTGTTCGAGGCGGGCTCGGTGTGCGGGGGTGAAGCCGTGGCGGCCGCCGTCGGGGAGGCCGTCCGGCCAGCGCAGGTCCACTCGCGCGGCGCGGCCGGGCTCGCCGGCCGGGTGCGGGCCGGATGTGGCTGGTCGCGCCCACGCGGCGGCAGCCGCAGATTCGACTACGTCCCGCGCCCCCGGAGGGTGGGCCCGAGCACCGGCTTCCAGGCTCGGGGTACGGGCATCTCCCTCGAGGGGCGCGGGGAACTGCGCGACCAGCCCCGACGCAGCCGCAGACGACCGGTCACCCTTCGTGGCACCCTCGTACTGCGCCACCAGCTCCCGCCCCTTCTCAAGGACGCCGTCAGGCAGCCGCACCGTGCCCGACGCGGTCGTCACCAGGTCGATGCGTGCCCCGATCTCGCGGGCGAACTCGTCCAGGCGGCCGGTGTCGGCGGGCGACCGCATGTCGACGAGGGCGACCACGACATACCGCCTCCGCGGATACCGCGCATGAAGATCCCGAACGGTGTTCAACACCGTGTTCCCCGTGGAGAACTCGTCGTCGACCAGGACCAGCGGGCCGTCCCCGGCCAGCAGGGACGGGTCCTCCGGGAGCAGCAGGTGGGACGTGGCGTGGGAGTGGGATTCCTCGAAGCCGCCGGCCGTGGCGGTTCCCACGACCGGGCGGCGGGTGGAGTGCAGATAGGGGGCGACGCCCAGGCCGTCGGCGACGGAGTGGCCGAGGCCGGTCGCGGTCTCCGCATAACCCAGGACGACCGCGTCCTCCGCCGAGTCACCCAGCAGCTCGCGCACCCGGCGGCCGAGCGTGACGCCGTGGCCGTACACGACGGACGGGGACTGGGGGACGTGTTTGCCGAGGACGTTGGAGACCAGCAGGTGGGCCCGTTTGGGATTGCGGCGCAGTGCCAGACCCAGCAGCCCGGGCAGGCTCTCGTCCCCGGCCAGCTCGACGCCGAGCCGCTCCGTGACCCAGCTGCCGGACCATATGTCCTCGCCGGCCCGGGTTCCGCGACGCGCCGGCCGGCGCATCCCCTCGTTCACAGTCTTCTCCGTCCCGGTCACTCGGCCAGGCCCGCCGCGAGCAGTTCCACGAAGCCGATGTCCTCGTTGGTGACGCCGAAGACCTCGGCGCGCAGCAGGGTCCGCTCGGCCCAGGCGCGGTGGGGTTTCACCTCGTTCATCTTGTTCGTGTAGGCCGACCTGAGTACACCCCCGCCGCCGCGTTCCGGCCGCAGGATGTCCTGGGCGTCGCTGAACTCCTCGTGGCTGACGACGGACAGCGCGTGCACGGGGAGTACGTGCGAGGGGTGGATGCAGGTCTTGCCCAGCAGGCCGTTGGCCCGGTCGAGGGAGATCTCGCGCAGCAGGCCGTCCATGGCGTGTTCGATCAGCTTCTCGCGCAGTGCCACGGCCTGCACCTCGTGGAAGGGGCTCTGCCGCAGGAGTGGCTTGAACATGCGTTCCTGGACCCGGAAGTACTCCCAGACCGGCCCCGTCACGGTGAATCCGGTGCCGTCGGCCCGGGCCAGCATGTTCACCACGTCGGAGATCACGGAGGCGACGACCTGGATGTCGTACGCCGTCATGTCGGGGCCCCTGCGCAGCCCGTAGGAGGAGCAGAAGTCGGTCACGCCGAGGCGCAGTGCGAGCACGCGGTCGCGGTACTTGTCGACGGCGCGGAAGATGCCTTCGAGGGTCTCGACGCGGGATTCGCGGTAGAGCAGCTCGGGCGACTCCAGCACGGGCATGGCGAAGAGCCGGTGGCCGCTTTCGGCCTCGGCGGTGGCCAGCGCCTCCAGGAACGGCAGGCCGCGTTCCGCGGTGAACTTCGGCAGTACGAATCCGGACAGCAGCGCGACGGAGGGGCCGAGGCGGCGGACGAGGTCGGGGATCTGTTCGGGGGTGCGGACCCGGATGAACAGCAGCGGCAGATCCGCCCCGGGCCGCCCGGCCAGGTCCGTGAACTGCCGTACGAGGTTCTCCTCACCGGCGGGTACGTCGGCGTCGTTGATGGAGTCCTCCAGGCACAGCACCATGGAGACCACACCGTTGCCGCCCTGCTTGACGACGTCGTCGGCGAGCCGGGGCCGGGTCGCGGGGCTGTAGAGCGTGGCGCCGAGGGCCGCGGAGAGCAGCCGGGCCGGGGAATCCGGCGTGAACTCGCCGGGCTCCCGGTAGAAGAGACGTTTCCGCACCGCAGGGGCAAGGTGCCCGAAATGACGCATTGAACTCCCCCGTGGCCTCTCTGGAATCTATGGAATCCATGGAATCCATGGAATGTCGGAAGGTGGCCGGTAATAGTACGTAGGGATCCATGTCGGCGGTTCCCCCGGGTCGTGAACTTCAGGTAACCCCGCCGTGTCGACCCCAACCCCGCGTTGTCGTGACCAGGACGGAGAAGGCAGGATGACCGCATGACGCACGCGATGCTCAAGGGGTCGAACGTCCCTCTCGAGGCCACCACGGTACGTGCCGTGCTGCGCTGGTCGCCCGGGCAGGGGGTGCCGGACATCGACGCCTCCGCGCTGCTCCTCGGCCCCGACGGTCGTGTGCGCTCCGACGAGGACTTCGTCTTCTACAACCAGCCACGGCATCCTGCCGGGCAGGTGTGGCGGCTCGGCAAGAAGCGCGTCGCCGAGGGCCTGACCGACACGATCCAGACGGATCTCGCCGGTGTCGAGTCCGGTGTCGGCCGGATTCTGCTCGTCGCATCGGCGGACGGCGTCGCCTTCGACCGCGTACGGGACCTGCGCATCCTGCTGTACGACGCGCAGGCCGCCGACGGGGACGCGCTGGCGTACTTCGACATCAAGCCGGAGACCGGCGAGGAGACCGCGCTGATCTGCGGTGAGCTGTACCGGCGCGGTGAGGGCTGGAAGTTCCGGGCGCTCGGCGAGGGCTATTCGAACGGTCTGAAGGGTCTGGCGACCGACTTCGGCATCTCGGTGGACGAGTCGGAGACCGCGCAGGAGCCCGACGCCTCCGACGTCACCCAGCTTCCGCCTCCGACGGCGCACGTACCGGCCTTCGACCGGACCTCCTCCGAGGCCCTGACGCAGCCGCAGGCACCGCTCGCCCCGCCGGTGCCCGAGGTGTCCCGGCCGCTGCCGCCCGAGCAGCCGGCGGGGGTGCCCGCGCAGCCCGCGTACGGCTATCCGCCGCAGCAGCCCGCGGCCACGCAGCCGGCCTACGGCTATCCCCAGCCGACCAGTCAGCCCGCCTACGGATACCCGCCGGCGCCCGCCACGGCCGCCGCGGGGGCGCCGGGCGGGTACGGTTTCCCGCCGCCGGCCGCCGCCTCACCCGACCCGGACTTCCGGCTTCCGCCGCAGGGTCCGCAGTTCATCGGGCGCTGACGGGCCGACGCCTGCGCGATCAAGGGCTTCTCAGCGATCGGCCTTCGTCTTGAAGCCCCTCCCCCACTGGAGCCCCCACCCGTACAGCCGGTCCAGCTCCGCCTGGAATCCGTACACGAACTTCACCTCGCGGCGGACGATGATCTCGTTCTTGACGTTCTCGATCATCACCACCGCGCAGGAGCGGGCCTGGGGGTGGCGTTCGTCGAGGCCGATCTCGATCCGCGGGCCGTTGCTGGGGTAGAGCGTGACCATGGCGTGCGTCCGGTCGAACGCGGGCGTCTGGTCGTAGATGTAGGCGAAGACCAGCAGGCGTTTGATGTTCTCGCGGTGGTCCAGGTTGACGTACATGGTCTCGCCCGAGCCGGACCCGAACCGGTCGTCGCCGCTGAGCTTGACGTACGGCGCGGCGTTGACGTCGCCGAGGAGGCCGCCGAGGGGCTGGACCACGCCCTTGGTGCCGTCCTGGAGCTCGTACAGGCAGCCCAGGTCGAGGTCGACGTTGACCATGGACTGGCTGTGGCCGACGACCTCCGGGGGCTTGAGCGCCTTGAGGGGGTGGCGCAGCAGGCTCTCCCGCTGGGGGCCGCCGAAGTCGGAGGTGCGCATCCGCCAGCTCAGGTTGATCCGCAGATGGCCGGTGGCCGCTCCCTGTTTGGTCAGGGACACCTGACCGTGCCGTTTGGTCAGCTCGATGGCGTTGCTGGCCGCGCTGCCCGAGTCGAAGGCGCTCTCACGGCCACGCCACAGTCCGTCCAGGAAACCCATTCCCGCCCCAAGTCCAGTCGCCGAACCCCGCTCGGGCCGCCGGGACTCCCGGGCGGCCGACGGGGCGGCCCCGAGGAGTGGTCCTCGGTGGCCGCCCCGTCGAGAGCGTTCCTCACCCGGAGGGCTGTCACACCCCGGAGGGGACCTCGGTCTTGTCGTCGGCGTTCCCCTCGGCTTCCGCGAGCCGCTTGTTGCGGCGGACGGATGACCAGAAGGAGGCGCCGATCAGGATGACGCCGATGGAGCCGGTGATGAGTTCGGGGATCTCGTACTGGATGGTGACGAGCAGGATCAGCGCCAGGGCGCCGATGGCGTAGTGCGCGCCGTGCTCCAGGTAGACGTACTCGTCGAGGGTGCCCTGGCGGACCAGGTAGACGGTCAGGGACCGGACGTACATGGCGCCGATGCCCAGGCCGAGGGCCATCAGGACGATGTCGTTGGTGATGGCGAAGGCGCCGATGACGCCGTCGAAGGAGAAGGAGGCGTCCAGGACCTCCAGGTAGAGGAACATGAAGAACGCGGCCTTGCCGGCCATGGCCACCACCGTGCGGGGCTTGCCGGAGCGCGCGGCCTTCTCCTCCTCCTCGTGTTCGTGTTCCTCCTCCTCTTCGAGCTTGTCCTCGAAGTAGCCGGACAGGCCGCCCACGATCATGTAGGTGATCAGGCCCGCGATGCCGGCGAGCAGGACCGTCTCGGCCTTGTCGACGTGGGTGCCGCCGTGCTGGTGGGCGTGGGTGGCGAAGGTCATGGCGGAGATCAGCAGGATGACCAGGGCGATGCAGACCGACAGCATGTCGACCTTGCCGAGCTTGGCCAGCGGGCGTTCCAGCCAGGCCAGCCACTTGATGTCCCGGTCCTCGAAGATGAAGTCCAGGAAGATCATCAGCAGGAACATGCCACCGAACGCGGCGATCGCCGGGTGGGCGTCGGTGACGAGTTCCTGGTAACGGTCCTTGTCGCTGAGCGCGAGATCGACCGCCTCGATCGGGCCGAGCTGGGCGCTGACGGCGACGATCACGACGGGGAAGACCAGCCGCATGCCGAAGACGGCGATCAGAATGCCGATGGTGAGGAAGATCTTCTGCCAGAAGGCATTCATCTTCTTCAGGATGCCGGCGTTGACCACCGCGTTGTCGAAGGACAGCGAGATCTCGAGGATCGAGAGGATCGCCACGATTCCGAAGGCGGTCCACCCCCCGAAGAGGATCGCTGCGACCAGGCCGAGCGCGGTGACCGCGAACGACCAGCCGAAGGTTTTCAGAACCACTGGCTACCCCAGGTGTGTTAACGGGTCTCCCCCGCTGCCGTGATCGGCTTTACGAAACGTTGACTCCGAAGTCTAGAGCGATGCCCCGCAACCCCGACGCGTACCCCTGTCCCACCGCACGGAACTTCCATTCGCCCTGGTAGCGGTAGAGCTCGCCGAAGATCATCGCGGTTTCGGTGGACGCGTCCTCGCTCAGGTCGTAGCGGGCGAGTTCCTGGCCGTCCGCCTGGTTCACCACGCGGATGAAGGCATTGCTGACCTGGCCGAAGGTCTGGCCGCGCTCGTCGGCCATGTGGATGGAGACCGGAAAGACGATCTTGTCGCACTGAGCCGGCACCTTGGGGAGGTCGACCAGCAGGGACTCGTCGTCCCCGTCGCCCTCACCGGTGAGGTTGTCACCGGTGTGCTCCACCGAGCCGTCCGGGCTCTTGAGCTGGTTGTAGAAGACGAACCACTCGTCCCCCATGACCCGGCCGCCGCTGCACATCAGCGCGCTGGCGTCGAGGTCGAAGTCGGCTCCGGTGGTGGAGCGCGCGTCCCAGCCGAGCCCGATCATGACCTGCGTGAGGTTGGGTGCGGCCTTGGACAGGGAGACGTTGCCCCCTTTGGCAAGCGTGACGCCCATGATGCTGGTCCCTCCCCGGGTGGTGATGTTTCTCAGGTGGTCCTGCACGTCCGGCGCCGCACGTAAACCGTGCGGCGCCGGGCGGTGTGGCCGCGGAAGGCGGCCGGGCTCGGGCGTGGCCGCCCTGTGGGCCTCTCAGACGTTCACACCGAAGTCCTGCGCGATGCCGCGCAGGCCCGAGGCGTAGCCCTGGCCGATGGCGCGGAACTTCCACTCCGCGCCGTGCCGGTACAGCTCACCGAAGACCATGGCGGTCTCGGTGGAGGCGTCCTCGCTCAGGTCGTAACGGGCGATCTCTGCCTCGCCGGCCTGGTTGACGACGCGGATGAACGCGTTGCGCACCTGGCCGAAGGACTGCTGGCGGTTCTCGGCGTCGTAGATGGAGACCGGGAAGACGATCTTCTCGATGTCGGCGGGGACCCCGGCGAGGTTGATCTTGATCTGCTCGTCGTCGCCCTCGCCCTCACCGGTGAGGTTGTCACCGGTGTGCTCGACCGAGCCGTCCGGGCTCTTCAGGTTGTTGAAGAAGATGAAGTGCGCGTCACTGGCGACCTTGCCGCCGCTGTTCAGCAGCAGGGCGCTGGCGTCGAGGTCGAAGTCGGTACCGGTCGTGGTGCGGATGTCCCACCCCAGACCGACGATGACCGCGGTCAGGCCCGGCGCCTCCTTGGTCAGCGATACGTTGCCGCCCTTGCTGAGGCTGACTCCCACGAGTCCTCCATTGGTGTCCTGGGGCGGGGTGCCCCGTAGTGCGTCGGATGTCGGATCAACGATTCGATCCTAGTGACGGGTTCCCGGTCGCCGCAGGCCCCACGGTCGAAGAACCACAGGGTGTCGGGCCGGGTCCACGGGTGTCGAGCGCTTTGACGTGGCTACAGGGTGTCGAGCGCCTTGACGTACTCGTTCAGGTCACGGGCGTCCGGCAGGGCGTTGACGACGGTCCAGCGCACGACGCCCTCCTTGTCGATGATGAACGTCCCGCGCACCGCGCACCCCTTGTCCTCGTCGAAGACGCCGTACGCGCGCGAGACGTTGCCGTGCGGCCAGAAGTCGCTGAGCAGGGGGTACTCCAGGTCCTCCTGCTCGGCGAAGACGCGCAGGGTGTGGATGGAGTCGTTGGAGACGGCGAGCACCTGGGTGTCGCGGTCGGAGAACTGCGGCAGCCGGTCACGGACCTCGCACAGCTCACCGGTGCACACGCCGGTGAAGGCGAACGGGTAGAAGAGCACCACCACGTTCTTCCGCCCGTGGAAGTCGGACAGCTTCACGGTCGCCCCGTGGTTGTCCTTGAGTTCGAAGTCGGGGGCCTTGTCGCCGACCTGGATCGCCATCGTCGTGTTCATCCCTTCGGGGTGGTTCGCTCCGACCACCCTACGCAGGGAGTACGACAGGCCGACGGACGGGCCGACGCGTGACGCGACCGGCCCGTCCGGGGGTGGTTCACCGCTTGGACTTGGCCGCCTTCGGCGTCGCCAGCCGGCTGCCGCTCCAGTCCTTGCCCACACTGACGCTCTTGGCCGCCGTCAGGCCCGCCGTGGTGGCCGCCTCCGAGATGTCGCTCGGCTCCACATAGCCCGAACGGCCTGTCTTCGGCGTGAGAAGCAGGATCGCGCCGCCCTCTTCGATGTACGTGGTGGCATCCACCAGCGCATCCGTCAGGTCGCCGTCGTCGTCGCGGAACCACAGCACAACGGCGTCAGCCACGTCGTCGTAGTCCTCATCGACGAGGTCGCTCTCGATGACGCCCTCAATGGCCTCGCGGAGCTCCTGGTCGACGTCGTCGTCGTAGCCGATCTCCTGGACCACCTGCCCGGGCTGGAACCCCAGCCTGGCGGCAGGGTTCGTCCGCTCCTCCGCGTGGTCCGCGGTCGCGCTCACGGGTTGCCTCCTGATCATGTCTTGGGAATAACTCAGCCACGCGCGTGCGCGAAGCATTGGCCGTAGTCCACACGGGCGGGACGGATCGCGCAAGTACCCGGCCGTACAGACCGCCGAAACGGTGACGATCCTGGCCGGGTCACCGCAACTCCAGGCACACCATCATGGCCTGAAGTGACGCACACCACACCTTTGTGCCCCGTTTGGCCCTTTGGGAACCGTCTACGTGTACGAAGACTCGAATGGACGAGCCCCATGAACACCGTACTGGTCCCGGCTCCGGATTACCTCCCGGTAGAGATGACGCCGACGGCCCCGAGGTGGACCATGGGGAGCGGCGCAATCCGGGCCGTACCGGCGAAAAACAACGGCCCGTCTCACGGCCCTCTGACAGGTAAGGAACAGCGTGGCTTCCGCATCCGATCGCAACCCGATCATCATTGGCGGCCTTCCGAGTCAGGTTCCTGACTTCGATCCCGAGGAAACCCAGGAGTGGCTCGACTCCCTCGACGCCGCGGTCGACGAGCGCGGCCGGGAGCGGGCCCGCTACCTGATGCTGCGGCTCATCGAGCGTGCCCGCGAGAAGCGCGTGGCCGTGCCCGAGATGCGCAGCACGGACTACGTCAACACGATCCCGACCCGCGCCGAGCCGTTCTTCCCGGGCAACGAGGAGATCGAGCGCAAGATCCTCAACGCCACCCGCTGGAACGCCGCGGTGATGGTCTCCCGCGCGCAGCGTCCGGGCATCGGGGTCGGCGGCCACATCGCCACCTTCGCCTCCTCCGCGTCGCTGTACGACGTGGGCTTCAACCACTTCTTCCGCGGCAAGGACGAGGGCGACGGCGGCGACCAGGTCTTCTTCCAGGGACACGCCTCCCCCGGCATCTACGCCCGCGCGTACCTGCTGGACCGGCTGAGCGAGCGGCACCTGGACGGCTTCCGCCAGGAGAAGTCGAAGGCGCCGTACACCCTGTCGTCGTATCCGCACCCGCGGCTGATGCCGGACTTCTGGGAGTTCCCGACCGTGTCGATGGGCCTCGGCCCGATCGGCGCGATCTACCAGGCGCGGATGAACCGCTACATGCACGCGCGCGGCATCGCGGACACCTCGCGCTCGCGCGTGTGGGCGTTCCTCGGTGACGGCGAGATGGACGAGCCGGAGTCGCTGGGCCAGCTCACCCTCGCCGCCCGTGAGGGCCTGGACAACCTGACCTTCGTCGTCAACTGCAACCTGCAGCGGCTCGACGGCCCGGTGCGCGGCAACGGAAAGATCATCCAGGAGCTGGAGTCGGTCTTCCGGGGCGCCGGCTGGAACGTGATCAAGCTGATCTGGGACCGCACCTGGGACCCGCTGCTGGCGCAGGACCGGGACGGGATCCTGGTCGACCGGATGAACACCACACCGGACGGCCAGTTCCAGACGTACGCCACCGAGTCGGGCGCGTACATCCGCGACCACTTCTTCGGCGACGACCACCGGCTGCGCGCGATGGTCGAGGGCATGACCGACGACCAGGTCCTGCACCTGGGGCGCGGCGGTCACGACCACCGCAAGATCTACGCGGCGTACAAGGCGGCGGTCGAGCACAAGGGCCAGCCGACGGTGATCCTCGCGAAGACGGTCAAGGGCTGGACGCTGGGCCCGAACTTCGAGGGCCGCAACGCCACGCACCAGATGAAGAAGCTGACGGTCACCGACCTCAAGCACTTCCGGGACCGGCTGCACCTGCCGATCTCCGACCAGGAGCTCGAGTCCGGTCCGCCGCCCTACTACCACCCGGGGCCGGACACGGAGGAGATGCAGTACATGCACGACCGCCGCAAGTCGCTCGGCGGGTACGTGCCGACGCGGGTGGTGCGGTCGAAGCCGCTGCGGCTGCCCGAGGACAAGACGTACGCGACCGTGAAGAAGGGCTCCGGCCAGCAGTCCATCGCGACGACCATGGCCTTCGTCCGGCTCCTCAAGGACCTCATGCGGGACAAGGAGATCGGCAAGCGGTTCGTACTGATCGCGCCGGACGAGTACCGTACGTTCGGCATGGACTCGTTCTTCCCGAGCGCGAAGATCTACAACCCGCTCGGCCAGCAGTACGAGTCGGTGGACCGGGAACTGCTGCTCGCCTACAAAGAGGCGCCGAACGGGCAGATGCTGCACGACGGCATCTCCGAGGCCGGCTGCACGGCCTCGCTGATCGCGGCGGGATCGGCGTACGCCACGCACGGCGAGCCGCTCATCCCGGTGTACGTCTTCTACTCGATGTTCGGTTTCCAGCGCACCGGTGACCAGTTCTGGCAGATGGGCGACCAGATGGCGCGCGGTTTCGTCCTGGGTGCGACCGCGGGGCGTACGACGCTGACCGGTGAGGGTCTCCAGCACGCGGACGGCCACTCGCAGTTGCTGGCGTCCACGAATCCGGCGTGCGTCGCGTACGACCCGGCGTTCGGGTTCGAGATCGCGCACATCGTGCAGGACGGACTGCGCCGGATGTACGGCTCCGACGAGGAACACCCGCACGGCGAGGACGTCTTCTACTACCTGACGGTGTACAACGAGCCGATCCAGCACCCCGCCGAGCCCGAGAACGTCGACGCGGAGGGCATCGTCAAGGGCCTCTACCGCTTCAGCGAAGGCACGGCGGGCTCGCTCCCGGCACAGATCCTGGCGTCCGGGGTCGCGCTGCCGTGGGCGATCGAGGCGCAGAAGATCCTCGCGGAGGAATGGAACGTCAAGGCCGACGTCTGGTCGGCGACCTCCTGGAACGAGCTGCGGCGCGAGGCGGTGGACTGCGAGCGGCACAACCTGCTGCACCCGGAGGAGGAGCAGCGCACGCCGTACGTGACGCGGAAGCTCGCGGCGGCGCAGGGGCCGGTGGTGGCGGTGTCCGACTGGATGCGGTCGGTGCCGGACCAGATCGCGCGGTGGGTGCCGGGGACGTACCAGTCGCTGGGCGCGGACGGGTTCGGGTTCGCGGACACGCGGGGGGCGGCGCGGCGGTTCTTCCACATCGACGCGCAGTCGATCGTGGTGGCGGTGCTGACGGAGCTGGCGCGGGAGGGGCATGTGGACCGGTCGGTGCTGAAGCAGGCGATCGATCGGTATCAGTTGCTGGACGTGGCCGCGGCCGACCCCGGGGTGGCGGGAGGCGACGCGTAACGCTCCGCGGGGCACGGCCGGGGGCTGCGCGGGTGCGCGGTCGTACGGGGCTCGCGCCGCGAGGAGCGCGTGGCGCGAGGAGCGCGTGGCGCGGGAGTGCCGCTGCGCCCACCTGTGCCGCCCCAGCGGCACGACCGCCCGCAGCCGCGGGGTGACATGGTTGAGCCCCCGGCGGCTTGCCGGGGGCTCAACCATGTGGTGCTGCGTCAGAACATCGAATAGCCCGACGTGGTCGCTCCGGCCAGGAAGATGATGGCCAGGAGCGTGTCGATGGCGCCCAGGACGAGGGCGACCAGGGCCGGCACCGAACGGGAACCCGTCCAGCTGCGGCCCATGGCGAGCCAGCCGCAGACGATCGCCACCGGGCCGAGGATGATCCCCAGCACGAAGAAACCGGCGACCGCGCAGATGGTTCCGATGATCCCGAGCGTCGCGCGGTCCGGCCCGGACCGTGACCACGTCCGGCCACGTGTGCGGGGGTTCCTGCGCGTTCCGTGTCCGAAGCTCGCCATCATCAACTCCCTGAAGGGTTCGTTGACATGACGGGTACCCCCGCTTCCGCGGTGAATTCAGATGTGGCCGACGCCCGCGCCCGCCTCCGCGTTCTCACCGCGCTTGGTGAGGAAGGCGACCAGCACCGCCACGACGGCGACTCCGGCGGCGACCAGGGACGCCAGGCTCATCCCGGAGATGAAGGTGTCGTGGGCGACGTCGGTGATCTTCGCGGCAATCTGTGCCGGGGTGCCCTCGGCCACGGGGGCGATGCCCTGCTGGACCAGCGGCTCGGCCTGTGCCAGCTGCTCCGGGGTGAGCTTCGGCAGCCCCGCGTCCGCCCAGTTGCCGACGAGGTCGTTGTCGACCTTGGAGGCCATCACCGCGCCCAGCACGGCCGTACCGAGGCTGCCGCCGATCTGCATGGCGGCCTGCTGGAGACCACCGGCGACGCCGGACAGCTCGAGCGGCGCGTTGCCCACGATGACCTCGGTGGCGCCGACCATGACCGGCGCGAGGCCGAGGCCCAGCAGGGCGAACCAGAGCGACATCGCAACGCTGCCGGTGTCCGTCTCCAGCGTGGACATGCCGTACATGGCGAGCGCGGTGAGGGCCATGCCCCCGGCGAGCGGGATGCGTGGGCCGACCTTGGTGATCATCACTCCGGCCAGCGGCGATCCGACGATCATCATGCCGGTGAGCGGCAGCAGGTGCAGACCGGCGTCGATCGGGCTCATGCCGTGCACGTTCTGCAGGTAGAAGGTGACGAAGAACAGGCCGCCCATGAAGGCGATGGCCATCAGGACCATCAGCACGACACCCGCGGACAGCGGTACGGAGCGGAACAGCGCCAGCGGGATCAGCGGTTCCTTGACCTTGGTCTCCCAGAAGGCGAAGGCCCCGAAGCCGACGAACGAGCCGACGATGAACGACCAGGTCTGGACGTCGCCCCAGCCCCACTCGGGCGCCTTGATCAGGGCCCAGACGAGGCAGAACATCGCACCGGACAGCAGGGCTATGCCGAGCAGGTCGAAGGAGCGCGGGGCGTTCTCCGCGCGGTGGTCGAGCAGGATCCACGCGCCGAGCGCGACGGCGAGGACGCCGACCGGCACGTTGATGAAGAACACCGACTGCCAGTTGACGTGCTCGACGAGGACACCGCCGAGGATCGGGCCGCCCGCGGTGGAGGCGCCGATGACCATGCCCCAGATGCCGATGGCCATGTTGAGCTTCTCGGCCGGGAAGGTGGCCCGCAGCAGACCGAGCGCGGCCGGCATCAGCAGGGCGCCGAACAGACCCTGGAAGACACGGAAGACGATGACCATCGTGATGCCGTCGGACAGGCCGATGGCCGCCGACGAGGCGGCGAAGCCCGCCACGCCGATGAGGAAGGTCTGCCGGTGCCCGAACCGGTCACCGAGCTTGCCCGCGGTGATCAGGGAGACCGCGAGGGCGAGGAAGTAGGCGTTGGTGATCCATTGGAGATCGGTCCAGGTGGCACCCAGGTCCTTGCCGATGGCCGGGTTCGCGATGGCCACGATGGTGCCGTCGAGGGCCACCATCATGACGCCCACGGCGACGGTGATGAGGGTGAACCAGGGGTGCCCGCGCAGCCCCTTGCCCGGGGTCCCGTCCGACGGGGCGCCCGGCGTGCCGTCCCCCGGCCCCGTCTTGTCGATGGTGGTCTGACTAGTCATACGTTCGACACTAATGTCAGCCACTGACAGTTGACAAACCAATTCACCAGTCAGTCACTGACAGGACACTCGCGTATAGCCTGAACTGGGGAAACAGTTAGAGGAGGAGCAATGGAGACGGTCGGGACCGCCGTGGGCGCGCTGCCGCGGCCGGGTCTGCGGGAGCGCAAGAAGCAGCGCACACGGGACGCACTGGTCCGGGCCGCGCTGGAGCTGATCGCCACGCGCGGATACGAGGGGACGACCGTCGACGACATCGCCGCGGCCGTCGACGTCTCGCAGCGCACCTTCTTCCGCTACTTCGCGAGCAAGGAGGAGGTGGCGTTCTTCGTCCCCCGGCTCGCGGAGTCCCACGTCGTCGAGGCCGTACGCGAACGCCCGCCGGACGAGGCGCCGCTGGAGGCGCTGCGCCGGGCCGTGCTGGACAGCTGGGACGGCATCAACGAGGCCGTCGAACAGCTCGTCCCCCTGGAACTGCACATGCGCGTCTACCGGGTCATCGAGTCGACGCCCGCCCTGCTCGCCGCCCATCTGCGGCGAGCGACGGAGCTGGAGGAGGAGCTGGCGCGCATCATCGCCGAGCGCGAGGGGCTCGACGTGGACGCCGACCCCCGGCCGAGGATCCTGCTGGCCGCGTTCGGCGGGGTGATCCGGGTGGCGGAGCGGCTCTGGTCCGCCGGGGACGATTTCAGCGCGGCGGCCATGCGGGACCTGATGACGACCTGCCTGGACCATGTGGGACCGGCGCTCGCGGGGAACTGGCGTACGGATTGATCCCTGAAGCGGCACAACGAAACGTGATCCCGATCACTTGGGTCACGCGAGACTCTCCCGTTCTCCTAGTGTGTCCTTTCAGTGACTTCCTTCGACACCTCCCCGCAACTGAACGTCTGGCGCATGCTGCTCGCGCTCGCCGTCGTTTTCGTGATGCTGGCGACCACGGGCTGGACGGCGCTGCGCCATCAGCGCCACCCCGCTCCGCTCCAGGCATCGCTCAGCGCGTGGGAGCACGGCCGGATAGCCGGCCACCGGCTGCCGGACCCGGAGGCGGCGCCCGCACGGCTGACCCGGTTCTTCGCCTCCCTCACCGCGGGGCAGCGCGCGAGTCTCGCCCGCCGCTATCCGCTCGCGGTCGGCAACATGAACGGCGCACCCGTCCAACTGCGCTACCGCGCCAACCGCATCGCGCTGGGGCAGGCCCGCAAGGTCGAACTCGAACGCGTGCACGACAACCGCCTCACCGCCTCGGGCCAGCGGCAGGCGGCACTCCGGATGGACCGCTTCGAGGCGCTGATGCGCCCGGGCCGGCACATCCTCGCCTTCGACCCGTCGGGCTCCGGCCGGGTCGCCGAGGTCTTCGGCGACCTGCGCAGGGCCGAGCGGATCTCGGTCGTCGTCCCCGGCGTCGACACCGACCTGCTCACCTTCCAGCGCACGAACCGCACGTACTCGGCCCCCGTCGGCATGGCGAAGTCCCTGTACGCGGCGGAGCGCGACACCGACCCCACGACCCGTACGGCCGTGATCGCCTGGGCCGACTACACCGCCCCCCGCGGGCTCGGCATGGACGCGGCCACGGCGATGCGCGCCGAGGACGGCGCGGTGCGGCTGGACGCGCTGGTGCGCGGGCTGCCCGGGATCGCTCCGGTCTCGCTGTTCTGCCACAGCTACGGCTCCGTGGTGTGCGGGGTCGCCGCGCACACCCTGCCGGAGCGGGTGGCCGACATCGCGGTGGCCGGCAGCCCCGGCATGCGCGTCGAGAACGCCTCCCAACTGCACACCACCGCCCGGGTGTGGGCGATGCGGGACGCCGACGACTGGATCCAGGACGTGCCGTACCTGGAACTCGGCGGTCTGGGCCACGGGGCCGACCCGGTGACGGCGGAATTCGGTGCGCGGGTGCTGTCGGCACGGGAGGCCGAGGGCCACGCCGGGTACTTCGTACCGGGCACGGACAGTCTGCGGAACTTCGCCGAGATCGGTGTTGGCGCATACCGCGCGGTGTCCTGCGCGGGCGAGGAGGACCTCTGCCGGACGGGTTTGTCCGGTACGACCACTACCGGACGCGCGTAGAGGCGGAGATACTGCGGTATGCGTGGAGAAGGGACGGAGAAGCTCGTGCCGCATACGATGAGCCGCATGGGTGACGTACTGGCCGGATTTCATGCCGCCTGGGAGTTCGAGTCCGACTCCGTGCTCATCCGTTACGAACGGGGGATTCGAACACCCAAGCTGTTCCAGGCGCTCGGGGAGCGGCGTGTTCCGCTGGAGGCGGTCGAGGGGGTGACCCTCGCGCCCGGGAAGCGCGGGACGGTGGTCCTGCGGATCGAGCTCCGGCCCGGAGCCGATCCGCTGATGGAGGCCGCCTCCGGGCAGCTGAAGGAGAGCAGCGACCCCTACCGGCTGGTGCTGCCCGCCGAACGCGAGACGCTCGCCGAGTACTACGCCGACGAACTGCGCACACAGCTCACCGAGTCCGGGCCCGCGGAACGCCATCTGGTGGCCGCGCCCGAGGTGCCGCTGCAGTTCAAGGCGTACGACGGGAAGGCGACCTTCGACGGTACGGCGGTGGCGTTCCGGTGGTTCTGGACGGGGGCGTCGTCGGCGAAGTGGAAGGCCGGGGACCAGCGGTTCCCGGTGGGTGAGCTGAGCGGGGTGGAGTGGCGGTCGCCGGAGGTGTTCGAGGGGCATCTGCGGTTGCTGCGGCGGGATGCGGGGACTCCGCCGGCGCAGGCCGATCAGGATCCGGCTGCGGTGGTGTTCGGGCTGGGGTACGGGCCTGTGCACGAGTCACTGCCGTTCGCCGCGGCTGTGCTGGCGGCGGTGCGGAACTGTGCGCCGGTGCCGACGGTGTCCACGGCGCGGGCGCGCCGTGATCCCGCGGACATCGCCGAGCGGATCCGGCATCTCGGGGAGTTGCACCAGGCGGGGCTGGTGACGGACGAGGAGTTCTCCGTGAAGAAGGCGGAGTTGCTCGCGGAGTTGTGAGGCGCCCGGGGGGTGGGGCGCGCGGCCCGGCGCTGACGGGGTGTCCCCCCACTCTCGACTCCGCTCGAGCGGGAGGTGCCCCCCACCGCCCGCCCGTGCCGCCCCTGGGGGTGTCTCCCAGGCCCTTGAGGCACCGGGGGAGGCACGACCGCCCGCGGTCAGCACTCCCTGCCTGCCGACGTGAACGTCATGTCCGCGTAGCGGGTGCCGGTCACCCTGGCCGCGATCGGGTCCAGCAGGGTCAGTTCCTCTGCCGTCGGTTCGATGTGCGTCGCCTCCGTACCGATCCCGCCGTCGGTCATCGTGCCCTTTCCGACGCCGGGGCGTGCCCGGCGTCCGCGTAGAAATCGATCTTCCGGTCGAGCACGGCGAGCGTGCCCTGGAGTTCGGCGATCCGGGACAGTACGTCCTCGCGGGTCTGCTGCAGCAGTTCGAAACGCTCGGTGTACGTGTGGTCGCCCGCGCGGACCAGTTCCGCGTACCGCACCATGTCCGCGACCGGCATCCCGGTCAGGCGGAGCTTGCCGACGAGGGCGAGCCAGTCGAGGTCACGGTTGCTGTAGCGCCGCTGGCCGGTGTGGGACCGGTCGATGTGCGGCATCAGCCCGATGCGCTCGTACCAGCGCAGGGTGTGCGCCGTCAGCCCGGTGAGAGCGACGACCTCGCTGATCGTGTACTTGTCCGCGCCGTCCGGCCGTCGATTCCCCTGCGGCGGCCCGGCGCAGGTGTCGGCGCTGGCCCCCGTGGTCTCCGTCTCCGTCACCGTCATGCCTCCCACGCTAGAACGCTGGAGTGCACTCCAAGCAAGCGGCGGAGGCGAGAAACGGGCGGGACTCTGAGGCGGGTGGCTGATTAGCGTACGGCCATGATCCCTGTACGCCGTGCGACACCCGAGAACGCGGAGGAAGTACTGCGTCTGCGCCAGGTGATGATCGACTCGATGCCCCTGTCCGACCCGTCCACGGCCTGGCACGCCGAGTCGCTGCCCGTGCTGCGCGGCAGGCTGTCCGAGCCGGACGGCACCTTCGTGGTGTTCGTCGTGGACCACCCGGAGCGGCCGGGCGCGCCGGCGGCGCTGGTGGCCGGCTCGCTGGAGTACCGCATCGGCGGCGCGCGCAACCCGCACGGGACCGACGGATACGTCTTCAGCGTCGCCACCGACCCGGACGCCCGCCGCCGCGGCTACGCGCGCGTGTGCATGGAGGCGCTGCTGGAGTGGTTCCGCGAGCGCGGCGCCCGGCGGGTCCGCCTCACCGCGTCCGCACAGGCCGAGCCGCTGTACGTCGCGCTGGGCTTCAGGCCCAAACCGGACCCCTTGCTGGAGCTGACCCTCTGAGCGCTTAGGCTCGACGGCATGTCGCTGAAGAGCCTCGCGTTGATCGAGAACTGGCCGGTTCCCACCGCCGCGGCGGGTGTCGTACGGGCGGACGGCACCGTCCTGGGCACGCACGGCCCGGCCGGGCACCGCTTCCCGCTGGCCTCGGTCACCAAGCCGCTGGCGGCGTACGCGGTGCTCGTGGCGTACGAGGAGGGCGCGATCGAGCTGGACGAACCGGCGGGTCCGGAGGGCTCGACGGTCCGGCACCTGCTCGCGCACACCTCGGGGCTCGCCTTCGACGAGCACAGGGTGACCTCGGCGCCGGGTGAGCGGCGCCTGTACTCGAACGCCGGTTTCGAGCAGCTCGGCGACCATGTCGCGAAGGCGACGGAGATCCCGTTCGCGGAGTACCTGCGGCAGGCGGTGCTGGAGCCGCTGGGCATGACCGGAACCTCGTTGGAGGGCTCCCCCGCGAAGGACGCCGTCTCCACGGTGGACGACCTGCTGCGCTTCGCCGCCGAGGTGCAGGCCCCGCGCCTCCTCGACCCCCGCACGGTCGCCGCGGCGATGACCGTCCAGTATCCGGGCACGAAGGGCGTCCTGCCGGGCTACGGCCACCAGAACCCCAACGACTGGGGCCTGGGCTTCGAGATCCGCGACTCCAAGTCACCGCACTGGACGGGCGCGTCGTCCTCGCCGCGCACCTTCGGCCACTTCGGCCAGTCGGGCACGTTCCTGTGGATCGACCCCGACGCGGGCGTGGCCTGCGCGGCCCTCGCCGACCGCGCCTTCGGCCCCTGGGCGGTCGAGGCGTGGCCGCCGTTCACCGACGCGGTGCTGGCGGAGCTGCGCGGCTGAGCACCGCGCGCCGGCCGGCGGCCCCCACGGCCACCGGCCGGTACCGGCTTCCCGTGCCGGTCACCCGCCCGTCGGCGGCTGGTCCTGCGCGGGGAGGGCCCACAGGACCCAGTACGGGTCGTCCCAGTCGCAGTAGTAGTTCACCCAGCCCCGGGCGAGGAGCTCCTGCCCGGCCTGCACGCACTCGAGCTTGTTCGTCGACCCGCCGACCTCCCGGTAGCCCCAGGGGTTGGTGGCAGCGGACGCCGAGCCCGCGGTCAGCGGAATGGCGACCATCGCGGTACCGACCGCGACAGCGGCGGCGATACGGGAACGCCACGACTTCATACGTCTCTCCTTACGGACGGAACCGGGACCTGCGACGCAGGACACCGGCACCCTGTGCGACCGAACAGGAGGTACAACGGCGGCGCCACGGCGATGGTTCAAGGCGCGTGGGGAGTCCGGTGAACGCGGACGGGCCGGCCGATGGCCGTGGAGGCGGAGTTGACGGCCCGGCACCTGCTCGCGCACGCATCAGGGTCCGCACTCGAACCACACCGTCTTGCCCCGCCCGCCGGGGTGGACGGTGACACCCCACCGGTCGGTGACCGCGTCCACGATCACCAGCCCGCGCCCGCTCTCGCCGAGCCCGCTGCCGACGGCTCGCGCAGGCAACTCCGCGCAGTCGTCCGCGACTTCCACACGCACTCCGCCGGGCCGGAGCAGGAAGCAGATGCGGCAGCGGCGGCCGGAGACATGCCGTACGACGTTGGCGACCAGCTCGGTGAGCGCCAGCTCGGCGGCGTCCGTCACCTCGGCCAGCCCCGAGCCGACGAGGTACAGCCGCAGGATGCGACGCAGGTGCCGGGCCGAGTGCTCCCCCATGGCGAACTCGGCGTGGTACTCGCTGCGGATGTCCGCCACCTGCGGATCAGTTACGTGATTCACGCCATAATCATGCGACTCTCCGCATACGCTCGGCTACGGAACGAAACGAACGCCGTGAGGCGTTGAGGCGAGGTGCCGCCGTGGTCAACATCCAGTCGCTCGACCCCACCGCTTCCCCGCTCGACTACTACGGCTGGGAACTGCGCCGTCAGCGCGAGGCACACGGCCTCAAACAGGGCCAGCTCGGCGAGATCATCTTCTGCACGGGCTCGCTGATCGGCCAGATCGAGACCACGAAGAAGGTCCCGACCCGCGACTTCTCCGAACGCGTCGACGCGGCCCTCGGCACGGACGGCCTCTTCTCCCGCCTGATCGGCCTGGTCCTGCGCAGCCAACTGCCCACGTGGTTCCAGCCGTACGCGGAGATGGAGGCGAGGGCGGCGTACATCTCGACGTACCAGGCGCAGTTGGTTCATGGCCTGTTGCAGACGGAGGAGTACGCACGGGCCGTGCTCGCCACCGGCATGTCGGACGACCTGGAAGGTCTGGTAGCGGCCCGTGTGGAACGCCAGCGCATCCTGGAGCGTGAACATCCACCGCTGACCTGGGTCGTACTGGACGAGGCCGTACTCCACCGTCCGATCGGCGGGCATGAGGTGATGCGGCGTCAACTGGCTCATCTGTTGGAGTTCACCAGCCACCGCTGGATGCACGTACAGGTGCTGCCGAACAAAGCAGGCGCGCACTCCAGCCTGGCCGGTTCGTTCACCGCCATGCGCTTCGAGAACGACCCCGACATCGTCTACACCGAAGACCTCATCTCCGGTCACATGACGGCCAATCCCGAGACCGTCAAGGAAGCAGCACTCCGTTACGCTCGCGTGCAGGCCGCCGCCCTCTCCTCGGAGGAGTCGGTGGAACTGATCGCCCGCCTGATGGAGGAACGCTATGGAGACCGCTCCCAGTCCGAGGAACAGCCAGTGGCGTAAGTCCAGTTACAGCGGCAACACCGGCGGCGAATGCGTCGAGTGCACCGTCACCGACGGCGCCTCTTGGCGTACGTCCTCGTACAGCGGAAACACCGGCGGTGACTGCGTCGAGGCCGCCCCCGCCTGCCCCACCGGCGCCGTCCCCGTGCGCGACAGCAAGAACCCCTCCGGCCCGGTCGTCACCGTCGGCGCCGGCGCCTGGCAGGCGTTCGTCGACGGTCTGCGGTAGCCACGGGAGACGAGCGAGCCCCCCTGGACCAGAGCCTTACGTGACCGACGGGCGGCACGGGTGGCGGCCTGTCGGCCGGCGAAAAGGCGAGTTGATCCCGAAACTCAAAGAGCACTTCAGTTCCACGCATTCCATTCGCATGAAACTGAAGTGCTGCCTGAGTTGTGTGAGCTCACGCTCACCAGGTTCGCGTCAGCGCGCCGCCATCTCCCACAGCAGCAGCTCCGCCGTCGGGCTCACGACGACCGCCTCGACGTCCTTCGTGTCCGTGAGGCGGGCCTCGTCGCCCGGGCCCAGTTCCTCGCCGTCCAGGCGGATGTCGCCGTGGACGACATGGACGTACACGGACGCCGCGTCGGGGACGGCGGTCCGCTCCCCCGCCGTCAGCCGGCGTACGTGGAGCATCGCGCCCGCCTCCGGGAGGGCGTACGGGGTGGAGTCCGCTATGCCCCGGACGACCTCGTAGAAGGGGTCGCCGCCCGGCTCCACCGGGGCCAGCCACATCTGGAGGAAGGTGAGCGGGCGGTCGCCCGCGTTGCGTTCCACGTGGCGGACGCCCGACGCGGCGCTCAGGCGTTGCACGTCGCCGGGGCGGATCACCGTCTCCTCGCCCGTGGAGTCGCGGTGGGTCAGCTCGCCCTCCACCACCCACGTCACGATCTCGGTGTGGCTGTGCGGATGCTCGTCGAAGCCGGCGCCGGGGGCGAGGTGCTCCTCGTTGCAGGCGATCACCGCGCCGAAGCGGAGGTTGTCCGGGTCGTAGTGGGGGCCGAAGGAGAAGGCGTGCCACGTCTCGACTCCGGCCGCCGGATCGCCGCCCTGGTAGCGCTCGTGCGCGCGCCGTACGTCCATCACACGGTCCACCGTAGACCCGGCGACACGCGCGGCCGTACCGATAAGGCAGTCTTGTCCCCGTGCCCGAACCCGAAACCAGTACCAACCAAGCCGCCGCACGCCCCGCCCATCCGCATGCCGCGACGCTGAAGCGGCTGGAGAAGTCGTCCGGCAGTCTCGCCGCGCAGGCGATCGCGCGGATGGACGAGACGCTGTCCTGGTACCGGGCCATGCCCCCGGAGAACCGTTCCTGGATCGGCCTGGTCGCGCAGGCGGGCATCGCCGCGTTCACCGAGTGGTTCCGGCACCCGGACGCCCCGCAGGCCATCTCCACCGATGTGTTCGGCACCGCGCCGCGCGAGCTGACCCGGGCGATCACGCTGCGGCAGACCGTGGAGATGGTGCGCACCACCATCGAGGTCATGGAGTCCGCGATCGACGAGGTGGCGGCGCCCGGCGACGAGCGCGTGCTGCGTGAGGCGCTGCTGGTGTACGCCCGGGAGATCGCCTTCGCCACCGCCCAGGTGTACGCGCAGGCCGCCGAGGCACGGGGTGCCTGGGACGCGCGGCTGGAGTCGCTGGTGGTGAACGCGGTGCTCAGCGGTGAGGCCGACGAGGGGGCCGTGTCACGGGCCGCCGCCCTGGGGTGGAACTCGCCCGATCATGTGTGCGTGGTGCTGGGCACCGCGCCGGACGGGGACTCCGAGCTGACCGTGGAGGCCATCCGGCGGGCCGCCCGGCACGCCAAGCTCCAGGTGCTGACCGGGGTGCTCGGCGACCGGCTGGTGGTGATCGCGGGCGGCAGCGACAACCCGCTGGGGGTCGCGAAGTCGCTGATCGGGCCGTATGCGGCGGGGCCGGTCGTCGCCGGTCCCGTGGTTCCCGATCTGCTGGCCGCGACCCGGTCCGCGCAGGCCGCCGCGGCGGGGCTCAAGGCGTGTTCCGCCTGGCAGGACGCCCCGCGCCCGGTGCTGGCGGACGATCTGCTGCCGGAGCGGGCGATCGCCTCGGACCCCTCGGCCCGCGAGCAGTTGGTGGAGGAGATCTACAGACCGCTGGAGGAGGCCGGGGCCGCGCTGCTGGAGACGCTCAGTGTCTATCTGGAGCAGGCGAGCAGTCTCGAAGGCGCGGCGCGGATGCTGTTCGTTCACCCCAACACCGTTCGTTACCGGCTTCGACGTGTGACTGACGTCACCGGATGGTCACCCTCCGATGTACGCTCTGCGTTCACGCTGCGGATCGCGCTGATCCTGGGGCGTCTGGCCGACGGCGATCCTCATTCCTAGCCTTTTGTCGGGGCCCCACAAAACCGCCTCCTGTTCTTCGTCCTTGTCCCCACGGGCGGCCGTGGCCGCCTCCAAGAGAGAGTGTGAGAGTGCTCGTACTCGTCGCTCCCGGCCAGGGTGCCCAGACTCCCGGCTTTCTGACTGAATGGCTCGACCTCCCCGGTGCCGGGGAGCGCGTCGCCGCGTGGTCCGACGCCATCGGACTCGACCTCGTCCACTACGGCACGAAGGCCGACGCGGACGCGATCCGTGACACGGCCGTCGCCCAGCCGCTGCTGGTCGCGGCCGGGCTGCTGTCCGCCTCCGCGCTCGGAGACGTGGCACCCGGTGCCGTCGCCGGTCACAGCGTCGGTGAGATCACCGCCGCCGCCTTCGCGGGCGTCCTCGACGACACCGCCGCGCTCTCCCTGGTCCGCAAGCGGGGTCTGGCCATGGCCGACGCCGCCGCGATCACCGAGACCGGCATGGCGGCGCTGCTCGGCGGCGACCCCCGGGCGACCGTGGCGCACCTGGAGAAGCTGGGCCTGACCCCGGCGAACATCAACGGCGCGGGCCAGATCGTCGCGGCCGGCACCAAGGAGCAGCTCGCCGCGCTGGAGGCGGACAAGCCCGAAGGGGTGCGCCGGGTCGTCATGCTGCAGGTGGCCGGCGCCTTCCACACGCACCACATGGGTCCTGCCGTGGACACGCTGGCGAAGGCCGCCGAGGCCCTGACGCCGGGCGACCCGAAGGTCACCTACGTGTCGAACAAGGACGGCAAGGCGGTCGGGACCGGCGCCGAGGTGCTCGACCGCCTGGTCGGCCAGGTCGCCAACCCGGTCCGCTGGGACCTGTGCATGGAGACCTTCAAGGAGCTCGGCGTCACCGCCCTCCTGGAGGTCTGCCCCGGCGGCACGCTGACCGGCCTCGCCAAGCGCGCCCTGCCCGGTGTGCGGACGCTGGCCCTGAAGACCCCCGCCGACCTCGACGCGGCCCGCGAGCTCATCGCCGAGCACGCCGCCTGATCGCCTTAAGGAGCCGACCCGCATGGCGAAGATCAAGCCCAGCAAGGGCGCCCCGTACGCGCGCATCCTCGGCGTGGGCGGCTACCGGCCCACCCGGGTCGTGCCGAACGAGGTGATCCTGGAGACGATCGACTCGTCCGACGAGTGGATCCGCTCGCGCTCCGGCATCGAGACCCGGCACTGGGCGTCCGACGAGGAGACCGTCGCCGCGATGTCGATCGAGGCGTCCGGCAAGGCGATCGCGGACGCCGGGATCGACGCCTCGCAGATCGGCGCCGTCGTCGTCTCGACCGTCTCGCACTTCAGCCAGACCCCGGCCGTCGCGACCGAGATCGCCCACAAGCTGGGCACGGACAAGGCCGCCGCCTTCGACATCTCGGCCGGCTGCGCGGGCTTCGGATACGGGCTGACCCTGGCCAAGGGCATGGTGGTGGAGGGCTCCGCCGAGTACGTGCTCGTCATCGGCGTGGAGCGGCTGAGCGACCTGACCGACCTGGAGGACCGGGCCACGGCCTTCCTCTTCGGTGACGGCGCGGGCGCGGTGGTCGTCGGCCCCTCCCAGGAGCCCGCGATCGGCCCGACCGTGTGGGGCTCGGAGGGCGACAAGTCCGAGACCATCAAGCAGACCGTGCCGTGGACGGACTACCGCGACGGGACCGTCGAGAAGTTCCCCGCGATCACGCAGGAAGGCCAGGCGGTGTTCCGCTGGGCCGTGTTCGAGATGGCGAAGGTCGCCCAGCAGGCGCTGGACGCGGCCGGGATCACCGCGGACGAACTGGACGTCTTCATCCCGCACCAGGCCAATGTGCGGATCATCGACTCGATGGTGAAGACCCTGAAACTGCCGGAGCACGTCATGGTCGCCCGTGACATCCGCACCACCGGCAACACCTCGGCCGCCTCGATCCCGCTCGCGATGGAGCGGCTCCTGGCGACCGGCGAGGCGAAGAGCGGCGACACCGCGCTCGTCATCGGCTTCGGGGCGGGTCTCGTCTACGCCGCTACGGTCGTTACCCTCCCCTAGGCACTCCGTGCCGGATCATCGGTCCGGTACGCGAGGAACCACCACCCCATCCTCTGGAATCACAACGAAGGAGCGCCACCATGGCCGCCACTCAGGAAGAGATCGTCGCCGGTCTCGCGGAGATCGTGAACGAGATCGCCGGCATCCCGGTTGAGGACGTCCAGCTGGACAAGTCCTTCACCGACGACCTGGACGTCGACTCGCTGTCCATGGTCGAGGTCGTCGTCGCCGCCGAAGAGCGCTTCGACGTCAAGATCCCGGACGACGACGTCAAGAACCTCAAGACGGTCGGCGACGCGACCGACTACATCCTCAAGCACCAGGCCTGAGCCCTGCCGGGCCTTCCGTCCGCGTTCCACCGGTACGGGAGGCCCGGAGGCCGGGAACCCCGGCCCCGCCACCCGGCGGTGGCGCCGTACGAATCCTCGTAGATCCGTTGGAGAGAGCATTCCGATGAGCCCGACCAATCGCACCGTGGTCGTCACCGGTATCGGCGCAACCACACCGCTGGGTGGCGACGCAGCCTCGACCTGGGAGGGACTGGTCGCCGGACGTTCCGGCGTCAAGGCCCTCACGGAGGAGTGGGCCGCCGAGCAGGCGGTACGTATCGCGGCCCGGGTGGCCGTGGAGCCCACCGAGGTCATCCCCCGGCCGCAGGCCCGCCGCCTGGACCGCTCGGCGCAGTTCGCGCTGATCGCGGCCAAGGAGGCGTGGGCCGACGCCGGTTTCGAAGCCAGGGCCGGTGAGGACCCGAGCGTCGACCCGGACCGGCTGGGCGCGGTCATCGCCTCCGGCATCGGCGGTGTGACGACCCTGCTGGACCAGCACGACGTGCTGAAGGAGAAGGGCGTACGCCGTGTCTCCCCGCACACCGTCCCCATGCTGATGCCGAACGGCCCGTCCGCGAACGTGGGTCTCGCGGTGGGCGCCCGCGCCGGTGTGCACACCCCGGTCTCCGCGTGCGCGTCGGGTGCGGAGGCCATCGGCTACGCCATCGAGATGATCCGTACCGGCCGTGCCGACGTCGTCGTCGCGGGCGGCACGGAGGCGGCGATCCACCCGCTGCCGATCGCCGCGTTCGGCAACATGATGGCGATGTCCAAGAACAACGACGACCCCGAGGGCGCGTCGCGTCCCTACGACGTCGCCCGTGACGGCTTCGTCATGGGCGAGGGCGCGGGTGTCGTCGTGCTGGAGTCCGCCGAGCACGCGGCCGCGCGTGGTGCGCGGGTCTACGCGGAGGCGGTCGGGCAGGGGATCTCGGCCGACGCGCACGACATCGTGCAGCCGGAGCCGGAGGGGCGGGGCATCTCGCACGCCCTGCAGAACCTGCTGGAGCGGACGGATCTGGATCCGGCGGAGATCGTGCACGTCAACGCGCACGCGACGTCCACGCCGGCCGGTGACATCGCGGAGCTGAAGGCTCTGCGGAAGGTGTTCGGGGACGACGCGGACCACTTCGCGGTCTCCGCGACGAAGTCGATGACGGGGCATCTGCTGGGTGGGGCGGGTGGGGTGGAGTCCGTGGCCACCGTGCTCGCGCTGTACCACCGGCTGGCTCCGCCGACGATCAATGTCGAGAACCTTGATCCTGAGGCCGAGGCGGCTGCGGACGTTGTTCGTGGTGAGGCGCGGAAGTTGCCCGTGGACGGGCGGATCGCCGCGTTGAACGACTCGTTCGGGTTCGGTGGGCACAACGTGGTGTTGGCGTTCCGGTCCGTGTGACCGGCGTTGGTCCGAAGGGCCTTCACCCCCTTGTCGGGGTGGGGGCCCTTTGCCGTGTGGGGGTGTTCGGGGATTTTCTTCGCCCCCGCCGCCCCTTCCCGTCCCTTCCTCAAGGGGCTTCGCCCCTTTGCCCCCATGGGAGCGCGGTCGGGTGCGGGTCCGTTGGGGCTGAGCGCGCAGTTCCCCGCGCCCCTTTGGGGCGGTTGGTCGCGCCCGCGCGGCGGAGCCGCATGTCGATACAGTCCCGCGCCCCTTTGGGGCGGTTGGTCGCGCCCGCGGCGGAGCCGCATGTCGATACGGGCCCGCGCCCCTTTCGGGGGCGCTTCGCTAGACCACCTGGTGGAGCCAGCGGACCGGGGCGCCTTCGCCTGCGTAGCGGAAGGGTTCGAGTTCGTCGTCCCAGGGTTTGCCGAGGAGTCTGGCGATTTCTGATTCCAGGTCGGTCTGCTCGGTCCGGGAGCGGGTCAGGGCGGCGCGGAGGCGGTCCTCGGGGATGAGGATGTCGCCGTGGATGCCGGTGACGGCGTGGAAGATGCCCAGGTCCGGGGTGCAGCTGTAGCGCTCGCCCTCGGCGGTGGGGCAGGGTTCCGAGGTGACCTCGAAGCGCAGCATCTGCCAGCCGCGCAGCGCGGAGGCGAGTTTGGAGGCGGTGCCGGCCTGGCCCTGCCAGGAGAACTCAGAGCGCCAGGTGCCGGGGGCGGCGGGCTGGCGGATCCAGTCCAGGCTGACGCGCGTGCCGAGCACCCCGGCGATGGCCCACTCGACGTGCGGGCACAACGCGCGCGGCGCGGAGTGCACGTACAGAACTCCACGAGTCGTCACCGGAACCTCCGGACGGAACAGGCACGGTCCGGGCGGACCGCGTTGATGGCGAGGCTACCGTGCGACGGCGCAAGGAGTGTGACGTACCGTCGGTCCCGGTGCCGGGAAACCTCCAGCATTCACCCGGCAGGACGCCTGTGCGGGTGTGCAATGAACACATCACGACACACGGGGAGGCGACGGATGGAGCAGGCGGTGCGGAGGCCGGCCCGGCGTTCTCGGGCGGCCGTGCTCGCCGTGGTGGCGGCCGTGGCGCTGGGCGCGGCCGGCTGTGATGCCGGCGGCGGCTCCCCCGCCCCGTCGGGCACTGCGGCGGAGAAGGGGCGGCCGTCCCCGAAGCCCACGCCCGTGTGGGACACCAGCCCTGAGTCGGTCGCCGCCGTGGGGGACTCCATCACGCGCGGCTTCGACGCGTGCGCGGTGCTGACGGACTGCCCCGAGGTGTCGTGGGCGACGGGCGGCAGCGAGGAGGTCGACAGTCTCGCCGTACGGCTGCTGGGGCGGGCGGAGGCGGCCGAGCGGAGCTGGAACCACTCGGTGACCGGGGCCCGGATGGCGGATCTGCCGGGGCAGATGGCACGGGCGGTGCGGCGGAGTCCGGAGCTGGTGGCGGTGATGGCCGGGGCGAACGACGCCTGCCGGGAGACGACGTCGGCGATGACGTCGGTGGACGACTTCCGGGCCGACTTCCAGGAGGCGATGCGCACGCTGCGCGAGGCGTTGCCCAAGGCGCAGGTGTATGTGGCGAGCGTGCCGAACCTGAAGCGGCTCTGGTCGCAGGGGCGGACCAATCCGCTGGGCAAGCAGGTGTGGAAGCTGGGCATCTGCCCGTCGATGCTGGGGGACGCGGACGCGCTGGACGCGGCGGCGACGCTGCGGCGCGAGACGGTGCAGGACCGGGTGGAGGACTACAACGAGGTGCTGGAGGAGGTCTGCGCGAAGGACCGCCGCTGCCGCTTCGACGGCGGCGCGGTGTACGCGTACCGTTTCGGCACCGACGAGTTGAGCCGCTGGGACTGGTTCCACCCCAGTGTCGAGGGGCAGGCCGAGCTGGCCGAGATCGCGTACCGGACGGTCACGGCGAAGCAGCCGTGACTTATTGTTTCGCACATGAACGAACTCTTCGGCACACTTTCCGACGGCACGCCGGTGCACCGTTGGACCCTGGAGCGGGCGGGCGTACGGGTACGGATCCTGTCCTACGGCGGGATCGTGCAGGACGTCGAGGTGCCGGACCGGGACGGGCGGACCGGGAACGTGGTGCTGGGGTTCTCCGACCTGGACGGCTACCTCCGGCACCCGGAGCCCTTCCTGGGCGCCCTGATCGGCCGGTACGCCAACCGGATCGCGGGCGCCCGCTTCTCCCTGGCGGGACGCGAGCACACGCTCGCCGCGAACAACGGGCCGAACTCGCTGCACGGCGGTGAGCGGGGCTTCGACAAGCGGGTGTGGGACGCGAGCCCGGTCGAACACGGCCTGCGGCTCTCCCTGGTCGGCGAGGACGGCGAGGAGGGCTTCCCGGGCCGCCTGGAGGTCTCCGTGACGTACACGCTGGACGAGCGGGGCGCGCTGGGGATCGCGTACGAGGCGGTGACGGACGCGCCGACGCATGTGAACCTGACGAACCACTCGTACTGGAACCTGGCCGGCGCCGGCTCCGGCAGCGCGGCCGGGCACGAGCTGCGGCTCGCGGCCTCCCGCTACACGCCGTCCGACGCGGACCTGATCCCGAGCGGCGAGCTCGCCGACGTCTCCGGGACCCGCTTCGACTTCCGTGAGGCGCGGAAGGCGGGCACCGGGTACGACGACAACTTCGTGCTCGACAAGGGGGTGACGGCGGCCGCCGAGGAGGTCGCCGAGCTGTACGACCCGGCGTCGGGCCGGGTGCTGACGGTGGCGACCACCGAGCCCGGCATGCAGCTCTACACCTCGGACCACATCGGGGAGCCCTTCACCCCCGGTGACGGCATCGCGCTGGAGACCCAGCACTTCCCGGACTCCCCGAACCGTCCGGAGTTCCCGAGCACGGTCCTGAAGCCGGGCGAGGTGTTCCGGTCGGAGACGGTGTACGGGTTCGGCGTGCGGTAGGGCCCGTCCGGCCTCCGCTCACACATAAGCCCCGGTCCGGGGTCAGGGTCCCGGACCGGGGCTGCTCATGTGGGTGCTTCCCGGATCAGACGTTAATCGCTGTGGTGGGATCGCGGTCACCGATCAGCATGCCCGCTTGAATCTCGTACGAAGCCTTCACATATGACCGCGATGCGGTGGGGTTGCGCTGCCCGGTGCGCTTTACGGGGTGCCCCGCGTCGGTGTGGGCCGGGGGTGGGTTGCGCTGCCCGGCGCTGCACGGGTGCCCCGGCGTGGGTGTGGGCCGGGGGTGGGTTGCGCGGCCCGGCGCTTGCGGGGTGCCGTCGCGCCCACCCGTGCCGCCCTGCGGCACGACTGCCCGCGGATCGCGAGGGGGGTGGCGCGGCTGCCCGCGGATCGCGAGGGGGGTGGCGCGGCTGCCCGCGGATCGCGAGGGGGGTGGCGCGGCTGCCCGCGGATCGCGAGGGGGGTGGTGCGGCTGCCCGCGGCGGGCGGGCGGCGCGCGGCGCGACTGACCGCGGAGGGCGGGTGCTCATGGCCCGTGGCGTGGACCGTGGTGGGCGCGCGATACTGCGGGCTTCGGCATCCCCGTACCCCACGACGACGGAAGGCCCAACTCTCTTGAGATCCGTACGTGTTCGCATCGGTGTTCTCGGTCTGGTCCTGTTGACCGGTCTCGCCGCCCCTACGACCGCGACCGCCGCCGGGACAACCCCCTCCCCCACCGTCGAGGAGCGCCGCCTCGACGGGGCCGCCCCGCAGGAGATACTCCGCCGTTCCGGATTCGCCGACGTGGCGCCGGAGTTGGCCCGTGCGCTCGACCACGCGCACTCCTACGCCCAGGCCCGCCGTGCCGTCGTGCGCGAGGGGACCCGGTTGTGGCGCCGGGCCGTCGACCGGGCGCAGGGGCGTGGCCCCGCGGGCGGTGACCTCAGCCGGGACGACGACCGGCCGCTGTACTGGGCGCGGCTCGGGATGACCCGTGAACTGCGCTCCTGGGAGCCGGGGTTCCGGCTGGCCGAGGAGCAACGAGCGCGGCTGCTCGACGAACTGGAGCGGACCTCGCGCGGGCAGACCACGATCCGCTATCCGCGGCACGGCAAGGAGATGAAGCGGGTCCTGCTGACCGGTTTCGACCCGTTCACCCTGGACCGGGACATCCGTATCTCCAACCCGTCCGGCGCGGTCGCGCTCGCCCTCGACGGCACCGTGATCGAGACCGCGGACGGTCCCGCGCGCATCGAGACGGCCGTGTTCCCGGTGCGCTGGCGGGACTTCGCGGAGGGGACGGTGGAACGCGCGCTGCGGCCGCAGCTGCCGGGGGTCGACCTGTTCACCACCGTGAGCCAGGGCCGGGTGGGCCGCTTCGACGTCGAGCGGACCAACGGGGCCTGGCGGGGCGGCTTCGGGGACAACGAGAACATCGGCCGCACGGAGACGATCCCGGTCACCGCCCCGGCCTCGCAGCCCCAGTGGACGTCCACGACACTGCCGTACGCGGAGATCGTCGCCGCGGACACCGGGCGGTTCCCGGTGTACGACAACACGAGCGTCACCGAGATCCCGGCAGGCGGCACCGAGCCCGTCGTACGGCCGCAGGGGCCGACGCCCGGCTCGACGGCGCGGGCCGGGGGCGGCGGGGACTACCTGTCCAACGAGATCGCCTACCGGGCGACCCTGCTCCGGGACCGGCTCGGACTGCACGAGGAGCTGCCGGGCGGGCATGTGCACACGCCCGTGCTGCAGTTCGGCGCCGGGAACACCACCGAGGTCACCGACCCCGAGTTCGTGCGGAACCGGCTGGACATCATCGACCAGATGCGGTCGATCGTGACCGTGGCGGTCAGTGCGACGGGGCGAACGCGAGGCTGACGCCGAGACCGGCCAGGACGGATCCGATCACCTTGTTGAGGACCTTCTGGCCGCGCAGCATCAGAGTGCGCATCCGGTCGTGGGAGAAGAACACCGCGACGACGCCGAACCACAGCAGGTGGGCCAGCGACATGAACAGCCCGTAGCCCGCCTGCTGGAGGACCGGGGTGCCGGGGCTGACGACCTGCGCGAAGGTCGAGACGACGAACAGGGTCGTCTTCGGGTTGAGGACGTTGGTCAGGAAGCCGGTGCGCAGCGCCGCGAACGGGGTCAGCTCCGTCCTGTTCTCCAGGTCGACGGTGACCTCGCCGCGGGTGCGGAAGGTGCGGACGCCGATGTACACGAGGTAGGCCGCGCCGACCAGCTTGATCACCGTGAAGAGGAAGGTGGAGGAGGCGATCAGCAGGCCGACGCCGAGCATCGTGTAGGTGACGTGCACCAGGACGCCGGCGGCGACGCCGAGGGCGCCGAGCAGGCCGGTGCGGCGGCCGTGGAGGTAGCTGTTGCGGACCACCATGGCGAAGTCGGCGCCCGGCGCGATCACGGCCAGGACGGTGATGACGGCGACGGCGAGCACCTCGGTCACGACGTGACGCCCTCCTCCTCGGGCTTCTCGGCGTCGTCCCCGGCGGTCGTCTCCTCACCGAGCAGGTCGCGGGCCATCAGCGTGGCGCCGGCGACCGCGCCGGGCATCAGGAACACGGCGACGAACGGGACGAGGAACGCCAGCCCCAGGGGGGTGCCGAAGCCCCAGACGAGGGTCTTGCGGGAGCGCAGCAGGCGGAGCCGCTCGCGCAGTTCGACCCCGCGCCGCTGGAGCGCGACGGCGGTGAGCTCCTCGGTGAGGAAGAACCCGGTGACGAAGAACCCGATCACCGGTACGACGGTCTGCCCGACCACCGGGACGAACCCGAGCGCGAACAGCAGCACGCCCCACACCAGGGCCCGTACGACGATACGGAGGCTGTCGCGGGCCGAGATCCACAGCTCCCGCCACAGCGGCAGCCCCGACTCGGGCGCGGTGCCGTCGGGCGAGACGTCACGGTCGACCTTCTCGGAGAGGTTCTCGTAGAACGGCTGCCCGATGAGCAGGGTCACCGCGGTGAAGGTGAGCACGGACAGCAGCAGGCCGAGCGCGAACAGCACGGCGGTGAGGAAGCCGCGGAACAGCCCGGCCCAGGGGCTGGACCAGTCGTCGGCGAACGGGGTCGCCCACGTGACGAAGTCCTCTCCCCACAGCGCCAGCGCCACCAGCGCCGCCGCGTACAGCACCAGGGTGATCAGCCCCGGCAGCAGCCCGAACCCGAACTGCTTGCCGTGCCGGGCCACCCACCGCTGGCCCTTCAGGAGATACCGGAAACCCGCCCCAAGATCGCGCATGGTAAAAACCCTATCGGGGAGCCACCGGGGAACCTCACCCCGGCACCGGTCAAGGGGGAGACGGGGCACATGGACACGATGAGGTTCGAGCTCACGCGTGCGGAGTTCGAGCACCGGCGGCTGCTGCGGCGGGCCACGTACGTCTGGAGCGGGACACTGCCCGGCATCGGGGAGGTCCGGCTGACGTGCCCCAGGGAGTCCTGGCACTCCGGGGAGAAGCAGACCGCCCGGGTGACGGGCGAGGGGGTTCCCACGCTGGCCTTCCGGGGCGTCCGGTTCCGCGGGCTGCCACGCATGGCGCACATGCAGATCAGCGCCGGCGTGGACAACTGCGCGCCGAAACGCCGTCATCTGGCCGTCCGGCGGGCGGAGCGCGCCCTGCGGATCGAGCTGAGGGGGCGCTCGTACCGGTACCGGGTGCTGGACGACAAGCGCCGGCACGAACTGACGCGCAAGGGCGTCGCCGTCACCCTGACCCGCTCCGAGTGGCGGCGGCCACGGACGATCTCCGGTGTCGCGGAGGGCGAACCGGACGGTCTGGACCTCGGGCTCGCGATCCTGCTGGAGGGCGTCTACACCCGCAATCTATCCTTCGGCGGCGCGGTGTACTCCTGGCCGGGGCGGTTCCTGAGCCGGCTCGACCCGACGGATCTGGCGGACCTGCTGGACTTCTGACGGGGGTCGGCGGGGTCAGTGAGGTCGGAGCGCCGATGGGACCGGTGAGGGCCGCACCCCACGTCCAAGGGTGCGGCCCCCGTCGTACGCAACGACCGTCGCCGGTGCCGCGTCACGGCCGTGTCAGAGCTTGACGATCATCTTTCCGGTGTTGTCGCCGCGCAGGACGCCGAGGAACGCCTCGAGGTTGTTCTCGATGCCCTCGACGACCGTCTCGCGGTACTTCAGCTCGCCCGAGCGGACCCAGGGGCCGACCTCCTGGACGAACTGCGGCTGGAGATCGTAGTGGTCGCCGACGAGGAAGCCCTCGATGCGGCCGCGGGTCTGGATCAGCCGGGCGAGGTTGCGGGGGCCGGGGGCGGGCTCGGTGTTGTTGTAGACCGAGATCATCCCGCAGACCGCGATACGGCCGTCCCGGTTGAGGGACCCGATGGCCGCCTCCAGGTGGTCGCCGCCGACGTTGTCGAAGTAGACGTCGACGCCGTCCGGGGCGGCGGCGCGCAGCTGCTCGCTCACGGGGCCGGTCTTGTAGTTGAAGGCGGCGTCGAAGCCGTACTCCTCGACGAGCAGCTTCACCTTCTCGTCGGAGCCGGCCGAGCCGATCACCCGCGAGGCGCCCTTGAGCTTCGCGAGCTGTCCGACCTGGCTGCCGACGGCGCCCGCGGCACCGGACACGAAGACGGAGTCGCCCTCCTTGAAGGAGGCGGTGCGCAGCAGGCCGGCGTAGGCGGTGAGGCCGGTCATGCCCAGCACGCCCAGGTACGCCGAGAGGGGCGCCGCCTCCGGGTCCACCTTGACGGCGTTCTTCGCGTCCACGACGGCGTACTCGCGCCAGCCGAAGAAGTGCAGGACGTGGTCGCCGGCCGTGATCCCGTCGACGTTCGAGGCGACGACCTCGCCGACGGCTCCGCCCTGCATGGCCTTGCCCAGCTCGTACGGGGCGACGTAGGACTTCGCGGCACTCATCCGGCCGCGCATGTACGGGTCGACGGAGAGGTACTTGTTCCGTACGAGCACCTGGCCCTCGGCCGGGGCGGGGACCTCCGTCTCGACGAGGGCGAAGTCCTCGGGCTTCGGCCAGCCGACGGGGCGGCTCAGCAGATGCCACTCGCGGCCGGTGGTGGGAAGTGTGGGGGCGGTCATGGCCTGGCACCTTTCCTCGGATAGTTCAGTACCTGAAACAACCATGCGGCTGAACATTTCAGGATGTCAAGCAACCGGGTACCCTGAAGGGCATGGCCACACCCGATGCCTCTTCGCGCCGTCCCGACGCCCTCACCCTGGAGGTCGTCGAGCTCATCGGCTCGGTGGTGGCCCGCTACCACGAGGAGTACGAGGAAGCCGCCGCCGGTCATGCCCTTACGGGTGCCCAGGCGAAGCTGTTGAGTCTGCTGTCCCTGGAGCCGCTGCCGATGCGGAAGCTGGCGCAGCGGCTGAAGTGCGAGCCGTCGAACGTCACGGGGATCGTGGACCGGCTGGAGGCCCGGGGGCTGGCGGAGCGCCGGCCGGATCCGGCGGACCGGCGGGTGAAGCTGGCGGCGGCGACGGCCGAGGGGCGGCGGGTGGCTCGGAGTCTGCGGGAGTCCCTGCGGTTCGCGCGTGAGCCGTTGGCGGGGCTTTCGGAGGTGGAGCGGGTGGCGTTGCGGGATGCGTTGCGGAGGATGCTGGGGTAGGGGCTACGGCCGGAGTGTCGAAGGGGCGCCCCGGCGTTGGTGTGGGGCGGGGGGTGTGCGCGGCCCGGCGCTTTGCGGGTGCCCCGGCGTCGGTGCGGGCCGGGGGGCGCGCGGCCCGGTGTGCTTCACGGGGTGCCCCGCATTGGCTTACGGGGGGCCGCGTGTTGGTGTGGGGCGGGGGATGCCTGCGCGGCCCGGCGCTTGCGGGGTGCCTCCCCCACTCTCGGCTTCTCCCCCACTCTCGGCTTCGCTCGAGCGGGAGGGACCCCCATGAGCGGGAGGTACCCCCACCGCCCACCCGTGCCGCCCTGGGGGCACCTCCCAGGCCCTTAAGGCACTGGGGGAGGCACGACTGCCCGCGGAGGGCGGGGATGACGGCGCGGAGGTCGGGGACGCGGCGGCCCGCCGAGGGCGGGGCTGCGGCAGCGGCTGTCCGCGGACCGCGCGGGTGGTTCAGGTGCACCACCACAGGAAACGGTCGCACGTCTCCGTGGGCTCGGGTTCCGGTTCGGGCTCCTTCGTCGTCGGGTCCGGGTCCGGTTCCGGGGTCTCCGGATCCGCCGAGGGCTCCGGCGGCGGGGGCGTCGTCGGGTCGGTCGTGGACGGGGTCGCGGGCGCGGACGAGGAGTCCTGCTCGGTCTCGTCCTCCGCCTCCTCGGACTCCTCGCCCGTCGGGGACCCGGAAGCCGACGGTGAGTCGGAAGGCTTCGCACCGGGTGACTTTCCGGGTGCCACCGCGTCCGTGACACCGCCGCTCGCCGACTCCGTCGGCTCCACCTTCGTCGCGCCGCCGTCCGTGGTCTCCTCCCCGGCGGCCGCCGGCTTCGGGGCCGAGCCGGGCGCGTCCAGGCCGAGTTCCGCGAGGCTCAGTCCCCCCACCGCGAGGACTAAACCGGCCGCGATCAGCAGGGTGCGGTTGCGTCGGCGGCGGTGCGCCGCGGCCTTGCGGTCCCGGCGGCTCTCGCCCGCCACAGGGGCCTCGTCCGGGTCAGGTGCAGGGTCCGGGGCCAGGTCCGGGTTCGGGCCCGGCTCCCGGCCTCGACGCCGGTCCGCCCGACGCCCGCGCGGCCCGTCGTCCCGCGGCCCGTCGTCGTACCCGCCGGGACCGTCCCCGACTTGTGCGACCCCGGCGACCTCCTCGGTCCCGTGCACCTCGCCCTCGTAGCCCGAAGACCCGGCAGGTTCCTGCCGCTGCTGGGCGCGGAGCGTCTCGACGGGGGTGCCGCAGCCGGGGCAGGCGAGGGCGCCATTGAGGTGCCGTCGGCACGGGTGGCAAAAGTCCATGACGCGGGAAGGTTAGGTTCCGTTCGGGCCCGCTTCATAGGCCTTGTTGTGAAGGTTTGGTGCGGACCAATGCTCAATGGTTTCGAAACTGCCGAAACCGTTATGCGCGTGACCCATTGACACCCCCGCCACCCCGTCCTTACTGTCACGCCAGCATTTCGAACGTGTGCCGAAATATCGAACGCGTCGAACCGCTGACGACGAAGACAAGGTCCACCACCACAGCGAGGGGCTAACTGCCGTGCGCATCACCGGAATCAGCACACACGTGGTCGGGACGCCGTGGCGCAACCTGACGTACGTCCAGGTGCACACCGACGAGGGAATCACCGGAGTCGGCGAGACCCGGATGCTGGGCCACACCGACGCCCTCCTGGGTTACCTGAAGGAAGCCGAGGTCAACCACATTCTCGGCTCCGACCCGTTCGCTGTCGAGGACCTGGTCCGCCGGATGAAGTACGGCGACTACGGCCGCGCCGGCGAGATCGTGATGTCCGGCATCGCCGTGATCGAGATGGCCTGCTGGGACATCAAGGGCAAGGCCCTCGGCGTGCCCGTCTGGCAGCTCCTCGGCGGCAAGGTCACCGACAAGGTCAAGGCGTACGCCAACGGCTGGTACACCACCGAGCGCACCCCCGAGGCCTACCACAAGGCCGCGCAGGGCGTGATGGAGCGCGGGTACCGGGCGCTGAAGATCGACCCGTTCGGCACCGGCCACTTCGAGCTGGACCACGAGCAGACGCTGTACGCGGTCTCGCTGATCGAGGCGGTGCGGGACGCCATCGGTCCGGACGCCGAGCTGATGCTGGAGATGCACGGCCGCTTCTCCCCCGCCACCGCCGTGCGCCTCGCGCACGAGCTGGCGCCGTTCAAGCCGGCCTGGCTGGAGGAGCCGGTCCCGCCGGAGAACCTCAAGGCGCTGGAGAAGGTCGCCGCGAAGGTCGACATGCCCCTCGCCACCGGTGAGCGCATCCACGACCGGATCGAGTTCCGCGAGCTGTTCGAGAGCCAGGCGGTCGACATCATCCAGCCGGACGTCGGTCACATCGGCGGCATCTGGGAAACCCGCAAGCTGGCCGCGACCGCCGAGACCCACTACATGCTGGTCGCCCCGCACAACGTGGGCGGTCCGGTGCTGACCGCCGCGTCGCTCCAGGTCGGCTTCACCGCCCCGAACTTCAAGATCCTGGAGCACTTCAACGACTTCGCGGACGCGGAGATCAAGAAGGTGGTCAAGGGCGCGCCGCAGGTGAACCCGGAGGACGGCTGCTTCCACCTCTCCGACGCCCCCGGTCTCGGTGTGGAGCTGGACGTCGACGCGGCGGCCGAGTTCCCGCAGCAGCAGGCCCGGTTCGACCTGTGGGCCGAGGGCTGGGAGACGCGCAAGCCCAAGGGCGCGAAGTGACCGCCGCGGACCGGCGGGAGGCGCGGCGATGAGCACCCAGGTCGTCATCGAGCGACCCGGCGAGCACCGTCTGGTCCCGCACGAGCCGCGCGAGCCCGGTGCGGGCGAGGCCCTGGTGCGGGTGCACGCCTCGGGCATCTGCGGCAGTGACCGCGAGGTGTACCAGGGCAACCGGCCCGAGGGGTACGTGCGTTACCCGCTCACTCCGGGCCACGAGTGGTCCGGGACCGTGGAGCGGGTGGGCGCGGGCGTGCCCGGGACGCTGGTCGGCCGCAAGGTCGTCGGCGAGGGCTTCCGCAACTGCCAGGTCTGCGACCGCTGCCACGCGGGCGAGACGACGTTGTGCTCGGCGGGCTACGAGGAGACCGGGTTCACCCGGCCGGGCGCCATGGCCGCCACGCTGACCCTCCCGGCCCGGCTGCTGCACGTCCTCCCGGACGACGCCGACCTGAGCGCCGCCGCGCTGCTGGAGCCGGCCGCCTGCATCGCCGCCGCCGCGCTGAAGGCGAACGCGGTGCCCGGTGAGCGGGTGGCGGTGGTCGGCACCGGCACGCTGGGGATGTTCGCCGTGCAGTTCCTGCGCGCGGGCTCCCCTGCCGAACTGCTGGTGGTGGGCAGCCGGGACGACCGCGAGGCGCTGTCCCGGCAGTACGGGGCCACCGACTTCCGCACCAAGGACCGTGAACTCCCGGACGACTTCGACGTGGTGATCGAGACCGCCGGGTCCGCGGACGCGGCCCGCACCGCGGCCTCGCTGCTGCGGCGCGGCGGGCGGCTGGTCCTCACCGGTATCCCGGCGCCGGGCGCCGACGGGCTCGACCCCACGGACCTGGTCGTACGGCAGCTGGAGGTGCACACCGTCTTCGGCGCTCCGCCGGACGCCTGGGCGCACACCGTGCGGGTGTTCGCCGCCGGGCTGCTCGACCCGCTGCCGCTGGTCAGCCACGAGCTGCCGCTCGCCGAGTTCCCGCAGGCCATCGAGTTGGTGGGGTCCGGCGATCCGAAGGTGGGCAAGGTGCTGTTGCGTCCCTAGTCCGTACGCCGGTACGAGGGCGACCTGACGGCCCTCGTACCGGCGTACACCCGGCCCCGCACCGAACTCACCCGACTCGTACCCCGAGCCGCGAACTTCGTCCGATATATCGAACCAAAGGACACCCTGTGACCGACGCTTCCGCCACGGCTCCCCGCAGGCCCGGTGAGCAGACCCTCACCGCGCTCGGCTTGAGCGCACCCGCCCTCGACCCCGCCGACGCCTCGCCGCACACCTTCCCCGGCGGCGGCCGCTGGCGCACCGAGGTTCCCTCGTGCGAGGGGCCCGAGGCGCTGGCCGTGGTACTGAAGGAGGCCTCGCGCCTCGATGTGCCGATCCACCGGATCAGCCAGGGCAGCGGCGTCTGGATGCTGACCGACGCCGAGATCACCGAGATGGCCGAGGCCACCGCGGAACGCGACATCGAGCTCTGCCTGTTCACCGGCCCGCGCGGCACCTGGGACATCGGCGGTTCCACCCGTACCGACTCGGGCGGCGCCGGACTGCGCGCCCGCGGCCACGACGCGGTCGCCGGCTGTGTCGAGGACGCCGTGCGCGCCACGGAGCTGGGCGTCAAGTGCCTGCTCGTCGCCGACGAGGGCGTGCTGTGGACGCTGCACCGGGCGCGCGCGGCCGGGCTGCTCCCCGCCGACACCACGCTGAAGCTGTCGGCGCTCGTCGGGCCGGTCAACCCGGCCTCCTTCGCGGTCTACGAGCACCTCGGCGCCGACTCGATCAACGTGCCCAGCGACCTGACGCTCGATCACCTCACCGAGATACGGCGGGTTTCGGCCACGCCGATGGACATGTACATCGAGGCCCCGGACGACCTCGGCGGCTATGTGCGGATGTACGAGGTCGCCGAACTCATCCGGCGCGGCGCCCCGCTGTACCTGAAGTTCGGCCTGTCCAAGGCGCCCGGGATCTACCCGTACGGACACCACATGCGGGAGCTGACCCTGGCGACCGCGAAGGAGCGCGTGCGGCGCGGCCGGCTGGCCCTGGACCTGCTGGCCCGCCACGGCGCGGACGGCGACATGGCGCCGCTCGGGTCCCGGCTCCCGGGCGATCTGAGCCGGTTCGAAATCTCGTCATAACGTTCCGGAAACTCGGCTTCACAGAAGTAGACACAGACGCGCACAATCGCACACACCTCTTTCTCGGTCTCCCGGTTCCACCCCGACAAGCGCCTCGCTCGTCCGGACCGACCCCGCACACATCAAGGATGATGATCATGCGTAATCGCAGAGCCGCACTCGCCGCCGTCGCCTCGGCCGCCACCCTCGCCCTCACCCTGACCGCCTGCGGCCAGAACAGCGAGGGCGGCAGCGAGGAGAACAAGGGCGGCTCGGACGGGGCCACCGTCGGCATCGCGATGCCGACCAAGTCCTCCGAGCGCTGGATCGCCGACGGCGACAACGTCGTCAAGAACCTGGAGTCCAAGGGCTTCAAGACCAAGCTGGTCTTCGGCGAGGACGAGCCC
This sequence comes from Streptomyces sp. NPDC059787, assembly GCF_042732315.1. Classification (NCBI taxonomy): domain Bacteria; kingdom Bacillati; phylum Actinomycetota; class Actinomycetes; order Kitasatosporales; family Streptomycetaceae; genus Streptomyces; species Streptomyces sp. NPDC059787. The sequence goes on from NZ_JBHWHX010000007.1 coordinate 82,918, forward strand.
GACCAGCAGGTCTCGCAGATCGAGAACATGATCACGCAGGGCGTGGACGCGCTGATCGTGGCGGCCATCGACAACAAGTCGCTGAACAACGTGCTCCAGCAGGCCGCCGACGCGGACATCCCGGTGATCTCCTACGACCGGCTCATCCTCGGCACCGAGAACGTCGACTACTACGCCTCCTTCGACAACGAGAAGGTCGGCGAGCTCCAGGGCACCTACATCGTCGAGAAGCTCGGCCTGAAGGACGGCAGCGAGAAGGGCCCCTTCAACATCGAGCTGTTCGCCGGCTCCAACGACGACAACAACACCCGCTACTTCTTCCAGGGCGCGATGAGCGTTCTGCAGCCGTACATCGACAAGAAGCAGCTCGTCGTCAAGTCCGGCCAGACGGAGCTGACCCAGGTCACCACGCTCCGCTGGGACGGCGCCACCGCGCAGCGCCGCATGGACGACATCCTCACCAAGTCGTACAAGAGCGGCAAGGTCGACGCCGTGCTCTCGCCGTACGACGGCATCTCCATCGGCATTCTCTCGGCGCTGAAGTCCGACGGCTACGGCTCCAAGGACAAGCCGCTGCCGGTCGTCACCGGCCAGGACGCCGAGGTCGCCTCGGTGAAGTCGATCATCGCCGGCGACCAGTCGATGACCGTCTACAAGGACACCCGCGAGCTCGCCAAGGTGGCCACCAACATGGTCGACGCGCTGCTCAACGACAAGAAGCCCGAGACCAACGACACCGAGACCTACGACAACGGCGCGAAGGTCGTGCCGGCCTACCTGCTGGAGCCGGTCGCGGTCGACAAGGCCAACTACCAGAAGACGGTCGTCGACTCCGGCTACATCAAGGAAAGCGACCTCAAGTAACCGCCGGCCCACACTGATTGGAAGGCACGACCATGGCGGGACCCGTCCTGGAAATGCGCTCGATCGTCAAGACCTTTCCCGGCGTCAAGGCGCTGTCGGACGTCACGCTGACCGTCCGGCAGGGCGAGGTCCACGCCATCTGCGGCGAGAACGGCGCCGGGAAGTCCACCCTGATGAAGGTGCTCTCCGGCGTCCATCCGCACGGCAGCTACGAGGGCGAGATCCTCTTCGAGGGGGAGCTCTGCCGGTTCAAGGACATCCGGGCGAGCGAGCAGCACGGCATCGTGATCATCCACCAGGAACTGGCGCTGGTGCCGTTCCTGTCCATCGCGGAGAACATCTTCCTCGGCAACGAGCACGCCACCCGCGGGCTGATCAACTGGAACGAGACCCTGCGGCACGCCACCGAGCTGCTGCGCCGGGTCGGTCTCACCGACCACCCGGAGACCCGCGTCGCCGACATCGGCGTGGGCAAGCAGCAGCTCGTGGAGATCGCCAAGGCGCTCTCCAAGAAGGTGAAGCTGCTCATCCTCGACGAGCCGACCGCGGCCCTGAACGACGAGGACAGCGACAAACTCCTGGATCTCATCCTGGAGTTGAAGAAGCAGGGCATCACCTCGATCATCATCTCCCACAAGCTGAACGAGATCCGCAAGGTCGCCGACTCGGTGACGATCATCCGGGACGGCAAGTCGATCGAGACGCTCGACGTGAAGGCCCCCGGGACCACCGAGGACCGGATCATCAGCGGCATGGTCGGCCGCGACCTCGACCACCGTTTCCCCGAACGCACCCCGCACCAGCCGGAGGAGGGCACGGCCCCCGCGCTGGAGATCCGCAACTGGACCGTGCACCACCCGATCGACCAGCAGCGCAAGGTCGTCGACGACGTGTCGATCAGCGTCCGGCGCGGTGAGATCGTCGGTATCGCGGGCCTGATGGGCGCCGGCCGCACCGAACTGGCGATGAGCGTCTTCGGCCGGGCCTACGGGCGCCACGCGGGCGGCACCGTCCTGAAGGACGGCCGGGAGATCCGTACGAAGACCGTCCCCGAGGCGGTCGGCCACGGCATCGCGTACGTCACCGAGGACCGCAAGCACTACGGCCTGAACCTGCTCGACACCATCAACCGGAACATCTCGCTGACCGCCCTCGGCAAGGTCGCCAAGCGGGGCGTCGTCGACGAGCACGAGGAGCGGCAGGTCTCCGAGGGCTTCCGGAAGTCGATGAACATCAAGGCACCGACGGTGTTCGAACCGGTGGGCAAGCTGTCCGGCGGCAACCAGCAGAAGGTCGTCCTCAGCAAGTGGATCTTCGCCGGTCCGGACGTGCTGATCCTCGACGAGCCGACGCGCGGCATCGACGTCGGCGCCAAGTACGAGATCTACACGGTCATCGACAAGCTGGCCGCCGAGGGCAAGGCGGTCGTCTTCATCTCCTCCGAGCTGCCGGAACTGCTCGGTATGTGCGACCGCATCTACACCATGGCCGCCGGGCGGCTCACGGGTGAGTTCTCGCGGGCCGAGGCCTCGCAGGAATCGCTGATGCGCCAGATGACGAAGGACAAAGAGGTAACCCGATGAGCACGGATGTGACCGCCAAGAGCCCGGCCCCGGCGCCGCCGGGCGGCACCGGATCGGCCGCGGGCGGAGGCCTGCTCCACCTGGTGCTGGACGGCCTGCGCCGCAACATGCGCCAGTACGGCATGCTGCTCGCCCTCGGCCTGATCGTGGCGCTGTTCGCCGTGTGGACCGACGGCGACCTGCTGCTGCCGCGCAACGTCTCCAACCTGGTCCTGCAGAACAGCTACATCCTGATCCTCGCGATCGGCATGATGCTGGTGATCATCGCGGGCCACATCGACCTGTCGGTCGGTTCGCTCACGGCGTTCGTGGGCGCGTTCGCGGCGGTGCTGACGGTGCAGCACGACCTCTCCTGGCCGGTCGCCGTGGTGCTGTGTCTGCTGGCCGGCGCCGTCGCGGGCGCGGCACAGGGCTTCTTCATCGCCTATCTCGGCATACCGTCGTTCATCGTCACCCTCGCCGGCATGCTGGTGTTCCGCGGTGTGACGGAGATCCTCCTGGAGGGCCAGACCCTCGGCCCGTTCCCGGGCGGTCTGCAGAAGATGGGCAACGGGTTCCTCCCCGAGGCCGGTCCGGAGACCAACTACCACAACATCACCCTGCTGCTGGGCTTCGCGATGGTCGCCTTCGTGATCCTCCAGGAGCTCCGCGACCGCAAGCGCCAGCAGGAGTTCGCGCTGGACGTGGTGCCGTTCAACCTCTTCCTGCTGAAGCTCGTCGCCATCGCCGCCGCGCTCCTCACGGTCACCCTGCTGCTCGCCAGCTACAAGGGCGCCCCGATCATCCTGCTGATCCTGGGCGCGCTGGTGGTCGGCTACGGCTACCTCATGCGGAACTCGGTCTTCGGCCGGCACATCTACGCGATCGGCGGCAACCTGCCGGCGGCGAAGCTGTCCGGCGTGAAGGACAAGAAGGTCACCTTCCTGGTCTTCCTGAACATGGGCGTGCTCGCGGCCCTGGCGGGTCTGGCGATCGCCGCCCGCCTGAACGCGGCCTCTCCGAAGGCGGGCCTGAACTACGAACTCGAGGCGATCGCCTCGGCGTTCATCGGTGGCGCGTCCATGAGCGGCGGTGTCGGCACCGTGCTCGGCGCGATCATCGGCGGTCTCGTCCTCGGCGTGCTGAACAACGGCATGAACCTCCTCAGCGTCGGCACCGACTGGCAGCAGGTCATCAAGGGTCTCGCCCTGCTGGCCGCGGTCGGCTTCGACGTGTGGAACAAGCGCAAGTCCGGTTCGTAAGTCAGCTCGGGCCCCGCCGGACGGCGGGGCCCCTTCCTTTTCGGGAGCCGCACGGATGGAACTGAACAGACGCACGGTCATCGCGGGCGCGGCGGCGGCCGGGGTCGCCGCCACCACCACCGCGTTCGGCGGCACGGCACACGCCGCGTCGGGCAGGGGGAAGCCGGTGAAGTCGCTCTTCGGCAGGCTCGCGGACGGCACCAAGGTCCACAGCTGGTCGCTGGAGAACGGCGGCACCCGGATGAAGGTCCTCTCCTACGGCGGCATCGTCCAGTCCCTGGAGATCCCCGACCGCCGCGGCCGGTACACCAACGTCTCCCTCGGCTTCGACACCGTCGAGGAGTACGTCGCCTCCAGCCCCTACTTCGGCGCCCTGATCGGCCGCTACGGCAACCGCGTCGACCAGGGCCGCTTCACCCTCGACGGCACCCCGTACCAGCTCTCCGTCAACGACGGCGAGAACAGCCTGCACGGCGGCGCCCAGGGCTTCGACAAGCGGGTCTGGGACGTCGAGCCGTTCACCCGGGGCTCCGACGTCGGCCTGTACCTGTACTACACGAGCGTCGACGGCGAGATGGGCTACCCGGGCACGCTGCGTACGAAGGTCACGTACACCCTCACCCGTGACGGCGACTGGCGCGTCGACTACGAGGCCACCACCGACAAGGCCACCGTCGTCAACCTCACCAGCCACGTCTACTGGAACCTCGCCGGCGAGGGCAGCGGCTCCGTCTACGACCACGAGCTGTCCATCGCCGCCTCCCGCTACACGCCGGTCGACCCGGGGCTGATCCCCACGGGCGAACTGGCGCGGGTCGCGGCCACCCCCTTCGACTTCCGCCGGGCCAAGCCGGTCGGCCGGGACATCCGCACCGCACACCAGCAGGTGCTCTACGGGCAGGGCTTCGACCACAACTGGGTGCTCGACAAGGGCATCACCCGCCGTCCCGAGCAGGTCGCCGTTCTCCGCGACCCGTCCTCCGGCCGCACGCTGAGGATCGCGACGAACGAGCCGGGCCTGCAGTTCTACTCCGGCAACTTCCTCGACGGCACCCTCGTCGGCACCGGCGGCCGGGTCTACCGGCAGGGCGACGGGCTGTGCCTGGAGACCCAGCACTTCCCGGACTCGCCGAACCAGCCGTCGTTCCCGTCGACCGTGCTGCGGCCGGGGCAGACGTACCGGACGACGACGGTCCACTCGTTCGGGGCATGAGCCCCCGGGGATCGCCGCCGTCACATTTTCCTCACACGAGCTGAACGGCGGCGCGTCCCGCTCCGTACTCCTGGGTGGCCCGTGCTCCCCCGCGCGGGCCACCCAGGCATGACGGGCCCGCCACCTCCCCAGCGGGCCCGCCGCACACGGAGGTTCCCTTGGCCGACAACGTCACCTCGTTGTTCCGCAGCACCACGGCGCACAGTCCGTCGATGGCGGCGCTGACACGGGAGAGCGACGGGGCCGGCCCGGTGGACTTCTGCATCCCCTGCAACCCGTACTTCCCCACCCCCGCCATGTTCGAGGACATGGCGGGCCGGCTGCGCGACATCATCACGTACTACCCGAGCAGCGCCGACACCATCACGGCCGAACTGTGCGGCCTGCTCCAGCTGCCGCCGCAGTGCGTGGCGATGGGCAACGGCTCCACGGAGCTGATCACCTGGATCGACCACCTGCTGGTCCGTGAGTCCCTCGCCGTCCCCGTCCCCACCTTCGGCCGCTGGACCGACCAGCCCATGGAGACCGGCAAACGGGTCGACATGTTCCCGCTCCAGGAGGCCGGCGGCTTCGCCCTCGACCTCGCGCAGTACGCCGAGTTCATCCGGGCGCGCGGCACCCGGGTCGCCGTCATCTGCAACCCCAACAACCCCGACGGCGGCTTCCTGCACAAGCACGCCGTCGTGCAGTTCATGGACGCCATGGCCGACCTGGACCTGGTGGTGATCGACGAGTCCTTCCTGGAGTTCGCCGACGCGGAGAACGAACCGAGCGTGGTGCAGGAGGCGATGCTGCGCCCCAACGTCATCGTGCTGCGCAGCCTCGGCAAGAACTTCGGCCTGCACGGCATCCGCTTCGGCTATCTGGTCGCCAACCCTGCCCTGGCGGGGCGGGTGAGGTCCATGCTCCCCAAGTGGAACCTCAACTCCTTCGCCGAGCACGTGGTGTTCATGCTGAAGGAGCACGGCGCCGAGTACGCCCAGAGCCTGCACCAGGTCCGCCGCGACCGGATGGACATGTCCGGCCAGCTCTCCTCGCTGCCCGGACTGACGGTCTACCCCTCCCAGGGCAACTTCCTCTTCGTGCGCCTCCCCGTGGGCGCCGAAGGCACCGTGGTCCGGGACCGGATGCTCACCGAGCACCGGATCCTGGTCCGCGAGTGCGGCAACAAGATCGGCTCCTCCAGCCGCTTCCTGCGTCTCGTGGTACGCCCCCAAGTGGACGTACGCCGCCTGGTGTCCGGCCTGGAACAGGTGCTCTACGGGACGTCCAGGAGGGGAGCCGCCGTGCCCGAGCAGGCTCCGGGGACCGGCTACAGCTCGGGCACGGCGGCCGTGGACCGGCTGGTGAGCCAGACCAACGGGGCGGGCATGCGGGGGCTCGCCGCTCAGACCGCCGGTGCCGGCGTTCCGGGGCTCGCCGCCGCTCCGTCCGCCGGCACCGGCATGCCGCTCCCCGCCGCCGCGTCCGCCCCCGCGGTGGGCGCGGGCGGCGGGATGCCGGTGCCGGCTGCGGCTTCGGTGGTGACGGGGGTCGGGGCGGGGGTGCCAGGGGTGCCGGGAGTGCCCCAGCCGGTTGCCCAGCCCGTGCCGCAGCAGGTTCCGGCACCGGTCCCGCAGCAGGTTCCCGCGCCGGTCCCGCAGCCCGTGCCACAGCAGGTTCCCGCGCCCGTGCCGATGCCTGCGCCCGCCCAGCCGCTCGCGCCCGTGGCGCAGGCACCGATGCCCGCCGCGGCGTTCCCGGCACCGGCGGCGGCCCAGATGTCACCGCAGATGCCGCCGCCCGCCGGCCCCACCCCGCCCGGCGTCCCCGCCCGCGGCGGTCTGACGGCCGCCCAGGTCAGGGGGACCGACGGCCTTTCCATGGCCCCGGCGACGGGCTGGCAGGGGCCGCAGAGCTGGCCGAACCCGGCGGGGATGGACCAGGTGGGCTGAGCCCGCCGGCGTCCGCCCGGCGGATGACGGGCCTCACTCGGAGGGAGTGGCCGGGGCGGTCGGGCAGGGCGAGGCGGTCGGGGAGGCGCCGGGTTCGGGAGACGGGGTCGCGGACTCCGGGGCGCAGTCGTCCGAGGCGGTGGGCGAAGGGCTCGGACCGGTCGGGTCCGGCGAGGGCGACGGGGTCCCGGTGGGGGACTCACCGGGCGGCTGCGAGGGTTCCTGACTCGTCGGAGACGCCGTCGGGGAGGAGGGCTCCGGGGACGGGGAGGCCGGATCCGGGGTGGACGACGGTGAGGGCGTGGAGGGGGACGGTCCGGGGCTGCCCGGCGTACTCGGGTCCGGGCCGATGACGATGCCGCCGCCCCCGTTCCCGTCCCCCTTGCCGCCGCTCCCGCCGTCGACGGGTTCGGTCGCCGGGGTCCCACCGCCCGCGCCGGGGCTCCTCGGGATGACGCCCCTGCCGTCGGGGACGGTGTGGACCCCCCGGCTGTAGAACTCCAGCCAGTACCTGACCAGCCTCAGGTAGGAGGACGAGTGGTTGTAGCTGAGGACCGCCCGGTCCAGGTCCGCCGCCCGGCCCAGATCCCGGCCGCCGGCGCACAGGTAGTGGCCGGCCGCCAGGGCCGCGTCGAAGATGTTGTTCGGGTCGGCGCGGCCGTCGCCGTTGCCGTCCGCGCCCCAGCGGGCCCAGGTGGACGGCAGGAACTGCATCGGCCCCACCGCGCGGTCGTAGACCGTGTCACCGTCGTGGGCGCCCCCGTCCGTGTCCCGGATCAGGGCGAAACCCCGTCCGTCGAGCGGCGGTCCGGTGATGCGGCCCGGCGTCGTGCCGTTCCGGTCGACCGCGCCGCCGCGCGCCTGGCCCGACTCGACCTTGCCGATCGCCGCGAGCAGCTCCCAGGGCAGCCGGCAGCCTGGGTCCGTGTCGCCCACGGAGGCCTCGGCGGCGCGGTAGGCGCGCAGCACGGTGGCCGGGATGCCCGACTGGGAACGGAGTTCCCGCACGAGCGCCGGGGGCGCCGACGCGACGTCCGGGGTCTTCAAGGGCGGGAGTTCGGTGTGGTAGGAGCCGTCGCCCGGAGGAGCGAGCTCGGTGTACGGGCCGCCTGCCGCCGGTGTGCTTACGTCGTCGGCGAGCGGGGCGGCGTGGTCGTCCTTCGTGTCCCGGGTGAGGCCGGGTGCCTGGGAGGCGGTGAGGGCCGCCATGGCCGCCACTGCGACGGCGGTCGTCCGCAGTCCCCTGCGGGTCCGGCCGGCATACGGGCGTCGGGCGGCGCGGCGTACGGGCATGGCTGTCGCTCCTGTGGGTGGTGGGGGCGGTCGTACGGTCCTCAGCGGCCGAAGGTGTCGATGCCGGAGACGAGCCAGCGTCCGTCGCGGTGTACGACGTCGACGGCGAGCATGGCTCCCGCGTACACGCCCTCGTCCTGCGAGTCCTTCGCGTCCTTCGCGTCCTTGGCGTCCTTCGCGGTCCCGGCGGTGCTGACGCTGCTCTGGTCGGCGTAGACGAGGACCCGGGCCCGGTCGCCGTCGATCCGTTCGACCGCGCTCTCGGTGACCGTCGTGGTGATCACCGCCTTCTGTTCGTCGGCCCGTTCGCGGACGTCGGCGAGCAGGGCTCCGTGCTGGTCGACGGCCTTTCCCGTGAGGAGGTCCTCCGCGGCTTTCCCGAGGGCGCCGGGGTCGGTGTGGTCGTAGGAGAAGAGCGCGTCGACGGCCTTGGCCGTCCGTCCCTTGATCTCGCTGGTGCGGGCCAGGTCGGTCAGAGCGGTGTTGTGCCGCGCGGGGTCGTCCCGGAGCGCTTCGGCCTCCGCGTGCGCCCAGCCGGCGAAGCCGCCGAGGAGCACGGTCAGTACGCAGAGCACCACGAGGCCCACCGGTCGGCGCGGCCGGGTCCGGGTGGCTTTCTCGTCGTCGGCCGCGGCCGGTTGTGCCGCCCGCGCGGAGGACGGGGACGAGGGCGAGGCGCCGGAGGGGGTCAGGACCGCCGTGCCGCGCGTACGGGTCCGGCTTCCCGTGCTCTCCGGGGTCCCGGCGGAGGCGGCGGGCCGGGTCTCGCGGGCCTGGCGGCGCCGCTGGCGGTTGATGTGGTGGCGGGTCGTCGACATGGTGCGGTGTCCTCCTCGGTACGGCCGGCTGCCGCGGTACGGGACCGGGTCAGCCGGTCGATGTGCCGCCCACGGGTGCCTGGCCCAGGGCGCTCAGCTTCCACCGGCCGTCGGTCCGGGTGAGTTCGCCGAGCATGCGGCTGTCCTTGTCGGTCTTCGCGCCGTCGGACGCCTTGACGGTGACGCGCAGGGCGATCAGCACCCGGGCGCGGCCGGCCCGGTCGTCGAGTTCGGTGACGGCGCCCGACAGCACCCGGGCCGTGGTGACCGTTTTCGCCGCCTTCACCTGCTCGGCGAACTCCGCGCGGCCGGAGGTGAGTTGTTCGTGCAGTTCACCGGTGGTCGACGACTCCCAGAGGTCGAGGCCCCGGTTCACGTCGCGGTGGTCGAGCGTGTTGAGGTTCTGCACGGCCTGTTCCCCGGCGGCGAGTGCCTCGTCCCGTTGCCCGGCGTACGCGGCCCGGTCGTCGTGGGCCGCGTAGTACCAGTCCTGACCGGCCCACGCGGCGAAGCCGCCCGCGACGAGGGTGAGGGCGAGGACCAGGGCCGGCAGCGGCCGGGAGCGGGTTCCGGCGAGGGCGCGGACCGCGCGTTCCATGGGGTGCTCCAGTCTCCCGCGCACGTTCAGCGGGCCTTGATGTCGACGATCCGCCACCGGTCGTCCTCGAACCGGGCCGTGACGGTGAGCTGGGCCGCCGCGGTGGTGACCTCGTCCTCGCCTCTGCCCTTGTGGGAGGTCTGGTCGAGGAAGACCAGCAGGCGGGCCTCGTCGCCGTCGAGTTCGACCACTCCGGTGCGGACGGCCCGGGTGCTCAGGGTGACGCGCTGCTCGGTGAGGTCGTCGCGGACCTGCTCGAAGAGGGTTTCGTACTGGCGGGCGGCGCGGCCGTCGAGGACGGCGCGTGCGGAGCGCTCGGCGGCCGCGGTGCCGTCCGGTGTGTAGGAGAAGACACGGGCGAGGGCGTTGCCGACGTCACCGGCGACGCGGGTGGTGGCCCCGGTGTCGGTGAGCGCGTGGTTCCGGGCGGACGCGGCCGACCTCAACTGGTGGGCACCGTGGAAGAAGCCACAGCCACCGAGGACGAGCGCCACGACGGCTGCGACGAGGGCGGCCCGCCGCAGCCGCCCGCCCGGTGAGCGGCGGGCCCGGTCACCGTCCGGCGCGTCGGCGGCGGACTCGGGCTCGTCCCCGCCCTCCCTCTCGACGGACTCGGACTCCTGCCCGCCCTCCTCCTCGACGGACTCGGGCTCGTCCCCGCCCTCCCTCTCGACCGGCGCGTCCGCGGAGTCCGCCTCCGCGCCGGGTTCCGGGGTACCGCCCCTGCGCAGCAGTCGCGTCAGCGTCATCGGTCGCCGCCCTCCTTGTCGCCCTCGACCGGCACGGCGCTCAGTGCCCTCACCTTCCACTCCCCCTCGCCCGTGCGGGCCAGGACCGCCTCCAGGCGCTTGCGGTCGGTGGTCGGCCTCTTCGTGCCGGCGGGCGTGACCTCGACGCGGACGGTGGCGATGAGCTTGGCCGTACCGGACCGTGTGTCGAGCGCGGTGACGGCGGCCTCGGTGACCGTGCCGCGCGCCGAGGCGCCCGCCTCGGCGCCGGTACGGCCCAACTCCTCGCGCAGCGGCCCGGTGGAGGCGGCGCGCCAGGCCCGGACGCCCCGCTCCGCACGCTGCCGGGTGGAGGCGTCCAGCGTGGTGAGCGTCGCGATGCCCGCCCGTCCGTCGGCAAGCGCCTCGTCCCGCTCACGGCCGTACGCGAGCGAGTCGTCGGTGCGGGCCTGCGCGTACGTCCACGCGCCCGTACCGCAGAAGCCGAGGGCCAGCGTGAGCGCCGCTCCGGTGAGGATCCGGGCCCTCCTCATCGCGTACCGCCGGTGTCCAGGAGGCCGGACAGGTCGTCCGGTGCCTCGCCGCTCTGTCCGGGCAGGGCGAGGGCGCCGGGGAGTACCGGGGAGGCGTCGTTCTCGGCGGGTCTCCCGCCGCTGCCCGAGGGCAGGGAGCCGGGTTTGGCCGGCTCGGGCACCGCGCCGCCCTTCGGGGCGTTCGCCGAGCCGCGTACGTTCGACCCTGTGGAGGCCGGGGCGGTGCAGGCCGCGCCGGTGTTGAGGGCGGGCGCGGTGCCGAGGTCGAGGCCGTTGCGGTAGCGCGTGGCGCCGTATCCGTCGGTGCAGGGCAGGGGGGTGAAGAAGGTGACGGCCATGCCGAGGTTCAGCTTCCCTCCGTCGACGGCGGTGGAGCCGGCGGCGACGGCCGCCGGGTACTTCACGAGGAGTTCCTCGATGCCGCGCTGCCGGGTGACGGCGACCTCGGAGGTGGTGAGGAGGTTGGCGAGGACGACGCCGAGGCTCGGGTCGAGGTCCCGCAGCAGGCCGCTGACCTGGGTGGCGGCCTCGGGGGTGACCGCGAGGAGGCGGCGCAGGTCGGCGTCGGAGCCCTTGAGGGCACGGGCCAGCTCCTCCGCCCCGCCGGCGAAGTCGCGGATGGCCTTCGCCTCCTGGGCCTGGGTGCGCAGGACGGTCTCGCCGTCGGTGATGAGCAGGCTGGTGGACGGCAGGGCGCGGTCGGCGGCCTCGACGAAGTCGCTGCCGCTGTCGAGGAGCGTCTGGAGGTCGTCGCCGTGCCCTTCGAAGGCCTTGCCGAACTCGTCGACGACCGTACGCAGATCCTCCAGCGGGACGGAACCGACGAGGTCGTCGACGCTGGCGAGGACGTCGGTGACGGGTGCGGGCACCTGGGTGTCGGCCTGTTCAATGCGGGTGCCGTCGGCGAGGTAGGGGGAGCCGTCGCTCTCGGGCCGCAGGTCGATGTACTGCTCGCCCACGGCGGAGAGCCCGGCGACCACGGCCTTGGTGTCGGCGGGGATGCGGGGGGCGGACTTCTTGATGCGGAGTTCGGCGACGACTCCGTCGGCGGTGAGGCCGATCGGACCGACGCGGCCCACCGAGACGCCCCGGTAGGTGACGTCGGAGTGGGTGAACAGGCCGCCCGTGTGCGGGAGTCGCACGTCCACCGTGTAGTAGTCGGCGACGCCCACGTACCGGCCGAGGTCGGCGTAGCGGATGCCGAGGAACGAGAGGGCGAGGACGGCGATGAGGAGGAAGGCGAGGTTCTTCAGCCGTACGGCGGGAGTGATCACCTGCTCTCACCTCCGGCCCCGGACACGGAGGGCAGCGGCAGCGGCGAGGAGGAGTCCCCCGACGGGGAGCGCGCCCCGGACGGCGACGCGGACGACGGCCCGGCCCCCGGTGCTCCGTCGTCGTCCCCGGCGGACCGCCCCTTCCCGGCCGCGCCCGGCCCGCCGTCCGCCGCGGCGGACGGAGCAGCCGTGCCCTCGGTCACCAGCGGCGGGATCACCTGGGTCCCGGGTACGGCGGCCATGGTCAGGTACGTGTTGAGGTAGTCGCCCTTCACCCCGCGCAGCACCTCGTCGGTGAACGGGTACGTCACCAGCACCTGGAGCGAGTCGGGCAGGTCCGTGCCCGCGTCGGCGAGCGCCTTCAGCGTCGGCGCGACGGCCTTGAGGTCGGCGATCATGTCGTCCTTGCTCGCGTCGATGGTGGAGACGGCGACGCCGGAGAGGGTGTCGAGGGAGCGCAGCATGGTCAGCAGTGAGCCGCGCTGCTTCTCCAGCGTCTTCAGTCCGGGCGAGAGGTCGGTGAGGACGGTGCCGACGTCGTCCTTGCGGGTGGCGAGGGTCGAGGAGAGCCGGTTGACGGCGTCGAGGGCGTCGGTGATGTCTCCCCGGTGGTCGTCGAGGTCGCCCACCAGGGTGTCGACCCGTTTCAGCATGGAGCGGACCTCGGGTTCGCGGCCGCCGAGGGCCGCGTTGAGCTCCTGGGTGATGGTCCTGAGCTGGTTGACGCCGCCGCCGTTGAGGAGCAGGGACAGCGCGCCGAACACCTCCTCGACCTCGGTGTTGCGGCTGGTGCGGGCCAGCGGGATGACGTTCCCGTCCGTCAGCCGGCCGGCGCCGGTCTCCTTGGCGGGTGCGACGAGCTGGATGTACTTCTCGCCCAGCAGGCTGGACTGTTCGAGCCGTGCGGTGGCGTCGGCGGGCAGCCGCACATCGCCGTTGATCTCCATGGTGACGCGGGCGGACCAGTCGTCGCGGCCGAGTTCGATGTCGGTGATCCGGCCGACGGCGACGTCGTCGACCTTCACCGCGGCGTGCGGGACCAGGCTGAGCACGTCGTGGAGTTCCGCGGTGACGGTGTAGGGGTGGTCGCCGAGGTCGGCGCCGCCGGGCAGCGGCAGGTCCTCGATGCCGTCGAAGCGCGGTGGTCCGACGGCGACCGCGCCGAGGGCGAGGGTGAAGCCGAGGCCGAGGGCGACCAGTCCGCCCGCGGTGAGGCCCGCGGCCCGGCCCGCGATGAGCGTGCCGCGCTTCATCGGCCGTCCCCCTTCCGCCCGTCGGCCGCACCGGCCACGGGCAGCGGCAGCAGCGGGCCGCCGATGCTGATCTCGTTGAGGTTGGCGCGGCCGTCGAGGGTGCGGGTGTCGGGGTTGTAGGCGTTGACGACGTTGCCCGCGGCCAGCGGTGCCACGTCCAGCGCCTCGGCCAGCGAGGCCCGTTGTTCGACCAGGGTCCGTGTGAGGGGGACGAGCCGGTCGACGTTCTCCTTCAGCTCGCCCCGGTTGTCCTCGATGAAGGTCCTGACCTGGCCGAGGGCCTTGCCGAGTTCCTCCAGCGCGCCGGTGAGGTCGTCCTTGTTGTCGGCGAAGAAGCCGACGACCTCGTCCAGGCGTTCCTGCGCGGTGCGCACGTCGGTGTCCTTGTTCTTCAGCATGGTGGTGAAGGTCTGGAGGCTGCTGAGCGTCTTGAACAGGTCGCCGCTGCTGCCGTCGAGGGTCCTGGCCGCCTTGCCGAACTCCTCGACGCCCTCGCCGATGGCCTCGCCGTTGCCGTCGAGGTTGGCGGCGCCGGTCCGCAGCAGTTCGGACAGGGCGCCGTCGGCGTTGGCGCCGTCCGGGCCGAGGGCCTCGCCGAGTTCGGTGATCGAGTCGTAGATCTGGTCGATCTCGACGGGGAGACGGTTGCGCGAGGCGGGCAGTACGGCGCCGTCGGCGAGGGCGGGGCCCGTGCTGTGGGCGGGGGTGAGCTGCACGTACCGGTCGGCGACGACGCTCGGTGCGACGACGACGGCCCGCGCGCCCTCGGGGACCTTGATCCCCTCGTCCAGGCGGAGGTCGACACGGACCGTGGTGCCCTGTGGCCGCACCGACTCCACCTCGCCGACCCGTACCCCGAGGATGCGCAGGTCGGACCCGGCGTAGACACCGGTGGCGCGGTCGAAGTAGGCGGTGAGGCGGGTGCCGTCGGATGCGAGGGCCCGGACGGTGGCCACGCCGCCGGCGGCGAGTACCAGGAAGGCGAGCACGCCGGTGAGGATCTTTCCGCGTCGGTTCATCACTCACCGCTCCCCTGGGCCGCCACCGGCTGTTTCGGCGGCAGGCATCCGGTCTCGGGCTGGGAGGTCTCGGGCAGGTAGTCGCGGGGCACGACACCGCACAGGTAGCTGTCGAACCAACGGCCGTTGCCGAGGGTGTTGCCGACCAGGCGGTAGTACGGGCCGACCAGCGCGAGGGTCTTGCCGAGCTGGGTGTTGTTCTCCTCCAGGACGGTGGTGACGCGGCCGAGGGCCTTGAGGGTGGGGCCGAGCTGCTTCTCGTTGTCCTTGACGAGGCCGCCGAGTTCGGTGCCGAGGTCCTTGCTGCCCTTGAGCAGGGCTTTGATGGCGGCGCGGCGGTCCCTCAGTTCGCCGAGCAGGGAGCCGCCGTCCTCGATGAGGGTCTCGAAGCTGGACTTCCTGTTCTCCAGCGTCTTGGTGAACTTGGTGCTTCCCTTGAGGAGTTCGGAGAGCTCGGCGTCGCGCTCGGAGACGGACCGCGACAGGTCGGACAGGCCCGTGGCGGCCTTGCGCACGTGCGGCGGGGAGTCCTCGAAGGTGTCGGAGATGGTCTCGAAGCTCTCCGCGAGCCGCTGTGTGTCGATGTCGTCGACGGTGCCGCTGAGGTCCTGGAACGCCTGGGTCACGTCGTAGGGGGAGGTGGTGCGGGTCAGCGGGATGCGGCTGCCGGGGTCCTGGCGGCCGGAGCCGAGCGGGTCGAGCGCCAGGTACTTGTCGCCGAGGACGGTCTTGATGGCGATGGCGGCGGTCGTGCGGTCGCCGAGCCAGGCGTCCTCGACCTCGAAGGTGACCTTCACCTTGGCGCCGTCGAGCGCGACGCCGGTGACCTGGCCGACCTTGACGCCCGCGATGCGCACCTCGTCGCCCTCGTCCAGGCCCGCCGCCTCGGAGAAGTCGGCGCTGTAGGCGGTGCCGCCGCCGAACGGAAGCCGGTCGACGTTGTAGGCGAGGAGGGCGATCAGGGTGAGGACGAGCAGCCCCACGACGCCGACGGCGACGGGATCGCGCTCTTTCACGGGTTTGATGCGCGGGCGCCTCATCCGCCGCACCTCGATTCGGTGATCGCGACACCGGTCGGCGGTTCGGAGCCGTCGGAGGTGGTGACTCCGCTCACGCGCGCCTCGCAGAGGTAGAGGTTGAACCACGATCCGTAGGAGGACAGGCGGGCCAGGGCGGTCATCTTGGCGGGGGTCTTCTCGAGGAAGTCCTCGATCTGCGGGGTGTGTTCGCCGAGGTTCGTCGAGAGCCGGCCCAGTTCACGGATGTCCTGCTTGAGGGGCTCCCGCCCGTCCTCGAAGAGGTCGGCGGTGACGGTGGTCAGGTCACCCATGGCCGCGACGGCCCTGCCGAGGGGTTCACGGTCCTCGTCGAAGCCGGTGACGAGTTCCTGGAGGGTGACGACGAGGTCGTCGAAGCTGTCCTCGCGGTCGTTGAGGGTGTCCAGGACGGTGGTGAGGTTCGCGACGACCTGGCCGATCACCTCGTCCTTGGCGGCGACGGTCGTACTGAGCGAGCCGATGTGGCGGATCAGGCTGTCCACGGTGGCGCCCTCGCCCTGGAGCACCTGCACGATCGATCCGGCGAGTTCGTTGACGTCCTTCGGGGAGAGCCCCTCGAACAGCGGCTTGAAGCCGTTGAAGAGCAGGGTCAGGTCGAGCGCGGGCGTGGTGCGCTCCAGCGGGACGGTGCCGCCCTCCTCCAGGGTGCCGGTGAGGTCGCCGCTGCCGCGGCCGAGGGAGACGTAGCGCTGGCCGACCATGTTGAGGTACTTCACGGCGGCGGTGGTCGACCGGGGCAGCCTGCGGTCCTCCCGGACGGTGAAGGTGACCTGCGCGGTACGCCGTTCCACCACGCGTACGTCGGTCACCTCGCCGACCTCCACCCCGGAGATCCGCACGCTGTCGCCGTCGACGAGTCCGGTGACGTCGGTGAACAGGGCCTTGTAGGTGGTGGTGCCGGAGCCGGAGCCGACGCCGGTGTTGGCGACGCCGATGCCGAGCACGGTGGTGGCGAGGGCGGTGACCACCACGAAGGCGAGGGACTTGAGCAGCGGCCCGGTCAGCGGGCGGCGCCGGGTGTGCGCGTCGTCGGCGGTGGTCATCCGAGGGTCACCTCCGTACCGCGGTAGACGGGGCCGACGAGCAGGCTGCTCCAGTCGGGCAGGTCGCCGGGGCTCTCGCCGGCGGCGGGGGCGAGGAGTTCGTTGACGAGGTCGTTCTCCGCCGGGGAGTTGGCGGGTCCGAGGTCCTGCTCGGCCGCGGGGCCGGCGGCCAGCGCGGTGGGCCGGGGCAGCGAGCCGAGGTAGGGCACGGAGGGGCAGCGGGGGCCGCCGCCGGAGTCGTACACCGGGGTGTCGCGGCCGGGGCGGTAGGCGCCGCGCGAGGCGACGGTGGTGACGTCGACGTGGATGCCGGGCCGGTCGGTGCCCTTGCCGAGCGCCTTGTCCATGGCCGGGACGAACTCGGCGAGGGTGCGCAGGGTGCAGGGGAAGGCCGAGGAGTACTCGGCGAGCAGTTCCAGCGTGGGCCGGCCGGCGGCACCGAGCCGGATGACGGTGGCCTTGTTCTTGCGCAGGAAGGCCGTCACGTCCTCGGCCGTGCGGGTGGTGGCGCCGAGGGTGGCGGCGAGTTCGGCCTCCTGCTCGGCGAGGGTGCCGCTGGTGGTGGTGAAGTCGGTGAGCGCCGTGACGATGTCGGGCGCGGCGTCCGCGTAGACATGGCTGACCTTCACGAGTTCCCTGAGGTCACGGTTGAGGGCGGGCAGGTGGGGGTTGAACTCCTCCAGGTGCTCGTCCAGCAGGCTCAGGGTCTCGCCGAGCCGGTCTCCGCGGCCTTCCAGGGCCTGTGAGACGGCCGACAGGGTCGCGGAGAGCTTCTGCGGCTGGACGGCGGTGAGCATCGGCAGGACGTCGTCGAGCACCTGCTGGAGTTCGATGGCGTTCTCGGAGCGGTCCTGGGGGACGACGGCTCCGGCGGCCAGGGGCCGGGCCGAGGGGTTCTCGGGCGGTACGAGGGCCACGAACCGTTCGCCGAACAGGGTGGTCGGCAGCATCTGCGCGCGGACGTCGGACGGTACGTCGTCCAGCGCGCCGGGCTTCATGGCGAGGGTGAGCCGGGCCCCGTCGCCGGTGGCGTCGATGGCGCGGACCTCGCCGACGACGACGCCGCGCAGTTTCACCTCGGCGCCCGGGTGCATCTGGCTGCCGGCGCTGCCGGTCTCGACGACCACCGGGTCGGAGTCGGTGAACCTCTTGTCGTAGACGGCGACGGCCAGCCAGATCAGCAGGGCGGGCACCAGCACGAACACCACCCCGGCCAGCCGGTGGCGCAGCGTCTGTCCTCGGGATCCCCGGGGTCCGCTCATCTCACCCCGCCACCTTCACGGTCGTGGTCGCGCCCCACAGGGCGAGCGACAGGAAGAAGTCGGTGACGCTGATCAGCACGATGGCGTTGCGCACGGACCGGCCGACGGCGACGCCGACACCGGCGGGGCCGCCCGAGGCGCGGAAGCCGTAGTAGCAGTGGGCGAGGATCACCATCACGCTGAAGATCAGCACCTTCAGTACGGAGAGCAGCACGTCCGTCGGGGAGAGGAAGAGGTTGAAGTAGTGGTCGTACGTCCCCCGGGACTGCCCGTTGAACAGGACGGTCACATAGCGGGAGGCGACGTAGGAGGAGAGCAGCCCGATCGCGTAGAGCGGGACGATGGCGACGACGCCGGCGATGATGCGGGTGGTGACCAGGTAGGGCATGGAGCGGATGCCCATGCCTTCGAGGGCGTCGACCTCCTCGTTGATGCGCATGGCGCCGAGCTGGGCGGTGAAGCCGGCGCCGACGGTCGCGGAGAGGGCGAGTCCGGCGACGAGGGGGGCGATCTCGCGGGTGTTGAAGTAGGCGGAGACGAATCCGGTGAACGCGGCCGTGCCGATCTGGTCGAGGGCCGCGTAGCCCTGGAGTCCGACGACGGTCCCGGTGAAGAGCGTCATCGCGATCATCACGCCGATGGTGCCGCCGATGATCCCGAGGCCGCCGGAGCCGAAGGCCACCTCGGCCAGCAGGCGCTGCACCTCCTTGAGGTAGCGGCGCAGGGTCCGCGGGATCCACAGCAGGGCCCGGACGTAGAAGAGCAGTTGGTCGCCGGAGCGGTCGAGCCAGACGAGCGGGGAGGCCATCGGACCTCAGCCTCCCTTCGGCGGGACGATCTGGAGGTAGACGGCCGTCATCACCATGTTGACGAAGAAGAGCAGGAGGAACGTGATGACGACGGACTGGTTGACGGCGTCGCCGACGCCCTTGGGGCCGCCGCGCGGGTTGAGGCCGCGGTAGGCGGCGACGATGCCCGCGATGAACCCGAAGACCAGCGCCTTGAGTTCGCTGATGTACAGGTCGGGGAGCTGGGCGAGGGCGGAGAAGCTGGAGAGGTAGGCGCCGGGGGTGCCGCCCTGCATGATGACGTTGAAGAAGTAGCCGCCGAGGATGCCGACGACGGAGACCAGGCCGTTGAGCAGGACCGCGACGCCCATGGCGGCCAGGACCCGGGGCACGACCAGGCGCTGCACCGGGGATACTCCCATGACCTCCATCGCGTCGAGTTCCTCGCGGATCTTGCGGGAGCCGAGGTCGGCGCAGATGGCCGAGCCGCCGGCGCCGGCGATCAGCAGGGCGACGATGAGCGGGCTGGCCTGCTGGACGACGGCGAGGACGCTGGCACCCCCGGTGAACGACTGGGCGCCCAACTGTTCGGTCAGGGAGCCGACCTGGAGTGCGATGACGGCGCCGAAGGGGATCGAGACGAGGGCGGCGGGCAGGATGGTCACGCTCGCGACGAACCAGAACTGCTCGACGAACTCGCGGAACTGGAAGGGTCTTCGGAAGACGGCGCGGCCGACTTCGGCGGCGAGCGCGAAGAGCCGGCCGGTCTGCCGCAGCGCGCCGGTGATCACGCGCCGCTCCCGGCGGTGGGCATCGGCAGGGTGGCCGCCTCGGAGTTCCTGGCGTAGGTGTCCCGGATGGCGGAGCGCGCGGCGGGCGGCAACGTGTCGATCATGCCCATGACACGGTTACGTCGTCGGTCGACGGCCCGGCGCGGCGGGAGGCCGGGCGACGGCTCCAGCTGCGGGACGATCACCCGGGGTACGGCGGGTGCGGCGGAGGCGGCGCCCGCCTCGGCGGCGAGGGTGGCCGCGTCCTTCTCCTCGGACATCCCGATGGGGCCCTCGCGCCGGCCGCCGAGGAACTGGGCCACGACCGGCTCGTCGCTGGTGAGCAGCACCTCGCGCGGACCGAAGGTGACGAGCTCGCGCCGGAAGAGCATCCCCATGTTGTCGGGCACGGTGGCGGCGATGTCGAGGTTGTGGGTGACGATCAGCATCGTCGCGTCGATCTGTGCGTTCAGGTCGATCAGCAGCTGGGAGAGGTAGGCGGTGCGGACCGGGTCGAGTCCGGAGTCCGGTTCGTCGCACAGGATGATCTGCGGGTCGAGGACGAGCGCGCGGGCCAGTCCGGCCCGCTTGCGCATGCCTCCGCTGATCTCTCCCGGAAGCTTGCCCTCCGCACCCAGCAGCCCGACGACCTCGATCCGCTCCATGACGATGCGGCGGATCTCGGACTCCTTCTTGCGGGTGTGCTCGCGCAGCGGGAAGGCGATGTTGTCGAAAAGGGACATGGACCCGAAGAGGGCTCCGTCCTGGAACATGAGACCGAACAATTTACGGGTCTCGTAGATATCCTTTTCGGGACTGTTCACCATGTCCACCCCGTCGATGAGGACACGGCCCTTCTCGGGTTTGAGCAGCCCTATGAGCGACTTCAGGAAAACGGTCTTCCCGGTGCCGGACGGGCCCAGCATCACGCTCACCTCTCCGGCAGGAAGGGTGAGTGTCACGTCCCGCCAGATGCTCTGCTTACCGAAGGACTTGGTCAGGCCCTCGACCACCACTTCGATTCCCATATCACCTCCAGCGGACGTCCATCGGATATGTACCGCGGGCGCACGTTAAGTCGGCGCGGAGCGCACTGACAACGGGTGCGGCAGCGGATCCCCGCCGGCCCACCGGAACTTGTCACCGCGCACACAACACACCGGCCCCGCACTTGTCTCCGGGGAGACAGGGCAGGGTCCCGCGGCTCCGGGGGGTGTGGATCCGGGAGACCCTGCCGACGAACGCCCGAGCCCGATGGAAGGGGGCCGGAAAGCGCCCGTCATGGCTCCGGCCGACGGGGGCCACCGACCCGGAACCGAGCACCACACCGGCACGTTACGGCCGGGTAACCTCGACGGGCAACACCGGAATCCGAGTTTTCCGGGATACCGACTCCGGCCATCCGGAACCTGTCACGGAGGACACAAAAAACCCTCTCGACGTTGTCGGTGGGTGAGTGTCACGACCCCCGGCACGGGGAGCGCCCGGAGAGCGGGACCGTCCTCGCCGGACGTTTCGTCCTTGGCAGCGCGTGACTAAGGCGAACCGCGAATCACTCACTGGGGAAACAGCTTGTTCCACTTTTAAAAGAATCATGGACAACCGCATTGTTCGGCTAAGTTTCCGGCGAGTAACGTCACCGCTCACTGCAGGTCAACCCTCAAGGAGTCCCGAATCATGAAGAAGAACACGAGAAGGTCGGCCATCGTGGTGTGTGCGGCCGCGTCGGCGCTGGGTCTCGCCGCCGGCCCGTCCTCCGCGGTGCCCTCCACGGTGTGGACCGTCACTCCCTCGCCGTCCTCGTTCCAGGCCACGAACGTCGGCAACATCGTGCTGACCGCCACCATCCCGATGACCTGTACGACCTCCAACGCGGCCGGTGTGATGAACAGCGCCACCGGCAACCCGGGGGACGTCGCCGACATCACCACCATGAACTTCGGTGCCACCGGCTCGCCGTGCACCAGTGTCCTGGGCAACGTCACCACCACGTCGGTCACCCCCTGGGACGTCATCGCGGTGGACTACACCGCCTCCACCGGCGTCACCAAGGGCTACGTCGGCAACGTCAAGGCCAACGTGACCGCCGGTGCCTGCAAGTTCACGGTGACGGGCAAGGCCTCGGCCACCTACACCAACTCCACCGGTGTCCTCGCGGTCAACAGCGTCGCCGGTGAACTGGCGGTCAGCAACCCCGTCAACTGCGGTGCGATCGTCACGACCGCCACCAAGCCCACCTTCAAGGGCAACTACGCCGTCAAGCAGACGGGCACCAACGTCATCCCGACCATCGTCGGCTCCAACCCGTAGACCGCTCCCGCTCACGTCCGCCCGGCCGGTGACCCCGGCCGGGCGTTCGCGGACTCCGTGCCGCGTCCCGCCGACACCGGCCTCCTACCGAGCGGAGTTGTATGAGAGTCCAGCGAGCCGCCGCCCAGCGGCCCTCCCGTGCCCGCACCAGGACCACGTCGATCGCGGCGTTCGTCGTGCTCGCCGCCCTGATACCGACCACGGCCTCCGCCACGGGACCCCAGGAGATCGAGGCCGAACTCCCCTACATCTGCACCCTGCCCTCGGGACGACTGCCCGCGACGGTGCGGATCTCGGCGGACTTCCCGGAACGGGCCGAGGCGGGCGAGGCGTTCTCGCCCGCCGGCGTCACCACCACCGTGGAACTCCCGGCGGAGGCCGTCGCCGACCTCACCGCACGCGAGGCGTCCGAGGTACGGGCGGCGACCCGGCTCGCCGTGGGCGTCGCCCAGAACGCGGCGACGGCGACGGCGACCTGGCGCGGAAGCGCCGAACCCGTCGCCCTTCCCGCCTCCGGGCCGCTGACACTGACCACGAAGGGCGAGGTTCCCTCGGTGGCCGGCCGGAGCGACGGCGACCTGACCTTCACCGCCGGCGACCTCGCGATCGACCTGGAGCCCGGAACGACGGACACGACGGACACGGCGGACACGTCCACCGCCGGCCCCGGCTCGCTGACCGTCGACTGCTCCCTCGCCGAGGACGCGCCGGACCAGGGGCTGCTGGCCACCGTACCGGTCGGCACGGGCGGCCCCGGGGCGAGCGGCCCGCCCTCCCCGTCCGGGTCCGCGGAGGCATCGGGCCCGCCGGAGGACGGACCGGGGGACGGAACGGAGGAGCGGCAGGGGGACCGGTCGCCGAAGGCGCTGGAGAACTCGCCCGGCACCGCCGCGGACCGCGACGTACCGCCGTGCCGCTACGACGAACAGCACCCACCCACGGACGTGTCGCTCAACGCCTACGTCACCGGCTACGCCAACGTGAAGAAGATGAAGGGCGCCGCGTACCTGCCGCCGTCCTGCGTGCTGATCGAACAGGGGCTCCCCGAGACGGGTCCCCCCGACCCGGAGTACCTGATCTTCGACACCGTGTCGTACGCGAACTTCCACTACCAGGAGCGGAAGCAGACACCGCCCTTCGACGCGACCTTCCTGTCCTTCGACTTCGCCCCGGTGAAGGCCACCATGGTGATGGAGCAGACGGGCCCCATGAGGATCGACTCGCGCATGAGGATGAGTCTGATCGACTTCACCACGGTCACGGACACCTACGTCCGGGCCCCGCTGGTCCTGCACGTACTGGATCTCGAGGTCAACGGGACGCCCCTGGACGTCGGTTCCGGGTGCCGGACCGAGACGTCCCTCACCTCCGTCGACCCGGACCCCGCGAACTTCCCGGGTGACCACCTGGTGCTGTACGGCCGGGGCGAGCAGATCATCGGCCTGCCGGCCACCGGTTACCTGCTCCTCAGCGGCGGCGTGCTGTCCGGCGAGGCGACCATCCCCGCCTTCACCGGCTGCGGCACCGACGGCGAGGACCTCGACCGCCTGCTCACCGCCTCCGTCTCCGGTCCCGGCAACCACATCAAGCAGGTCCAGGGCCAGACGTGCGCGATCGCCGCCCCCGTGTTCCCGAGCCCGACCAACGAAGGCCAGTGCACCGAGGACCTCCAGCCCTACGAGGTCCCCGTCGCCGAGCGCTGATCCCCTGTCCCCCACCTCCACGGAAGGCCACCACCATGCCCCCGATCTCCCCCCGCACCCGGCTCGCCACCGTCTCCGCGCTGACCGCGCTCGGCGCCTTCGCCTCCCTGGGCACGGCGACCGCCGCCGACCCCGCGCTCAACGGCGAGTGGGCCCCCTTCACCCGCTGCCCCGTGGACGCCCCGGCGATGCTGGCCGCCGACGGCTTCGACAAGACCCCGCAGTGCGTGGTCTCCACCTCGGCGAGCGGCTCCATCAAGCTGGGCGACACCATCGTGACGACCGGCAGGACCAACCTCCAGGTCGGCGTCGTCCAGAACGCGGACGGCACCAGCAGGGTGGTCGCCCCGGCCTCCGGCGCGCTGGTCGCCGAGCCCGCCACCGTGCCCGGCGGACTGCTCGGCCTGATGTGCCCGAGCGACATATTCGTGATCACGGGCATCTGCGAGTCGCTGGAGAACTCCAGCCTCAACAAGATCACCGCGACCATGGAGTCCGTCGGCGCGCCCTACGCCTTCGACCAGACCGCGGGCGTCCTCACGGACACACCCATCATCGCCCTGCCGGTTCGCATCCACCTGGAGAACCCGCTCCTCGGCAGCAAGTGCTACATCGGAACGGCCGCCAACCCGATCGTGCTGCGCCCCGAGAACCGCGAGTACCCGGCGTTCGGGATGACCTTCTTCCAGGGTGACGGCACCCTCGACCCGGCCGGCGAGATGAGCCGGATCGACCTCACCGGCGCCCCCCAGAACGACAGCACCTTCGCGGTGCCCGGCGCCACCGGCTGCGGCCTGAACGTCGGTCTGATCAACGCGGCGGTCAACGCGAAGACCGGGCTGCCCTCCGCCTCCGGGAACAACAGCCTGACCCTCAACGACACGCAGACCCACCTCACCGGCCTCAACGCCCCCGGGACCGCCGCCCCCGACGCCGGCAAGGTCCTGGCGGAGAACTGGCACTCCGCCGCCGAGTAGCCACCACGGGACCGGAACCGCGCGGCCGCCCCGGCAGCCGGCCCTCACCACCATGACGTGATTCCTTCACAAGTGATGTACAACACAACAAAGTTGATTTACCGTCAGCTTGCCAAGCCGGTGAATCCCGGTGGACCGGTCCGGGTTCCGCCCGACGAGGGCGGAACCCGGCCGGCCGCCCCACCGGACATGTCGGAGAGCAAGGGATCACTCATGCCCTCAAGCGCGCGTCCCTCGGTGCTCGGTGAACCGCTCGACCCGCTCCCCAAGAAGTTCGCGGCCTTCATGCGGCCGCTGCTTCCGGGGCTGCTGAACGAGATACGGATCGAGGTCACCCGCACCTACCCGGTGTACGGCAGGCTGCTCAACGGCCCGGACGGGGACGCGATCCGCCAAGGCGTCGAACAGGCGCTGACCGCCTTCGTGGACCGGGTGGCCGACCCCGGCAGCAGCTCGGAGCTGCGGGACGAACTGCTGCGCAGGTTCGGCCGGGTGGAGGCCTACGAGGGCCGTGACCTGGAGGTCCTGCAGGGCGCCTACCGGCTCGGCGCCCGCATCGCACTGCGCCGGGCCAAGACGCTGGGACGGCAGTACAGCCTCTCCCCCGCGCTGATCCTCGCCTTCGCCGACGCCCTCTTCGCGTACGTCGAGGAACTGGAGGCGATCACCCGCGAGGGGTACGCGGAGGTGCGGGAGCGGGCCGCCTCCGAAGAGTCGGCGTTACGGAGGCAGTTATTACACTTCCTCCTGGCCTCCTCGCCGCTGCCCCGGACGACCGTCTCCGAACTGTGCAAGGCCGCCGCCTGGGAGCTGCCCCGCTCGTGCTTCCTCGTCGCCCTGCGCCCCCCGGTGCCGGAACACATCCAGGCGGGACTCGACAGGGACGTCCTCGCCGACCTGGACATACCGCAGCCGCATCTGCTCGTCCCCGGGGACCTCACCCCCCGGCGCCTCGACATGATCCGTACGGCCCTGACCGGCACCCGTGCCGCGGTGGGCCTGACCGTGCCGATCGCGCAGGCCGCCGACTCCGTCCGCTGGGCACGCCGTGTGCTCCAGCTCGTCGACGACGATGTCGTACCCGACGCCCCGCTGATCCGCTGCGAGGATCATCTGACGACCCTGTGGCTGCTGTCCGACTCCGCCCTCGTCGACCGTGTCGCGGCGCGTGAACTGGCCGCGCTCGACGAGTTGCCCGCCAGGCGGCGCGACCGGCTCGTCGAGACCCTCCGGGTCCACGTCTCCACCCGGGCGCCCGCCGAACAGGTCGGCGAGATACTGGGCGTGCACGCCCAGACCGTCCGCTACCGCCTGCGGATGCTGGACACCTACCTGGGCGACCGGCTCGCCGACCCCGACCACCGCTTCGCCATCGAGGTGGCCCTCCGCTCGCTCCACCTGCGGGGCCACGACGGCACGGAGTGACCCCCGAGGCCGGCGTGAGGCCCGGTACAGGCCTCACGCCGGCCCCGTACAGGCCTCACGCAGGGTTCAGCCGCCACTGCTGACAGCCGTTGTTCAGCCAGGTCCACTGCCGTACGTCGGCACCGTCCCCGGTGGAGCAGTCGGCGACGTCGGCGACCTTGCCGGTGGCCTGGTTGACGATGCGGACGTAACCGCCGTCCGTCGCCACGAACCGGAACCGCTGGCAGGTGTTGTTCAGCCACGACCACTGCCGCAGGTCGGCGCCGTCGGCGGAGGAGCAGTTCTCGGTGTCGAGCACCTTGCCACCGGCGACGTTCACCAGCCGGTGGGTGTCGTCGCCGAGGTCCTCCAGACGCCACCGCTGGTTGGCGCCGCCGTTGCAGGCGTACTGCCGCACATCGGCGCCGTCGGCGGACGAACCCCCTGCCAGATCCAGGCACTTGCCGCTGTTGCGGTTGGTGAGGGTGTAGGTGGTGGAGACGGTCGACGGCTCACCGGAGGGCCCGGTGAGGCCCGCCCCGAGCCGTACGGGCGTACCGAAGTTCGGCGACCCGTCCGAGTTCCAGGTGAACTTCTGCGCCCGTGCCGTACGCCCGTTGTCGCACCCCTCGGACGCGGAGTCGTTGGCGTGGTAGACGATCCAGCTCTCCGTGCCGTCCGGCGAGGTGAAGAAGCCGTTGTGGCCGGGACCGTAGACGCCGTTGCCGTCACTGCGCTGGAAGACGGGCGTGGACTTCTTGGTCCAGGAGGACGCGGAGGCCGGGTCGGAGCCGGTGAGGGTGAGCTGCCCGAGCTTGTAGTCGGGGGTCCAGCAGCCGCTCGCGGAGTAGACGAGGAAGGTCCGGCCGCCCCGCTGGAGGATCTCGGGCCCCTCGTTGACGGTGCCGCCCTGCCGTTCCCAGTCGTAGGTGGGTGTGGAGACGGTGGAGAAGGACGAACTCACCGTGTACGGGTTCGACATGCGCGCGGCGACGATGTTCTGCGTGCCGTTGTGCGTGCTGCCGAAGAGATACAGCTGCCCGTTGACGGTGGCGACGGTGGGATCCAGCATCCAGCCGGAATTCAGCTGTCCCTTGTAGCTGTACGGCCCCATGGGATCGGACCCGGCGCTCTCCAGGACGTGGCTGCGCTGGGTGGGGTTGTAGTCGGCGATGTTCTGCCCGGCCACGTAGTACAGGTACCAGCGCCCGTTGAGATAGTGCAGTTCCGGCGCCCAGATGTTGCAGCACCGGGAGGCCGCGTCGCCCTGCCACACCTGCACGCTGGGGGCGGTGGCGAGGCCGCCGAGGGTGGGCGACTTGCGGATGGTGATGACGTCGGTCCAGGACGTGCTGATCAGGTAGTAGTTGCCGTCGTGGCGGACGATCCAGGGGTCGGCGCCCTTCTGGGCCTTGACGGGGTTGCCGAAGGAGGCCGCCTGCGCGGACGACTGCCCGAGCGAGAGGGCGAGCAGCAGCGCGGCCAGCAGGGTCAGTAGGCGACGGGCCATCCGCTGCTCCAGTTCAGGAGGTTGATGCCGAGCTTGGGGGTGCCGTTGTCGTTGCCGTCGTAGTAGTGGTAGACGATCAGGTCCCCGTCGACGTCGTTCATGATCGACTGGCCGCCGGGGCCGATGACGCTGCCGTGCGACTCGAGTACGGGCGTGCCGCCGTTGTTCGTCATCGAGACGCCGTTCTTGTCGCGGTACGGCCCGGTGACGCTGGTGGCGCGGCCGACCTTGACCTTGTAGGTGGAGCCGGTGCCGGCGCAGCAGGTGTCGTACGAGGCGAAGAGGTAGTAGTAGCCGTTCCGTTTGACGATGAACGGCGCCTCGACGGCCTTCGTCCCGGAGGGCCGGGAGGCGAGCGAGTGGCGGGTGGTGTCGGAGGAGAGCTGCTTCCCGGTGGAGGGGTTGATCCGGATCATCTTGATCCCGGTCCACCAGCTGCCGAAGGACAGCCACCACTTGCCGTCGTCGTCGACGAAGAGGTTGGGGTCGATGGCGTTGTAGTCGCTGGAGGAGCCGGAGGTGTACACGGTGCCGTAGTCGGTCCAGCTGCCCGGCTGTCCGGTGGTCGAGCCGGCCAGCCCGATGGCGGAGGTGTTCGAGCCGAACTTCGAGACGGAGTAGTACATCAGGTACTTGCCGCCGTGGTACGAGATGTCCGGCGCCCAGGCCTCCGGTACGGAGGAGTAGTTCCGCCACCAGCTCGGCCGGGACGAGAACGCGTCGGCTCCGGCGGAGAAGGCGGTGCGGTCGGTGGAGGTCTTGCTGGAGATGCCTCCGCCGGTGGCGTAGAGGAGGTACTGCCCGGAGGAGGTCCGGATCATCGACGGGTCGTGCGTGACGACGGACCCGGTGACGCGGCCGGGGTTGGGGTACGCCGAGGCGGTGGTCGGCATCAGCGCCAGGAGGGCTGCGGTGGGGATCGCGAGGAGTGCGGTGCGCTTCCGGAGGGTGCGGCTCATACGGGGTTCTCCTTGCGGTGGGGGTGAGGGAACCGTTCGGCATTCCGAACGGCGATCGCAAGTTCGAACGGACCGTAGAATCGAACCACTTGCGCGTCAATGGTCCGCACAGCCCCACTTGCCTCCGCACGGACGGCCCCCGCCGAAGGAAGCGGGCGGGCCGCGCATGCGCCGCGCCGGCCCGCCCGCTCCCGTTCCCGCTCCTCAGCGGGCCGTCACTCCTGCGGGCACTCCTTCCACGCGAGGTGGTACACGGTGCTGATGTCCCCGTCCGTGGAGTCCATCGTCATGAAGCTGACGTCGTCGGGGGACGAGGTACCCGCGCTCACCCGCAGCTCCGTGTTGATGTTGAAGTTGCGCTGGACCCCGCAGGGCGCGTAGACCAGCTGGGCCCAGTCGGTCTCGTCCGTGGCCTGCCAGTTGTCGTCGAAGGGGCCCGCGAAGGGATGACTGCGGTACTCCGTGTTCGGGGAGCCCTGGAAGTAGTACGACGCCCTCTGTGTCCCCTTCGCGCCGGACCGGAGCGAGGCGAAGCCCCGGTAGTCGGCGCTGGCGATGGCGTAGGTGAAGCCCTGGGGGACGTGCACCAGCAGGCTGAGCTGGCAGTTCTTGCGGAAGGCCGTGGGGTCGGAGTTCCCTCCGACCTGGGCGAGGTAGTCGCTGTACGTCACGGTGAAGGCGGTGTTGTCCGCGGAGACGGCGACCGCGGCGGTGCCCTGGGGGCAACCGGAACCGTTCACTGTGGCGACCTTGATGACGATCTTGTCCGGCGGCGGGTCCTCGAAACCGGCCGACGGGTCGTGCGCGGGTAACGCGGCGGTGAGGAGCGCGGCCGCCGCCGCACTCAGGAGCAGTCCACCAGCCATGGTTCTCCATCCTTCGGTGGGGGGTGATTGAAGCGTCATGTACATGCCAATCAGGTACGCACATGTACTCCCGGCCTCGTGAAGGAGGCATGAAGGTGCGGTGAAGGCCGGGAGCGCTCGCATCGTATGAAGCCCCGCGACCGGCGGACAGGGCGAACTCCGGCCATTCACTTCCGTCACACCGAAACGGGAGGAAACAGGCGTACCGGAACCCTCGCGTGAACGCGGAGGCGCCGGTTCATGGACAATGGCCCACCGGCACCCCGTGTGGCAGTACAAGCAGGAGGCGCTCCCTTGGAGCTCAGCAGGCGTACCTTCACCGCCCTGGCCGGTACGGCGGCGCTCGGTCTCGCGCTGGCCGGCAGCGGCGGGGCGGCGACCGGCGCGCACGGACCGCGCGGCGTGCCGACGGGTCCGCCGCCCCCTCCCCCGAGCGCGGACGGCAAGCGGCACCGGATCGGCCACGACCGGTACTCGCTGCTGGTCGACGGCCGGCGCCTGGTGCTGTGGTCCGGCGAACTGCACCCCTTCCGGCTGCCCAGCCCCTCCCTGTGGCGGGACGTGCTGCAGAAGCTGCGCGCGGGCGGGTGCAACGCGGTCAGCGTCCCCGTGCCGTGGAACCACCACTCCCCCGCGCCCGGAACGTACGACTTCACCGGGGTGCGGGACCTGGACCTCTTCCTGACCATGGCCGCCGAGGAGCGGCTGTACGTCATCCTGCGTCCCGGCCCGTACCTCGGCTCCGCCGATCTCGACGCCGGCGGCTTCCCCGGATGGCTGACGGCCACCGAGGGCCGCGCCCGCACCGCCGACCCGGAGTATCTGCGGCACGTCGACGAGTGGCTGAGCGCCGTCAACCGCATCGCCGTCCGGCACCTGTTCACCGCGGGCGGCGGCACCGTGCTGCTGTACCGGTTCGAGGACGGGTTCGAGGTCTTCGCCGACGAGCCGGCCGGGCGGGCCTATCTGACCCATCTGTACGACAAGGCGCGCGCCGACCGCATCGACGTACCGCTCTTCCACGCGGACGGGCACCTCGGTGAGCGCGAGACCCGCCGGCAGGCGCCCGGAGTGCTCGCCGGGGCGACCGGCGGGGCGGCCGATCCGTGGGGCGGGGCCACCTCCGGCGGCAAGGGGTACGCGCAGGTGCGGCGGACGTACGACGCGGCCCACGAGCGGCGCGACCGCCTCACGAGCCTCGCCGACGGCGTCACGGTGCACAACGTCCGCGTGGCGTTCGGCGGGACCTCGTGGGGCTGGCTGCCCGGACCGGGCGTCTACACCTCGTACGACTACGGGGCGGCGATCGACGAGGGCCGCCGGCCGACGCCGAAACTGGCCGCGCTCCAGCAGCTCGGCCATCTGCTGCGGACCGTGCCCGACCTGGCCCGGCTGGACCCGGCGGAGGAGGTGCGGGCCGAGGACGACCGGCTGAAGGTGCGCCACCTGGCCAATCCCGACACCGGCGCCCAGGTGTACGTCCTGCACAACGACTCCGCGGAGCCGGTCGACTCGATGCTGCCGGGCACCGGCATCGACGTACCGGTCACCGTCGGCGCGCGGGACGCCAAGCTGCTCACCACCGGCCTGGAACTGGGCCGGCGGAGACTGGCGTACACCACCGCGCAGCCCATGCTGAACATGACCGTCGGACGGCAGGACATCGCCCTGTTCACGGGCCGCAGCGGTGAGACGGCGCAGGTCGCGCTGGACTGCGAGACCGAACCGGTCACCAACCGGCTGGACGACGAGCCCGGATGGTCCTACGACCGGGGCAGGCTGAACGTCGTGGTGCCGCTCGGGGTGGGCGGGCTGAGCAGGGTGCTGGTCGAGGGCGGGGACTCCGAGACGCCCATGGTGCTGCTGTTCGCCGACGACGCGACGGCGCTGCACCTGTGGCCGTACGAGACCCCGTCCGGCTCGCTGCTGGTCCACGGCCCGGCGCTGCTCCGCTCGGTCACCCTGCGCGGCTCCACCGCCCATCTCGTCGGCGACCACGTCGGCGGGATGGGCCTGGAGGTGTGGGCACCGCGCGGGATCACCGCCGTGACCTGGAACGGACGGCCGGTGCGCACCCGTGTCGGCCGGGCCGGGAGCCTGGTGATGGAGGGGCTGATGCCGGGCGTGCCCGAGGTGCGGCTGCCCGTGCTGGAGGGCTGGCGGAGGCGGGCGGAGAACCCGGAGTCCGAGGCCGGTTTCGACGACTCGGCGTGGCCGGCCGCCGATCTCACCTCGTCGCACAGCACCACGCCCGTGCCCGAGGGCGGTCCCGTCCTCTTCGCGGACGACTACGGCTTCCACCACGGCGACGTCTGGTACCGGGGGCGGTTCGAGGACACACGCGGTGTCGGGTCCGTGTCGCTGTCCTACAGCACCGGTACCCAGGGACTGCTGATGGCCTGGCTGGACGGCCGCCCGCTGGGCACGCACCGCATGCCGGTGCCGGACGGGAACACGGCTCGGCGGGGCACATGGACGGCGACGGCCTCCTTCGACGTGCCGGAGGAGCGGCGCGAGCGGGGCCCGCACGTGCTGTCGGTGCTCGTACGGCCGATGCAGCACGACGGGGACGAGCGGGCGGAGGACACGCACAAGGCCGCGCGCGGGCTCGTGGCCGTCGGGTTCGGGGGCCGCTCCCGGAGCGTGGAGTGGCGGATCCAGGGCGCCACGGCACCGGACCGGGTGCGCGGGCCGCTGAACAACGGCGGGCTGTACGGGGAGCGGGAGGGCTGGCACCTGCCGGGGTTCGACGACCGGGAGTGGCGGGCCGCGGAGTTCCCGCGGGAGGTGCGGCGGCAGGGGGTGACCTGGTGCCGGACGGGCTTCCGGCTGAACGTGTCCGCCGACGTGGACGCCTCGATCGGGCTCACGATCGACGACGATCCGGAGCGTGCCTACCGGGTCCAGATCTTCCTCAACGGCTGGAACATGGGCCAGTACATCAACGATGTGGGCCCCCAGCACACCTTCGTCCTGCCGAACGGGATCCTGCGCACACGTGGGACCAACACACTGGCCCTGGCGGTGCTGTCCGACGGGACCACGCCCTCGGGCCCGCGGGATGTACGGCTGACGCTGCTGGGCGCGGTGCGGGGCGGGGTTCCGGTGGAGGCGGTGGACTCACCGGGGAGGAGGTGAGCCCACCGCCGGACACTCACGCCAGCCGGATCACGTTCCAGGACAGCGGCTCCAGTACGGCGGAGAGCCGGCCGTCGTCCAGGGCCGTGCCGTCGACCGTGTGCGGGGTGACCCGCTCGGGCTCGGCGAGGGTGTTGCGGGCGTCGGGGTCGGCGTCCGCGAGGGCGCTGTGCTCGACGACCGAGGTGAGGTCGAGGCCGCTCAGGGCGACGTCCAGCGGCAGCGGCTCGGTGCGGCTGCGGTTGACGGCGAACACGGTGACCGTGCCGTCCTCGGCGCGCACGGCGGTGGCGTGCAGCAGGTCGGCCTCGCCGTACTTCTTCGTCTCGTACGTCGGTGAGTCCACGCGGACGTCGAGCACCTCACCGCGGCCGTACTTCGAGGCCTGGGCGAACGGGAAGAACGTCGTCTGCCGCCAGGCCGGGCCGCCGGGCTCGGTCATGATCGGGGCGATCACGTTGACGAGCTGGGCGAGACAGGCGACGGTGACGCGGTCCGCGTGCCGGAGCAGCGCGATGAGCAGCGAGCCGAAGACGACGGCGTCGGTGACGCTGTAGTTGTCCTCCAGGAGGCGGGGGGCCTCTGGCCAGTCCAGAGCGCTGACCTGGGCTTCCGTGCGGGACAGGTACCAGACGTTCCACTCGTCGAAGGAGAGGTCGATCTTCTTCTTGGACTTGAGGCGGGCGCCGATGTGGTCGCAGGTGGCGACCACGTTCTCGATGAAGGACTCCATGTCGACGGCGGAGGCGAGGAAGGAGTCGACGTCGCCGTCGAGCGGCTCGTAGTAGGCGTGCAGGGAGATGTAGTCGACCAGGTCGTACGTCTCCTTGAGGACCGTCGCCTCCCACTCGGCGAAGGTCTCCATGGACTGGCCGGAGGAGCCGCAGGCGACGAGTTCGACACCGGGGTCGATCTGGCGCATGGCGCGGGCGGTCTCGGCCGCGATCCGGCCGTACTCCTCGGCGGTCTTGTGACCGGTCTGCCAGGGGCCGTCCATCTCGTTGCCGAGGCACCACATGCGGATGTCGAACGGGTCCTTGTCGCCGTGCTCGACGCGCAGGTCCGACAGGGTCGTGCCGGAGGGGTGGTTGGCGTACTCCTGGAGCTCCAGGGCCTCCGCCACGCCCCGGGTGCCGAGGTTGACGGCCATCATCGGTTCGGCCTGGGGGCCGACCTTCTTCAGGAACGCGATGTACTCGGAGAGGCCGAAGCGGTTGGTCTCCGTGGAGCGCCAGGCGAGGTCCAGGCGGCGGGGGCGGTCCTCCACGGGGCCTACGGAGTCCTCCCACTTGTAGCCCGAGACGAAGTTGCCGCCGGGGTAGCGGACGGCGGTGACGCCGAGTTCCCTGACGAGGTCGAGGACGTCCGTGCGGAGGCCCTCCGCGTCCGCGGTGGGGTGGTCCGGTTCGAAGATGCCGGTGTACACGCAGCGGCCCAGGTGTTCTACGAACGATCCGAAGAGGCGGGGGTTCACCTCACCTACGGTGAAGGCGGGATCCAGGGTGAAACGGGCGGTTCGCATGTGCGCCTTTCGAAGAGGGGGTTTCTGTGCCATCGCGGCTGCGGGTCGTGGGTGGCTGGTCGCGCCCGCGCGGCGGAGCCGCACATGGGCACAGTCCCGCGCCCCTAGAGGACGACGGGCCAGCCGTTTCTCTGCCAGCTCAGCTTGTTGAGCCCCAGCTTGGGCGTGCCTTCGTCCTCGGCGTCGTAGTAGTGGTACGCCAGCCAGTCGCTGCCCCGGTCGCGGAAGACCGACTGACCGCCCGTGCCCACGTACCTGCCGTGGCCGGCGAGGAGGAGGTCGCCGCCGCCCTCCAGCATCGGGGTGCCGTCGCTGTCGACGTACGGGCCGGTGATCGACGTCGAGCGGCCGACCTTGATCCTGTACGTCGAGTTCACGCCCGAGCAGCACGCGTCGTAGGACGCGAACAGGTAGTAGTGGCGGCCGTGTTTCACGATCTCCGGGCCCTCGACCGCGTACGGCTCGTCGGGGCGGGTGGCCAGGTGGTGGACCGTGGGGTTCTCGACCGCCTTGCCCGTTCCCGGGTTCAGTTCGACCATGCGGATGCCGGTCCAGTACGAGCCGAAGGTCATCCACAGGCGGCCGTCGGCCCGGACGACCGCCGGGTCGATGGCGTTCCAGTGGTCGGTGGTCTCCGAGGTGAAGACCTTGCCGTGGTCGGTCCAGGTGCCGGGCAGGCCCGTGCGGGAGGTGGCCACGCCGATCGCGGAGTGGTTGGTGCCCCAGGAGGAGACGGCGTAGTAGAGCCAGTAGCGGCCGGCCCGGTAGGTGAGGTCGGGGGCCCAGGGGTCGCCGGTGTCGTTGTACTCGTACCACCAACTCGGTGGTTCGGCGAAGGCGTTGCCCGCGTCCGTCCAGTGGACGCGGTCCTTGGAGGTGCGGGCGCCGATGACGCCGCCCGTCGAATAGGCCACGTAACCGCCGGACTTCAGGCGCAGGACGGTCGGGTCGTGGATGATCTGCTGGCCGGTGACCGGCTGCGGGTCGGGATACGTCACGTCCGCCTGGGCGGTGGTCGGGAGCAGGCCCACGACCGCGGCGGCCAGGAGGGTGACGAGTCTCAGACGCTTCAAATCAGGCTCTCCTCGCGGGGATTACTGACCCGCCAGACCGGTATGGGCGACGCCCGCCACGATCTGGCGCTGGAAGAAGACGAAGACGATGATCAGCGGCAGGCCCGCCATGAGGCCGCCGGCCATGAGCTGGGCCCACTGGATGCCGTAGGAGTTCATGACGGTCGCGATGCCGTTCGGCATGGTCATCAGGTCGGGGTTGTTGGTGACCATGTAGGGCCACAGGAAGTTGTTCCACGAGCTGATGAAGGTGAAGATGCCGACGGCCGCGAGGGAGGGGCGGGAGAGCGGCACGATGATCGTGAGGAAGACGCGCCAGCGGCCGGCGCCGTCGATGAAGGCGGCCTCCTCCAGTTCGCGCGGGATGCCCTGGAAGAACTTGTAGAGGATGTAGACCATCGCGGCGGGCGCGCACTGCGGCAGGATCATGCCCCAGTAGGTGTCGACCATGCCCATCTGCTGGACGGTGGTGAACAGGGGGACGCCGAGCACGGCCGGGGAGACCATGAGGCCGGCCATGACGACGCCCATCAGGACGTTCTTGCCGCGGAACTCGGTGCGGGCGAAGCCGTATCCGGCGAGGGCGCTGGTCACCAGCACGATCGCCGTCACGCACACGGACACCACCAGCGAGTTCACGAACCAGTTGGTGATGTTGCCGGTCTCGAAGAGCGCCTTCCACGCCTGGCCCGTCCAGACCTCCGGCAGCCAGTGCGGCGGGATCTCGGCGGCCTCCGCCTCGGACTTGAGCGAGGTGAGCAGGGCCGCGGCGATCGGCGCCACGAAGACGGCGGAGACGGCGGTGCCGAGCAGGGTGAGGACGATCTGGCTGGGCGTCCAGCGCCTGCGGGGCTCGGTGCGTACCGGCGTGGTATCGGCGGTGGTCATCGGCCGCCCTCCTCACGGTTGCGCAGCAGCCACATCCGCGCCAGGGCGACGGCTGCGATGATCACGAAGAAGATGATGGACATCGCGGAGGCGTAGCCCACGCGGTAGCTGGTGAAGCCCTGTTCGAGGGTGTACTGGACGAAGGAGCGGGTGCTGAGCTCCGGTCCGGGGCTGAAGTCCATCATCACGACGGCCTGGTCGAACAGTTGCAGCGAGGCGAGGATCTGGAGCGCGATCACCAGGCCGGTGATGTTGCGCAGCATCGGCAGGGTGATGTGGACCATGCGGTGCCAGGCGTTCGCCCCGTCCAGCTTGGCCGCCTCGTACAGGTGGCCGGGGATGCTCTGGAGGGCGGCGAGGTACAGCAGGAAGCTGAACCCGACCGTCCACCACAGGGTCTGGATCACGATGGCGAGCATGGCGTACGACTTGTCGGTCAGCCAGGGCGTGTCGATCCCGAGGGTGTGGTTGAACAGGCCGATGCCCTGGGTGAACAGCCACTGCCACATGTTGGCCGCGACCGTCGACGGCAGCAGGAACGGGACGAAGAAGCACAGCCGCCACAGCCACTTGCCGCGTTCGATGTGGTGGGCGAGCATCGCGAGGAGGAAGGCCATGACGGTGATGCAGGGCACGACCAGGAGCGTGAAGTACGCGCTGTGGCCGAGCGCGTCCCACATCGCCGAGTCGTTCAGCGCCTCGCGGTAGTTGTCGAGGCCGACGAAGCTCGCGCCCTCGCCGGAGATGTTGGCGTCCGTGAAGCTGAGGTAGACGCCGCGCAGCAGCGGCCAGACGATGAACAGCACGAAGAGCGCCAGGAAGGGGGCGACGAACCAGCCCCCGTGCTGGAAGCCCTGCTTGCGGCGGACGGTGGCGCCGGCGGTGGCGGTCCTCGCGCGTGCCGGGCGGATGACGGTCTCTGCACTGGTCGTCGTCATGCGACCGCACCTCCCTGCGCGGCGGTGTGGCCGTCCATCGGGTTCTTCGAGGCGAGGAGCGTGGCGAGTCGGCTCTTCATCCGCCGTGCGACGGCGTCCGGCTTGGCGGAGCCCATCGTCGAGGAGACGACGACGGGGCCGAGGTCCTGGGCGAGGACGCCGGTGGAGCCCGCGAACCACACCTTCGGCTCGGTGGCCTGGTGGTCCATGGCCGAGACGTACTCGTTCTGCGGTTCGAGCTTCTTGTACGCGTCCGTGGACAGGGTCGGCGTGTGGGCGGGGATGTGTCCGCCGGCGGCCCACTGCTGGGCGTGCTGGACGATGTAGGCGGCGAGCCGGTGGGCGGCCTCGTTGGTGGCGCCGCCGCGGCCGGCCTGGTGCGGGAGCACGAAGGCGTGCGACTCGGCGTGGGTGGCCTGCTCGCCGAAGACGGGCGGCAGCGGGGTGGCGCCGTAGTCCAGCTCCGCGCCGGAGAAGACCGGCACCGACCAGTTGCCCTCCCAGGTGAACGGGGCGCCGTTGATGAACTGCTCGCCGGTCGGCGCGCCCGGGATGACGTACCCGTCGGTGACGTGCCGGCGGAGGAACTCCAGGACCTCGGTGGCCTTGTCGGTGTCGAAGGTGACCTCGGTGTTGGCGTCGTCGAACCAGGTGCCGCCGATCTGGGTGTAGTAGGCGACGAAGAACCACCACTGGAAGTTCTGGTCGTTGGTCCACAGGCCGATGGTCTGCAGGCCCTTCTTCTGGGCCTTCCTGGCCTTCTTCAGGACGTCGAACCACTCGGTGGTGGAGGTCACCGGGATCATCCGGCCGTCGTCGCCGAGCAGGTCCGCCTTCTTCAGCACGTCCTTGCGGTAGAAGCAGAGCTGGACGTGGATGTCGAGCGGCAGGGCGTAGAGCTTGCCGTCGATGACGCCGCGGTTCCACAGCGCGGGGTTGTAGTCCTCCTCGCGCACGCCGTACTTGGCGAGGAGACCCACGTCCCAGGCGTCGAGGAGCCGCCCCGGCGAGAAGCCGGTGACCCGGCCCATGTGCATGACCCCGAGGTCGGGGGCGCGGTTGCCCGCGGCCGCCATGGCGAGCTTGGTGTAGAAGGGGTTGCCCCACTGGAGGGTCGAGTCCTTCACGTCGATGCCGGGGTTGTCCTCACGGAAGGAGTCCAGCATCGAGATCATGTTGTATCCGTCGCCGCCGCTGAAGAGGTTCCAGTAGCGCACGCGGGTGTCCGCTCCGGAGGCGAGCGCGTCGGCCCCGGTCCCGAGCGCCGCGAAGCCGAAGCTTCCGGCGACGGTCAACCCGCCTATTCCGGCGAGGAGTTGCCTGCGATTCAGGCCAGGTCGTCCCATGCCCTGCCCCATCTGCTCATGGATTGTTCGACATATCGAATGACGCCCGTAACTTCGAACGGACCGTAGATGTGATGGGCCGACGCGTCAATGGTTCGGACAAGAACTCACAGCCGGACTTTCCGAGTGCTCCGCTCCGGCCGTGGCACCCGGGGACACCGTGGCGGTCACCGAGTGACCGCGTCGCACGGGGAACTGGCCGGGACGGCACCCGACTTGGCATATTGCACTGGTGACCGGGCAACACCCAGGGGAACAGGGAGACAGCGGTGCGTACCAGGAAGGAGATGCGTCGTCTCGCTGACGCCCTCATCGGCCCCATCCGGGTGGCGGTACCGGCGGACCCCGAGGTCCTGTTCGAGGCGCTGGTCGCCTCCGTCAGCGCCTGGCGGGGACGTGACGTGGTCGTCCACCGGGCGGCGTTCCCCCCGCACACGGCGAGCGGACTGTGGCTGGAGCGCGAGGGCCACGACGACGTGGTGGTCGACGAACGGGCCGCCGTCTGGCACCAGATCGTGATCCTCTGCCACGAGGTGTGGCACATGAGCCGCCGGCAGGCGGACACCGGCACGGCCACCGGCGGACGGCCCGGGCCCGTCGCCGCGCGCACCGACTTCAGCCTGGCCGAGGAGCAGGAGGCCGACCGCTTCGGCATGCTGATGGGCCGCCGGCTGCGCACCTGGCTGGAGGCCTCCACCGACTCGGTGTACGCCGCGGAGGGCGGCGACCCCGAGAACCCGCCGGACCTCGCCGGACGCATCGGGGCCGCGCTCAACCACCGCGGGACCAGGAGATGAGCGGCCTGATCAACTACGTCAGCTGCGGGGCCCTGTGGCTCGGCCTGCTGGTGCGGGCCCCCGATCTGCTGCGGCACCGGCGCGATCCTTATCTGCGGGCGATCTGCGCGGTGCTGGGCCTGGCGGGGCTGTGCTTCTTCCTGGGGGCGCCGCCGACGGTCGGCGCCGTCAACCGCATCGGCGACGTGCCGAACCTCGCGGCGCCGGTCACCTATGTGGCGATCACCGGGTACTGCGCCGCGTCCCAGCTCCTCGTCGTGCACTGGCGCGGCGGGCCCCGGGTGCGCCGCACCGCCCGCCGCTGGCTGCTCGCCTACACCGTCGTCGTCCTCGGCATCGCGGTGACGTTCGCGCTCGGTGAGGCGCCCGTGGAGCGCCGTACCGACCTGGACACCTACTACGCGACGACACCGTTCATCGCCCAGATGATCGTGCTCTACCTGGTCGCGCACCTCACCGCGGTGACCGTCACCGCCGTGTCGGCGCTGCGCTGGGCACGCCGGGTGCGGGGCGGACTGCGGGCGGGGCTGACGCTGCTCGGCACCGGTTCGCTGTGCGGGGCCGGGTACAGCGTGGCCAAGCTGGCCGCGGTGGGCGCCCGCTGGTCCGGGCGGGACTGGTCGAGGCTCGGCACCACCGTCTCCCCGGCCGCCGCCGGACTCGGCGCCCTGCTGACGGTCGTCGGGGTACTGGTGCCGCTGGCGGCGCCCCGGATCACCGAGTGGCGGCGGGCGCGAAGGACGTACGCCCGGCTGGAACCGCTGGAGCGGACCCTGGACGACCTCCTCACCCGCCGGACGCTGCGGCTGCCCCGGCCCAGGCTCGCCTCCCCCACGACACGGCTGATGTGGCGGCAGACCAGCGTCCACAACGCGCTGAGCCACCTGGCCCCCTACTTCGACCGGAAGCTGTACGACCGGACCCGCGCCGGTGCGCTGGCCGAGACGGGGGAGGCGGAGCGCGCGGAGGCCGCCGCGTGGGCGGCGGTGATCACCGCGGCGGTACGGGAGGAGGCGGACGCGGGGCGCCGGGTCCCACCGCGCGACAGCGGTGGCGGTGGTGGCGGTGGTGGCGGCGACGACGGCCGGTTCCCGGACCGGGTGCCGGACCCGGCCGTCCTGCTCCGGATCGCCGACGCGCTGGCCGGTGCGGCTCCGGCGCCGACGCCGGCGGCCGACGCGGTGCCGAGCCGTACGACCACGGCGGGGACCGCGTGAACCGGGCCCCGGACGAGAGGAGCCGGCCGGTATGAGTCTCGTCGTCTACCTGGCGGCCTTCGTGTTCGGGATGACGTCCGTGCTGCTGTTCCGCCGCCCGCGCACGGCGGCCCCGCGCAACCCGCTGACGCTGTCCACCTGCGCCGCGATCGTCCTGGGCGCCCTGGTCTTCGTGTGCGCCGCCCCGGCCACCCTGGCCGGCGTCAACTCCCTCACCGGGATCCCCAACTTCGGGGCCCCGCTGACCTACGGGATGCTCTCCGCGTACAGCTGCGCGGTGCTGGTGCTGCTGATCAACTGGCGGGGCGGGTCGCGGGAGCGGGTGCGGCGCATGGTGCTGCGCAGTGTGGCCGCCTACGGGCTGCTGGTGGCCGCCATCGTCGTCCTGTTCGCGCTCGCCGAGGCGGACACCGAGCGGCTGGCCGACCTCGACACGTACTACGCCAACACCCCGTTCATGCGGGAGATGATCCTGCTCTACCTGGTCGGGCACAGCGCGGCGATGCTGGTGATGTGCGTCGTCTGTGTCAAGTGGGGGCGCGAGGTCGGCGGGCTGCTGCGGGCCGGGCTGCGGCTGATCCTCGTGGGGGCGCTGCTGGACGTGGTGGGCTTCCAGCTCACCAAGTACACGGCGGTGGCCGCCCGTTGGACGGGCCACGACCTGGACTTCCTGTCCACCACGGTCGCCCCGCCGATGGCCTCGCTGGCCGCGCTGCTGTGTTCGGCCGGATTCGTGCTGCCGAGGCTGCTGCCGTCCGTCCTCGCGCAGTGGCGGGGGCTCGGCGACCACCGGCGGCTGGGCCCGCTGTGGTCGCTGGTGGGGTCGGTGTCGACCGCGCCCAAGCCACAGGCCGCCTGGTGGCAGCTGCCGCAGGCGCGGCTGCAGTGGCGTGAGGTGTCGATCCACGACGCGCTGCTCGCACTGGCGCCGTACTTCGACCACCGGGTCCGTGAACGGGTCCGGGACACCGCCCTGCGCGCGGGCCGCTCCCCCCACGAGGCGCGGCTGGCGGCGGAGGCGGCCATGCTCGCCGACGCGGCGCGCCGGGCCGCCGCCCGCGAGGAACCTCCCGAGACCGCCGGAACGTACCGGCTGCACGCCACCGAGGTCTCCGGCACCGGCGGACTGGTGGAACTGGCACAGGCGCTGCACCGCCCTCCCGCCGCGCGCGCGGGCACGGCGCCCTCGTCCCCGACCGGAACCGTGACCGAACCCGAGGAGCCCCATGTCGCGTAGAGCTGTCGTCATCGGTGCCGGGCCGGCCGGCATGCTGGCCGCGGCGGTGCTGTCCCGTGCGGGAGCGGACGAGGTGGTCGTCCTGGACCGCGACGAACTGCCGGACGGCCCCGAGCACCGCAAGGGGCTGCCGCAGGGGCGGCACGCGCATCTGCTGATGGCGGGCGGCATGGACGCCATGGAGGAGCTGCTGCCGGGCGCGGGGCTGCGGGGGCGGCTGCTCGCCGCCGGGGCGCACGAGATCCCGCTCAGCTCGGGCATGCTGGCGCTCACCTCCGAGGGCTGGCTGCGACGGTGGCGGCGCGAGGGCCCGGCGATGGTGACGTGCAGCCGGGCGCTGGTGGACTGGGTGGTGCGGGCGACGGTACGGGAACAGATGCCGGTGGAGATCCGCCGGGCGGCGGTGGTGGGTCTGACGGGCTCCGCGGGGCGGGTGCGCGGGGTGCGGATCGCGGCGCCCGGCGGGGACACGGACCTGGAGGCGGACCTGGTCGTCGACGCGAGCGGACGCGGGACCCGGGTCACCGGCTGGCTGGGCGGGCTCGGGCTGCCCGACGTGCGGGAACGCGTGGTGGACTCCGGGCTGGTCAACGCCTCGCGCGTGTACCGGGTGCCGGACGGGGCGGAACGGTTTCCGCTGACGGTCGTACAGGCCGACCCGTACGTGTCGCGGCCGGCGCGGAGCGCGATGGTGATGCCGATCGAGGGGGGCCGCTGGCTGGTGAGCTGCGGCGGCTCGCGCGGCGGTGAGCCACCGGCGGACCCGGCGGGGTTCCTGCGGTACACGCTCGAACTGCCGGACCCGATCGTGGGCCGGCTGATCTCGGGCGCGGAGCCGCTGTCCGATGTGCATCTGAGCCGGTCGACCAGCAATGTACGGCGGTATCTGGAGCGGATGCCGCGGTGGCCGGAGGGGTTCGCGGTCCTCGGGGACGCGCTGGCCGCGTTCAATCCGGCGTACGGACACGGGATGTCGGTGGCGGCGTTCGGGGCACGGGTGCTGGGGCGGGAGCTGGGGCGTTCGGGCGGGGGGATCGGCGCGCCCGGGCTGGGGTGGCGGGTGGTGCGGGGGGCCGCGCGGGCGGCGGATGCGGCGTGGGCGATGGCGGTGGGGCAGGACGTGCTGTATCCGGGGGTACG
This sequence comes from Streptomyces sp. NPDC059787, assembly GCF_042732315.1. Lineage (NCBI taxonomy): Bacteria > Bacillati > Actinomycetota > Actinomycetes > Kitasatosporales > Streptomycetaceae > Streptomyces > Streptomyces sp. NPDC059787. Next base: position 125,215 of record NZ_JBHWHX010000007.1, read on the forward strand.
GGGCGGTCGGCCGACCGCGGCGGACCGCGTGCTGACGGCGTACACGCGGCGGATGGTGAAGGCGGCGACGGGGTCCTACGCGGCGGCCTCGGCGATGTGGGACGTCAGCAGTCTGCGGACGTCGCCGGCCCGTATGTTCCGGCCCTCGGCGATGCTGGCGGCTCTGGCCGGCTCCCCGCTGCCTCCGTCGGTGGAGCCTCCGCTGACGCCGGGTGAGCGTGAGGTCCTGCGGGGGCTCGACCGTACGGGGGTGTGAACCGAGGGGGTTTTCGCCCCCGCCGCCCCTTCCCGTCCCGAACCCGGGGCTCCGCCCCGGACCCCGCTCCTCGAACGCCGGAGGGGCTGAGTTTCAGCCGAGGAGCGGGGGTCCGGGGGCAGCGCCCTCGGGGGACGGGAACGGGAAGGGGCAGCGGGGGCGGAATCATCCTGCGAACGGAGGCTGCGGCACTCCCTTGCCCGCGCCCGGCACCACCAGCAGCGAGCCCGCCAGGGGATGCGGGGCCGTGAGGCCCACGCGGGCCGTGGTGATGTAGAGATCCGTCAGGTCGGGGCCACCGAAGGCACAGGCCGTGACAAGGGGAACGGGAAGGGGAACCACCCGGTCCAGCTCCCCGGACGGGGTGTAGCGGCGCACCGCACCCCCGCCCCACAGGGCCACCCACACACACCCGTCGGCGTCGACACACAGCCCGTCGGGAAAGCCCGCCCCGTCCTCGATCGCCGCGAACGAGCGGCGGTTCGTGATCCTGCCGTCCGCCTCACCGACGTCGAAGACGTCGATACGCCGGGTCGGCGAGTCGATGTAGTACATCAGCCGCCCGTCGGGGCTCCACCCGGTGCCGTTGCTCACCGCCACGTCGTCGAGGAGGACGTGCACCGTGCCGTCACCGGTGACACGGGACAGCGTGCCGCCACAGGGCGCCTCGTCGTAACGCATGGTGCCCGCGAAGAGGCTGCCGTCGGGGGCGACGGCGGCGTCGTTGGCGCGGCGGCCGGGGACGACCTCCCGGTGCAGCCAGCGGAAGGTGCCGTCGGGGTCGAGCAGGCCGATGCCGTCCCGCAGATTGAGGACGAGTCCGCCGCCCGCGCGGGGCTTGACGGCGCCCACGTGCTGGTCGGTGCGGCGGACCGTGCGGCGGCCGGTGGACGGGTCCCAGGTGTGGACGCGGGAGCCGAGGATGTCGATCCACAGCAGGCGGCCGGTGGCCGGGTCCCAGGTGGGGCCCTCGCCGAGGGCCGCCTCCGCGCGGACGGCGACGTCGAAGGTGTTCGTCATGCCACGCTCCTGTAGCCCAGTCGCTCGGAGAGCTCGGCGGCGCCCTTCGCCGCGAGCTGCTCCAGCTCGTCCAGCCGCTCGTCGCTCCAGCGGATCATCGGTACGGAGATGGACAGCGCGGCGACCACCTGCCCCGTACGGTCGCGCACCGGGGCGGCGACGCAGGAGACGTCCGGGTTGGACTCGCGGCTCTCCACGGCGACGCCCCGGGCACGGATCTCCGCAAGGGCCTCGCGCAGGGCGGCCACGTCGGTGATGCTGTTGGGGGTCATCGCGGACAGCTCGGCGTCGTCGGGGACGCGCGCGGTGAGTTCGTGCTCGGGAAGGGAGGCCAGCAGCATCTTGCCGACGGAGGTGCAGTGGGCGGGCAGTCTGCGGCCGGCCGCCGACACCATCCGCACCGCGTGGGTGGAGTCCACCTTGGCGATGTAGATGACGTCGGTCTCCTCCAGGATCGCCACGTGCACCGTCTCGTCACAGGTCTCGGCGACCGAGCGGGCGACCTGCTGGCCCTCGGCGGCGAGGTCGAGGTGTTCGGCGTAGCGGGCGCCGAGCTGGTACGGGCGTACGCCGAGCCGGTAGCGGCCGGGCTGGCCCGCCACCGGGACGATGTACTTCCGGGCGGCGAGCGTGGTCACCAGCTCGTGCACGGTGGTGCGCGGCAGTTGCAGCCTGCGCACGATGTCGGGGGCGGAGAGCGTCCCGTCCCCGTCGAGGAAGAGCTCGAGAATGTCGAGAGCCCGGGTCACGGCTGGTACGAGGCGTCCCACGACCGGCCCCCTCCCTATGTGTCTCAGGCGCCTGCGGTCGTTCGAGATTTCAACAGGCGATCGGAATGGCGAACACACAGGCTAACCGTGCGTGCCGACCCCGGGCAATGGGACAGTCGTCCTCACCGTCGTACGCAGGGGCCGGGCGGGATTCGAGGGAGTGCCGAGCCGACTGACGGTACCGGCGGTGCGGTCATCGGTCCGCTGAGCTCTGGAGGCCTCACCAGGCCCGCACCTCGTACGCCGTCACGCACGGCCTGCCACGCCGGGTGCTGCCGGACGGCCGCCGCCCCGAAGCGTCCCCGGTGCGCGACGATGGGTCCCGTGCCCACCGGACGACGCCCCACCAGACCGTTCACCCCGCTCGACTTCCAGCTCGTGCTGCTGCGCCGCATGGCCGACCACAACCCCGGCCCGGTGGAGGACGCCCGGCGCGAACTGGGCGTCTCCCCCGCGGACATGCGCGAGGCCAACAAGCGCTGGCAGGCGATGGTCCGCTCGCCGCGCTCCCGCCCGGCCCTGTCCCGGTACCGGTCCGTGCTCGGCGAACCGGAGTCCCGGACCCCGCGCAGGATCGGTGACCTGGACTGCGAGGCGTGGCGGTGGCCGGTCCCGCTCTGGCCCCGCCTGCGCTTCGAGGTGCTGACCACGGCGGCCGGCGGGGCGGTGTGGAACGAGTGGCTGGTCCGCGCGCCCGGCGCCGAACCGCCCGCCCTCCGCACGGTGGAGGACCTCACCCCCTGGTCCTGCACGGTGGACGAGGCCGCCCGGGCCTTCGCCCCCGCCAGCCCCCTGGAGGGCACGGCCCCCAACCGCCGGGGCCTCTCCTTCACGGCCCCGGACGCGAGCGGCGTACCGCGCGAGGTGGTCGCGGAGTTCACCTGGGGCCTGTTGCAACGGGCTGCGGTGGGACGGCCCGGTGGACCAAGTGGCACCACGCCACACCCGGTGCGACGATGAAGTAAGACCCTCACGCACGCCTCCGCTGACGGCGGACCACGCACATCGCCTGCGCACTCGTCCGGCTGCCCCTGCGCGTCGCCTGCGTTCGTCACCTTTCCCATTCCGACGAGGAGTTCCCATGCCTCGTATCGACGAAGTCACGCTGGCCGGCGCACCGCCGCGGTCACCGCTGCTGAGGTCCCCCGTCCTCCCTCTCGACGCCCACGCCGCCCTGGTGGCGAGGACCCGGGACATGGCGGCAAGTCTCGGCAGGGTCGAGCCCCTTGGTCCCGCCCCGCCCGCGCCCACTCCGGACGTCTTCTCCCTGGCGCAGTTCCAGTCCCCGTTCAAACAGCAGAACGACCGCGGTACCTGCTGGGCCTTCGCGGGAGCCGCCGCGCTCGAAGCCGCCTACCGACGGAAGTTCAACACCCTCATCGACGTGTCCGAGGAGTACGTCTTCCACATGGGCAAGGCGTTCGCGCTCAACCGCGACGCCCAGGGGAACGTCTTCCAGCCCGTGGAGAACAACTCCTCTCTGAACGGGTTCCAGGGCAGCGGCGACATCGTCAAGAAGCTGTCGGAGAACGCCGCTCCGCCGGAAGGCGCCGCGCCGTACCTGCCCAGCCAGCAGGCGCTGCTCGACATCCTCCCCGTGCTCGGCTTCCCCAACGCGCAGGCGCTGGCCAGCCAGGAGGACTTCGACGCGCTGGAGTTCTGCGAACAGCACATCCCGCTGCTCGCCCGGGTGAACGCCAGGTACCGGGCCACCGGTTGGTTCAACACCGACACCACCGTCGAGGCCCTGGAGAACACGCTCGCGGCCGGCCACGAGGTCGTGTGCGACGTCACCCACCTCACGCCCCCGCAGGGCGGCCACGTCCTGCTGCTGATCGGCTACGACCGCAACCGCCGGGTGTTCTCCGCCAAGAACCACTGGGGCGAGAACCGCTTCATCGAGATCAGGTACGAGAACGACCCCGACTGGAGGATCGACTCCGCCTGGTACATGACGGACGTGGTCGATCCGACGTTCGTGCAGAACGAGGCGTGCTGGCTCGGGAACTGGTGGGCGGACGTCCTGGGCAACACCTTCCGGATACTGCTGCGCCGCAGCGAGGACTTCGTCTCCCCGGGGACACCGACCCGTCTCGGCTCGGCCTACCTCTCCGACGGGCGCCACGACGTGAACGGCATGTTCCTCGACGGCGGCGGCCACCTGCGCCTCTTCGTGGCACAGGGGACGGCGCCGATCCCGCCCGGCACCACCAGCGGCACCCAGATCGACGTCCACCTCGACTTCTCCGACATCTACAACGCCACCGGGTCGCTCGCCGGCGGCACCCCGGTCACCATGTCGCGCTTCCGGACCCGGTTCGCCGCGCTGTTCGAGCACAACGACGGCCAGGGCGCCTGGCAGGCCCGGCACGGGATCGACGGCGAGACGTACCAGCGCACCTTCGACGAGCTCACCGCCCAGGGCTTCCGTCTCACCTCGCTCAACGGGTACAGCGAGGGCCGCGGCGCCCGGTACAACGCGGTCTGGGAACGGACCGACGGCCCGGCCTGGGAGGCCAGGCACGGCCTGACCTCCGACCAGTACCAGGCCACGTTCGACGACCTCACGGCGCGCGGCTTCCGGCTGCGGACCGTGAGCGGCTACGCGATCGACGGCCAGGCCCGGTACGCGGCGATCTGGGAACAGCGCGAGGGCCCCGAGTGGCAGGCCCGGCACGGTCTGTCCCGGGTGCAGTACCAGCAGACGTTCGACGAACTCACCGCACAGGGATTCGTCCTGCGTCAGGTCAGCGGCTACCGGGTCAACGTGGAGGTGCGGTTCGCCGCCATCTGGGAGAAGCAGGGCGGCGTCGCCTTCCAGGCGCGGCACGGGCTCACCGGCAGCGAGTACCAGAAGACCTTCGACCAACTGGTGAACGCCGGGCACCGGCTCGCCTGGGTCGGCGGATACAGCGACACCGGCATCGCCCGCTACGCGGCCCTCTGGCACCGGGCCGAGGGAGGGCACTGGCACGCGCGGCACGGCCTGGACGCGGCCTCCTACCAGCAGACCTTCGACGAACTGACCGCGCTGGGCTTCCGCCCGGTCTGCGTATCGGGGTACGGGGACGGTTTCCACGCCGCGTGAGTCCTCCGCCTCACGGTCGTGGCCGTCAGCGCGCCGCCTTGAGGATCTCCTCCACGACGCGCGGCACCGACTCCGGGTGCAGCCACAGGAACAGGTTCGGTTCGACCAGTTCCAGCTCCATCACGCGGGGCCGGCCGTCCTCCCCGTCCACGAGGTCGACCCGCGCGTACAGCAGGTCGGGCCGGCCCGGTACGGAGGCCAACGCCTTCCTGGCGACGGCGGCCTCCTCGAGGGTCGGGGTCCAGTCGGTCAGTCCGGGGTGGGCCACCTTGCGCCGGTCGTAGGGCGTACCGGGGGCGAGGACGGGCCCCTTGCGGCTCACGTGCAGCAGGTTCCCGCCGAAGAACTGCAGCGCCCGCTCACCGGTGGTGTCGATGCCGCGCACATAGGGCTGCACCATCGCGGTGAACCCCTCGGCGTGCATGCGCCGCAGGTGCCGTACGGCCGTGTCGTGCTCGTCGGGGGTGTAGCGGGCGGCGAACCGGGCGCCGGCGCCGGAGGTGGGCTTGACGACGTACTCGTGGCCGTCCGGGAGGTCGAGCGGATCGCCCGCCGCGATGTACCGGGTGTCCACCACCGGCACCCCGGCGGCGGCGAGTTCCCCGAGGTACCGCTTGTCGGTGTTCCAGCGCACCACGTCCGCCGGATTGGCCAGCCGGGTGAGCGTGCCGCACCGTTCGGCCCACGCGGTGAACTCCGCCGACCGCCAGCTGTAGTCCCAGGTGGAGCGGATCACGACGAGGTCGAAGCGGGCCCAGTCGACGGCGTCGTCGTCCCACACCTCGGCGGACGCCTCGGCCCCGGCCTCCTCCAGCGCCCGTACCAGCCCCGGCAGGTCCCGGTCCTCGGCCACCTCGGGGCCGGGCCTGCAGGTCACGAGCGCGATACGGGGCACGACGGCTCACTCCTCATACGACATACGAACAGCTGATCGACGGGAAGGCTAACAATCGCACCGGGAACCGCGACAGGCCGCTCGACGGTCAGGAGGCGGTCAGCGGTCCTCCTCCGGCTCCCAGTCCAGGAGGCGGACCTTGGCGACCGTGCGGACATGGCGGCGCATGGCGGTGGCCGCCTGCCGGGGCTGCCCGGCGGCGACGGCGTCGAGGATCGCCCGGTGCTGGGCCAGAGACCGGTGGGGCCGCCCCGGCTGGCGGAGGGACTCCGTGCGGCTCTCGGCGATCTGCTCGGCGATGGAGCGCATGAACTCCGCGAGCAGGCTGCTGTGGGCGGCCGCCGTCACCGCCGCGTGGAACAGGCGGTCGCCCTCCACTCCGCCGCCGCCCGCCTCGATCTCCTCGGCCATGTGCGCGAGCGCGGACCGCATCGCGGCGAGGTCGTCGTCCGTGCGGCGCTCGGCGGCGAGTTCGGCGAGCTTCGTCTCCAGCGCCTCCCGGGCCTCCAGTACGTCGGGCAGGCGCCGGCGGCGTTCCACCATCCGGTCGACCGGCTCGACGTCCAGGCTGTCCCGTACGAGATAGGTGCCGCCGCCGTGCCGGGCCTCCACCAGGCCCTGGACCTCCAGGACCACGATCGCCTGCTTCACCGAGGCGCGGCTGACGCCGAGCCGCTGGGCCAGGTCCCGTTCGGGCGGGAGGCGGTCGCCGGCCCGCAGGCCGCCCTCGGTGACGTACTGGCGCAACCGGTCCAGCACCTGCTCGTACAGGCGCTGTTTCGTCATGGGGCGCAGGGCGTCGGTCACGGGGTCCCCCTCTCGTCGCGAGATTAGCACCGGGGCCCGCACAGTGGACGAGTGGCTGAGCCAATTCATGCGCGACCCCTTGACGGCTCCTCCCGCGGGGCCCACGCTTTCCAGCCGAACGGAACACACCACTCCAGCGGACAAGTGGTTCAGCCACTCGGCCACTCAGCCATCTCGGGAGCCCGCATGTCCCCCGAACTCGTCTCGATCCTCGTCCTGGCGGTGGTGTTCGTCATCGCCACCACCCGCTCCGTCAACATGGGCGCGCTGGCCTTCGCCGCCGCCTTCGGGGTCGGCACGCTCGTCGCCGACCTCGACGCGGACGGCGTCTTCGCCGGTTTCCCCGGCGACCTGTTCGTCGTCCTGGTCGGCGTCACGTATCTCTTCGCCATCGCCCGCGCCAACGGCACCACCGACTGGCTGGTGCACGCGGCCGTCCGGCTGGTGCGGGGGCGGGTCGCGCTGATCCCCTGGGTGATGTTCGCCCTCACCGGCGCGCTGACCGCGATCGGCGCGGTCAGCCCGGCCGCCGTCGCGATCGTCGCGCCGATCGCGCTGAGCTTCGCCGCCCGGTACCGGATCAGCCCGCTGCTGATGGGCGCGATGGTGGTGCACGGCGCCCAGGCCGGCGGCTTCTCCCCGATCAGCATCTACGGCTCGATCGTCAACGGCATCGTCGAGCGCGAGAAGCTCCCCGGCAGCGAGATCACCCTGTTCCTCGCCTCGCTGCTGGTGAACCTCGTCATCGCGGCGGTCGTGTTCGTCGTCTGCGGCGGGCCGAGGCTGTGGAGCCAGGGGGCCGTGACCGGGGGCGGGAACACCGGGAGCACGGACGGTGGCGGCGGCTCCGGTGCCGCCGTCGAGGGCAGCGGCGGCGGCACCCGTACCGTCCCCGCCCCCACCGCCGTGGCCACCCGCCCCGACGCCCCCGCCTCCGTACCGCTCACCGCTCCCGTCGTCGCCACCCTCGTCTCCCTGGCCGCCCTCGTCGTCGCCGTCCTCGGCTTCGACCTGGACGCCGGTCTGACCGCGATCACCCTCGCCGTCGTGCTGAGCACCGCCTGGCCGGACGACAGCCGCAAGGCGGTCTCCGAGATCGCCTGGCCCACGGTCCTGCTGATCTGCGGTGTGCTCACCTACGTCGGTGTCCTGGACGAGATGGGCACCATCACCTGGGCCGGTGAGGGCGTCGGCGGCATCGGTGTCCCGCTGCTCGCCGCGGTGCTGCTCTGCTACATCGGCGCGATCGTCTCCGCGTTCGCCTCCTCCGTCGGCATCATGGGCGCGCTGATCCCGCTGGCCGTGCCGTTCCTCGCGCAGGGTGAGATCGGGGCCGTCGGCATGGTGGCCGCGCTCGCGGTGTCCGCGACGGTCGTGGACGTGAGCCCGTTCTCCACCAACGGCGCGCTGGTCCTGGCCGCCGCACCGGACGTCGACCGCGAGCGTTTCTTCCGGCAGTTGATGGTGTACGGCGGGATCGTGGTCGCGGCGGTCCCGGCGGTGGTGTGGCTGGTGATGGTCGCGCCCGGATGGGGGTAGGCCCCGGGCGGCACGAGCACCTGGCAGCCTTCGAACGACAGCTAGTCAAGGAGTACGACGCATGTCCTCTCTCTTCCCGGCCCTGACCGACGGCCCGGCCGGCCGGCCCGCCCTGCGCTTCGGCGAGCGCGCACTGACGTACGGGGAACTCGCCTCGGCGGCCGGAGCGGTGGCCGGGGGCCTGACGGGGGCGCGCCGGGTCGCCGTATGGGCCACGCCGGCGCTGGAGACGGCGGTCGCGGTCACCGCGGCACTGGTCGCGGGGGTGACCGTCGTGCCGCTCAACCCGAAGTCGGGCGAGCAGGAGCTCGGCCACATCCTGGCCGACAGCGCCCCGGACCTGGTGCTCACCGCGCCCGGCGAGGAGCTCCCCGCCCCGCTGGGCGAGCTGCCCCGCGTCGATGTGGACCCGGCGGCACGGGGTGCGCTCCCCGACGACCGCGAGCGGGACCCGGAGGACCCCGCCCTGATCGTCTACACCTCCGGCACCACCGGCCCGCCCAAGGGCGCCGTCATCCCGCGCCGCGCGATCGCCACCACCCTGGACGCCCTCGCCGACGCCTGGCGGTGGGCCGGTGACGACGTACTGGTGCACGGGCTGCCGCTGTTCCATGTGCACGGACTCGTCCTAGGCACGCTCGGCCCGCTGCGGCGCGGCGGCTCCGTGCGCCACCTGGGCAGGTTCACCCCCGAGGGCGTGGCGCGCGAGCTGAACGGCGGCGCGACGATGCTGTTCGGGGTGCCGACGATGTACCACCGCCTCGCGGAGGCGCTGCCCGACGGACCCGGGCTGGTGAAGGCGCTGGCCGGGGCACGGCTGCTGGTGTCGGGGTCGGCCGCGCTGCCCGTGCACGACCACGAGCGGATCGCTGCGGCGACCGGGCGCCGGGTCGTCGAGCGGTACGGCATGACGGAGACGCTCATGAACACCGCCGTCCGCGCGGACGGCGAGGCCCGCCCCGGCACGGTGGGCGTGGAGCTGCCGGGCGTGGAGCTGCGGCTGGTGGAGGAGGACGGGTCACCGGTGACGTCGTACGACGGTGAGACGGTCGGCGAGATCCAGGTGCGCGGGCCGAACCTGTTCACGGAGTACCTGAACCGGCCGGACGCGACGGCCGCCGCGTTCACGGCCGACGGCTGGTTCCGCACCGGGGACATGGCGGTGCGCGACGCCGACGGGTACGTCAGGATCGTCGGCCGCAAGGCCACCGACCTGATCAAGAGCGGGGGGTACAAGATCGGCGCGGGTGAGATCGAGAACGCGCTGCTGGAGCATCCGGGGGTGCGGGAGGCCGCGGTCACCGGGGAGCCGGACGCCGATCTGGGCGAGCGGATCGTGGCGTGGGTGGTGCCGGCGGACCCGCAGTCCCCGCCCGGCCTGGAGGAGCTGGCCGGTCATGTCGCCGGGCGTCTCGCCCCGCACAAGCGGCCGCGCGTGGTCCACCACCTCGACGCCCTGCCCCGCAACGACATGGGGAAGATCATGAAGCGGGCGCTGTCCCGTGGCTGACCGGCTGTCCGCGCGGGAGGTCGTCGCCCTCCTCGCGGACGACTTCACCGAACTGCCGCACCCCGAAAGGCGGTCGCCCCCCGACGGCCCGCTCGGCTGGCCCGGTTACGGCACCGCCCGCGCCCGTGCCGCCGGGCGCACCGGCGAGCAGGAGTCCGTGATCTGCGGCACCGCGGGCATCGAGGGCACCCGGGCCGTCGTCGTCGCCTTCGAGTTCGGCTTCCTCGGCGGCTCGCTCGGTGAGCGCACCGGCGACCGTCTGGTGGCGGCGTACGCCCATGCCCGCGCCCACCGGCTGCCGGTGGTGCCGCTGGTCGCCACCGGGGGCAGCAGGATGCAGGAGGGCATGCTCGCGCTCACCCAGCTCCAGCGGGTGGCACGGGAGTCGGCGCTCACGCGGGAGGCCGGGCTGCCGCAGATCGCGGTGGTGCGGGACCCGACGACCGGCGGCGGGTGGGCCACCCTGGGCGCGGGCGCCGATGTCGTCCTCGCCCTGCCCGGCGCGCAGGTCGGCTTCGCCGGCTCACGGGTGCGGCCCGCGGACGCGGACCCGGTGGCGTACACGGCCGAGGCGCAGGTGGCGGCGGGGGCGGCGGACGCGCTGGTACGGCCGGAGGAGCTGCGGGGGACGCTGGGCCGCTGGCTGCGGCTGCTGACCCGGCCCTCCACCGCCCCGGTCCCGCCGCCGCCCGCGCTGGGCAGGGCGGACCTCCCGGCCACCGGCTGGGACGCCGTCCGCCGCGCCCGCTCACCCGAACGCCCGCGCGCCACCGCCTACCTGGACGCCTGCCTCACCTCCCGCGTCACCGTCAGCGGCGACCGCTGCGGCGGTACGGACCCCGACGGCATGCTGTGCGGCTTCGGTGAGCGGGAGGGCCGTACGGTCGCCTACGCGGCGCAGACCGGGGCGGCCACCCGGCCCGCCGGGTACCGCACCGCCGCCCGGCTGGTCCGGCTCGCGGACCGGCTCGGCATCCCGGTGCTGACGCTGGTGGACACGCCGGGCGCGGCGAACGACGCGGAGGCGGAGCGGCAGGGCGCGGGAGCCGCCATCGCCGACCTGTTCGGCGCCGTGGCCGCCGCCCGTACGCCGGTCACCACACTGGTCGTCGGCGAGGGCGGCTCCGGCGGCGCGCTGGCCCTCGCGGCCCCCGGCAACACCTGGGCCACCCCGGACAGCTACTTCTCGGTGATCGCCCCGGAACTCGCGGCGGCCATCCTCAAACGGCCCCCGGAGGAGGCGGAGGACACGGCGGACCGGCTCCGCGTCCGCCCGCAGGACCTGGTGGAGCTGGGGGTGGTCCGGGGGGTCGTGGGACCGGCGGACCGCACGGAGGAGCACCCGGCCGGCCAATCCTCGTGACACGTCAAACACCGCACGTAACATAGGAGTTCACCGCAGTCGCACACCACGGGGGGCACGTCGCGCCATGGACGGGTTGACGCAGTTCACGACCGAAGGCGGCACAACGGTCGTGGTGGAGGGCGTGGAGGACGAGTCCGGGGCCCGGCTCGTCTCACGCGGCGACGGCCCGGCCCAGGCGGCGCGCACCTTCGAGGGCTCCCTGGAGGGCGTACGGGCGGCGGCCGAGTCCGCGCTGCGGGTGTTCCGCGACGGCTCCCTCAAACCGGACGCGGTGGAGCTGGAGTTCGGGGTGAAACTGACCGCGGAGGCCGGTGCCGTCATCGCCAAGGGCTCGGCCGAGGGGCACCTGGTCGTCAAGCTCAGCTGGTCCCCCGACCAGGCCGGGACGACAGCGGAGGCCGCCGACCGTCGATGAGCAGAGCTGCCTGGCACACCCGGATCCGGTGCGGCAACGAGGTCGGCGCGGGCTTCCTCGTCTCCGCACGTCACGTGCTCACCTGCGCCCACGTCGTCGCGGCGGGCGACACGTCCCCGGTGACCGTGAGTTTCCCGAACCGCGCCGACCTGGGTGAGGTCACCGCCACGGTGGCCGTCCACGGCGGCTGGCGGGGCGGCGGCACCGACCCCGGCGACCTGGCCGTACTGGAACTGGACCGGGAGGCACCGCTCGCCCCGGCGGTCTTCGCGCCCCCCGGCGCCGAACGTGCCACTCCCTCCCCGGAACTGATCGCCTACGGCTTCCCCCGGGGCTACGACGAGGGCACACTCGCGCTGTACCGGGCGGTGCCGGGTCCGCTGATCGCCGACGAGTGGGTGCAGTTGGAGGCCGTCTCCGGGCACGGACAGCCACTGGCCGACGGTTTCAGCGGGGCCGCGGTGACCCTGGCCGACGGCTCGGTGGTCGGGATGGTCACGGCGGTCGCGGGCGGCCGGGACGTCAGGGCCGGCCGGATGCTGCCCACGGAGGTCATGGCCCGCTACTGGAGCGGCCTCGGCGAGCTGGTCCCCACCCCCGGCCACGCGACGGACACGCGCAGACGTCTGTACACCCTGGTGCGGCGCGCCGAGCGGGCGGGACTGCGTTGTGATCCGCACCGGTTGTACGTCGACGCCGTGGGCCCCTTCGGCCCGCCCCTGCCGGACGACGGCTTCGCCTCGCTGGCGTCGGCGGCGGCGTACGTGCAGTGGGAGGTCCCGGAGCCGGAGGCCGTGGCCCGGTTCGCCGACCGGCTGCGCGACCTGCTGGACGGGCCTCCCGCGCGGCCCTCGGCCTGGTCCCCCGTGGTCGTCGAGATCGAGCACAGCGGCGCCGGCCCGGACCAGGTCACCGTGGAGGTGTCCGCGTGTCTCGACGGCCGGCGCCACCCCGTGGGCGCGCGCCGGCTGCCCCGCACCGGTGTGCGCGCCTACGTACAGGAGCGCATCGACGAGGCGGTCGCCCACCTCCCTCCGGGCGCGGAGGAGCTACTGGCCTTCGTGCTGCCGCGCGAGTGGTTGAACGAGCCGGTGGCGCACTGGGAGTGCGGCCCGGAAGACCCCACCCCGCTCGGTTGCGCCTACCCGCTCGTCGTCGCGGACCGGTCCCGGCACCGCAGCGGCCGGCTGCGCCACCAGCTCGGCAAGAAGTGGCAGAAACTGGACACGGGCACGGGGGCGGCCGTGCACCGCGTCGAGTGCGGCACCCACGAGCGCCCGGCCGGTCTGCGCAAACGCCTGTGGGACGGCGGCGCCGAACTGGCCGGCTTCCCGGCGCCGCCCACCGCCGCCCGGCAGTACTTCGAGGTCGGTCTGAACGTCCCGGTGCCGGTACTGCTGTGGCCCCGCACCGGCTGCCCGGAGCCGGGGGCCGGCCACGAGGGCCCCTGCTCCGGCGGCACGTTCCTCGACGAGCTCACCGCGTCCGTCGCCGGCGTGCCGCCGGGTGAACTTCCGCAGCACATCATGTCGTTGCGGCTGACGGCGGACGCCGCCGAGGAGCCGGACGGGCACTGGGCCAGGGACGTGCAACTGCTGTGGGACGACCCGCGCTGCTTCCCCGCCACCGCCGCGAGCCTGCACTCCCCCGTGGCCTGACCGACCGCCGTCCCCGACCGGAGAAGAGCACCATGCCCCTGTGGCCCGTCTACACCGGCGCCGAACAACCGCACGACGGCATCGAACGGCTGCCGCCGCCCCCGCCCTGGCGCGCCTTCGACGGCGGGCCGGTGCTGGACCCGCCGGACGAGGCCGCCGACGCCGCCGCCGTCTCCCCCGACCGCACCCACCGCGCCGTGACCTACCGGGCGACCCCGCAGACGGTCCAGCTGGTCAACGCGGCCCTGTACCTGCGCCGCCCGCTGCTGGTCACCGGCCCGCCCGGCACCGGCAAGTCCTCGCTCGCCTACGCGGTCGCCCGTGAGCTGCGCCTCGGTCCGGTGCTGCGCTGGAACATCACCAGCCGCAGCACGCTGCACGACGGCCTCTACCAGTACGACCCGCTCTCCCGCCTGTACGCGGCGCGGCAGGGCGCCGGCCGCGCCGCGGAGCGGTCCGGCGCGGCGGTCCGGGAGCCGGGCGACGGGACCGGCGTCGAGGACCACTTGCGCCTCGGTCCCCTGGGCACCGCCCTCCTCCCCTACGCCCGCCCCCGCGCCCTGCTCATCGACGAGATCGACAAGAGCGATCTCGACCTGCCCAACGACCTGCTGAACGTGCTGGAGGAAGGCCAGTACGAGATCCCCGAACTGGTGCGCGCCGCCCGGCAGCTCCCACGGGCCGAGGTGACGGCCGACGGCACCGACGAGCGGGTTCCGGTGGAACGCGGCCGGGTGCGCTGCCGGTCCTTCCCGTTCGTCGTCCTCACCAGCAACGGTGAGCGGGAGTTCCCGCCCGCCTTCCTGCGCCGCTGCGTCACGCTGCGCCTGCGGCAGCCGGACGACGGCCATCTCGCCGGGATCGTCCGCGCGCACCTGGGCGAGCCCGACGCGTACGCGCGGGGCCTGATCGAGCGTTTCCTGTCCCGGGTCGGCGCCGGCGACCTGGCCACCGACCAGCTCCTCAACGCGATCTACCTCGCCCGGTCCTCCGGCCTCGGCGTCGACTCCCTGGACGAACTGGCGGAGCAGCTGATGCCGTATCTGGGCCGGGCCCCGCAGTCCGATGCCTTCTGACCCGGGTCCCGGCGCCGCGGACGCCCCCGACCCGCTGGTCCGCCTGGCCGGCGTACTGACCGAGGCGTCCGGAGGCGTCCGTCCCACCCCGCTGGAACTGGCCGAACTCCTCTGGCTGGCCGGAACCATGGACACCGACACGTCCGGCGCCCCGCCCGCACGGCCGCGCCCCGAGCCGGCCCCGGGCCCCGCGGCCGGCCCCCCACCGGGGTCCGCGCCCGCGCCCCCCGCCTCACGCGCGGGGGACGACGCCCCCCGCAGCCCGCTCCACCTGCCGTCCCCGGCCTCCCCCTCCCCCGGTGTGCGGACCGAACCGCACACCGCGCTGCTGGCGCCGGCGCCCCCGATGCTGCGCCACCCGCTGGCACTGCAACGCGCCCTGCGCCCGCTCAAGCGCCGGGTGGACTCCCCCGTCGGCCTCGAACTGGACGAACGGGCGACCGCCGACCGGATCGCCCGTCTGGGCGCCGCCCCCGACCGGTGGCTGCCGGTGATGCGGCCCGCCAGGGAGCGCTGGCTGCGCCTGTTCCTCGTGCACGACGCCGGTCCCACCATGCCCGTCTGGCGGCCCCTGATCCGCGAACTGCGCACGGCGCTGGCCCAGTCGGGGGTCTTCCGCACGGTGACGGTGCTGCGCGCCGGACCCGACGGCACGGTCCGGGGACACGGCGCGCACGCCCTCGGGGACGGACGCGGCGCCGTCCTCGTCGTCAGCGACTGCATGGGCCCGCAGTGGCGGGAGGGCCCGGCCGGCGCCCTGTGGTACGCCACCCTGCACCGCTGGGCCCGCCGGGTGCCCCTGGCCGTGGTCCAGCCCCTCCCGGAACACCTGTGGCGGGACACGGCCCTGCCCGCCGTCGCGGGCCTGCTGTCGGCCCCGTACCCGGCCGCTCCCGCCGCGGCGCTCGTCTTCAGCCCGTACGACGCCCCCCGCGACACCACGCACGCGCCGCGGCGCGGCGTCCCGCTGCCCGTACTGGAGCCGGGCCCGCGGTGGCTGGCCAACTGGGCGGCCCTGCTCGCCGCACCGGGCGGCGGCGAGGTCCCGGCCGCGGTCGCGGAGCTGGACGGACCGCTCCCGGCGGACCTCGACGACCGTACGGACGTGGGCGGGCTCTCCCCCGGGGAACTCGTGCTGCGGTTCCGGGCGACCGCCTCCCCGGAGGCGTTCCGGCTGGCCGGTCACCTGGCCCTCGGCCGTCCCGATCTGCCCGTGATGCGCCTGGTCCAGGCCGCCGTCGAGCCCGACCCCCGGCCCCGGCACCTCGCCGAGGTGATCCTCAGCGGCATGCTCGCCACCGTCCCCGGACCGCCCGGCTCCTACGCCTTCCGCCCCGGAGTACGGGACCTGCTGCTGCGCGGTCTGCCCCGCACCGCCCGCAACCGCACCGCCGAGCTGCTGGAACGGGTGGGCGGCCTGATCGACGAACGCGCGGGCCGCGCTCCCGGCGACTTCCTCGCGTCCACGCCGTCCCGTTCCGGAACGCTCACCGTGCCCGCCGCCGGGGAGGCGTTCGCGACGGTCCCTCCCCGGATCGCACGCCGGCTGTCCGGGGCCGTCGAGCCGTCCCCGGCGGCCGGCGCGGGCCGGTCCGGCTCCGTGGCGCCACCGCGGGCCCACGCCACGATCACCTTCCGGGCCGAAGACCTGTCCGGTCATCCGGAGGCGCGCATCACCCTCGAGTACGCCGTCCACGAGATCCTCTCCCGGGGTGCCCTCCGCCCCCAGCAGTACGAGGTGCGGGTCCGGCCCGACGGGTACGTGGTGCGCACCGACCCCGACGCCTATCTGCTGCCCGTCCTGGTCGCCGTCCTGCGTGGGCTTCCGGAGGCGTTCGCCGGGCTCGCGGACCCGCCGCGGCTGCGGGTGCTGCTCCAGGACGCGCCCGCGGCGGGAGCCGACCTGCCCGAGCCGCCCCGCCACGCCGGCACCGGCCTCGTGGTCGTCGTCCCGCCCACCCTGTACGGGGAGTTCGCCGCCAGCTCCGCCGCCCGCGAGCCCCTGCGCTTCCAGCCCCTGTATCCCCCCGGTGCGCCGTCCGCCCCGCCGGTCGCCTGGTTCTGCTCCCTGGGCGGGCCGGCCGGCCCGGCGGACACCGACGCCCCGGCCCACGACCTGGTGCGGGGCCCCCTCATCACCCACGACCTGAACGAGCTGGGCACCCCCGCGCCGGGCCGCACGGCCGTCGTCCACACCGGGCCCGACGGCTCGCTCACCCTGCTCAACCCCGTCCAGCCCTACGGTGCCCGCGCACCGCACCCGGCGACCTACTACGTCGTCGACCTCACCGCGCGACGGGCCCGGCACACGGTCAGCCTGCCCGGCGCGCGGGGCGGCTCCTTCACCGCGGCGGTCGACCTGTCCTGGCACGTGGCGGACCCGGTCGCCTTCGTCCGGGCGGAAGCCGTCCGCGTGTCCGAGCGGCTGCTCACCCATCTGCTGGAGGTCGCGGCCCGCGTCACCCGCCACCACCCGGTGCGCCGGGTCGGCGGAGCGCAGCGCGAGATCGACTCCGCGCTGGGTTCCTGGCCCGTACCGGGTCTCGCGGTGTCCTGCTCCGTACGGCTCGCCCGGGAGGCGGCACCACCGGCACAGCCGTCCGGACGGGAGGGACCGGCGCCCCTGCCGCTGCCCGACGCCCTGGCCGACGCCCTGGCCGGCTGCCCCACCGTGCTCATCGGTTTCGACGGGCCGCTCGCCCGCCTGTTCTCGGCGAGCACCGCGCGCGAGGCCGCTCTGGACCTGCTGTCCGTCGTCTCCGAGCACCGCGCACCGCAGGGGGCGCTCGAGGGCCGCCCGCTCGGCGGCGGTGACGTCTCCCGGAAGGCGCCGGTGCATCCGCTGGAGGTGCTGCGCGCCTTCGCGCACGACCCGCTCGGCGCGGCGCTCCGCGACCGTCTCGACGAACTCGAGCTGCGGGCGGTGCCCGACGCGCCCGCCACGCACCGCTCGGTCGCTCTGGTGCGTGCCCTGCACGCGTCCGGCCGACGGGTCGTCATCGTCAGCGACGTGGGCGAACGGGCCCTGCGGCGCTACCTGCTGCCCCACCGCGTGCCCCTGGCCGGCATCCACGGGCGCGCCGACGACCTCACCCTGCTGATGCCCCACCCGGACTGTCTGCGGCGCGCCCTGGGCGCCTCCGGCACGTCCGCCGGCGGCGCGGCCGTCGTGATCGGCTCGTCGGTCGCCGAGTTCACCGCCGCCCGGCAGGGCGGTCTGCGCTTCATCGGCTACGCCTACACCTCCGCCATCCGGCGAAGCCTGCGCGAGGCGGGCTGCGAGCTCACCGTCGACTCCCTGGAGCCCCTCCTGGAGGCCGCCCGTGCCCTGCCCCGCCCGGACGGCGCCTGACCCCCCGTTCGGCGGCCCCCCGCCCGGCCCCCCAGGAAAGGCGCCCGGTCCGCCCACCGCGCACGATGCCTGAGAGGTCCGCCGCCCGGCGGGCCGCTGGGTGCGCACTCGGGAGGATCCGCCGTGACCGCCAGTCTGGAGCAGCTGCGCCGCTGTCACTTCGCCGTCGACCTGGGGGCGGCCCGCACCCGGGTGTATGTCAAGGGCGCCGGACTCGTCGTCGACCAGCCGTCCACCGCCGCCGTGAACACCCGTACCGGAGCGCTGATGGCGGTCGGTGAGTTCGCGGAGAAGATGACGGGCCGTACACCGGACTACATCCGCGTCGTACGTCCCGTCTCCGGCGGCACGGTCGTCGACATCGAGATGGCGCAGCGCATGCTGCGGCAGCTCATCGGGGACAGGATGCGCCGCACGCTGCGCCGCAGGCCCCGGCTGCGGGCCGCGGCCTGTGTCCCGCACGACGCCGATCCGCTCGCCCAGCGCGCCGCGATCGAGACGCTGGTCGGTCTCGGCGCCCGCCGGGTGGAGCTGGTCGACACGCTCATCGCCGCCGCCGTCGGCTGCGGTCTGCCGGTGGAGCGGCCCGAGGCCACCATGATCATGGTGTGCGGGGCGGCGGCCACGCAGGTGGCCGTGCTCTCCCTCGGGGCGATCGTGACGGCGGAGCGCGTCCCCGTCGGCGGGGAGGCCGTGGACAACGCGATCGTGCAGCATCTGCGCCACCAGCACGAGCTGATGCTGCCGAGCCAGTCCGTACGGCCCCTGCAGCTCGCCCTGCACGGCAACGGGCTCACCCCGCAGGGCCCGGAGTCGACGGAGATCCACGGGCGGGACGTGGCCACCGGTCTGGCCCGTTCCGTGCGGGTCGACACGGCCGCCGTGCGGCGGGCCATCCAGACGCCGCTCACCGCCGTCCTCGACGGCATCGGCAAGGTGCTGCGGGAGTGCCCGCCGGATCTGGTCGCCGACCTGGTCGACCGGGGGATCATGATGGTCGGCGGGAGCGCCCTGCTGCCGGGCTTCGACCAGATGCTGCGCCAGGCGACGGGCATGCCGGTGCACATCGCCGAACGGCCGGAGCTCTGCGCCGTACAGGGGCTGGGCGAGATGCTGGAGGGCAGGATCGCGCCGATCGTGCTGGACCCGCTGCGCGCCTGAACCGGGCGGGCTCCGGCGGGCGGACCGGCACCCCCTCGTCCCGGCGCGCACCCGCGGGCGGCCGGGCAAGCCGGCAGGCCCTCACCCCGTGCACGCCCGCGGGCGCGGGCGACCGAGGCGGGCCGTCAGCAGGCGAGCGGCAGGCCCTCACCCCGTGCGCACCCGCGGGCGCGGGCGGCCGGGCGGGCCGTCAGCGGGGGAACCAGCATCTGATCGTCGTGCCC
Organism: Streptomyces sp. NPDC059787; assembly: GCF_042732315.1. NCBI lineage: Bacteria > Bacillati > Actinomycetota > Actinomycetes > Kitasatosporales > Streptomycetaceae > Streptomyces > Streptomyces sp. NPDC059787. The sequence goes on from NZ_JBHWHX010000007.1 coordinate 144,352, forward strand.
TCGTCCCCGGTGTGCACGCGTACCAGGTCGGCGATCAGGTTGACCATCAGCAGGCCGCGTCCGCCGCGCTGGTCGCGGGAGGGGGGACGGCGCCCGGCGAGGGGGTCGGTCATCCGGCCCCCGTCGCGCACCTCGCACAGCACGTGGCCGTCCTCGGCCCAGACCCGCAGCACCCCCGAACCGCCGCCGTGCACCACGCTGTTCGTGGTCAGCTCGGCCGTGGCGAGGGCCAGGTCGTCCAAGGTGACTCCGGCGAGGCCGAGCCGCCGTCCCTCGTCGGACGCGGCGTGCCGGGCCAAGGGCAGCGAATCGGCGACGAACGGGAAGGTCATCGCGTCCGTCACGAGCGGCAGCGGCTCGTTGTAGCGGGCGACGACCGCGTCGGGGGCGTACGCCTCGCTGTCCCGCACCGGGCGGGCGCCGACGGGGATGACGGTGGGGTGGGTGGCGTGGGCGTCGGCGAGGACGTGCGCGGGCAGGCGCACGGCGTCGTAGGGGCACAGGATCGTCGCCGTACGGCCCTGGAAGGCGGCGTTGATCAGTGCCTCGTGCTGGACGCAGGCGGGGTACTCGGTCGCGGAGCGGCCGGCCCAGATGGGCTCGCCGATGATCCGCACCCGCTTCCCGGCCGACTGGCTGTCGGCGAAGGCGCGCAGCACGCCGGGGATGATCCGGCCGGGGTTGCGTCCGGCCTCGCGCATGTCGAGGAGGCGGACGCCGTCCGCGTCGTCGCCGAGCGCGTCCCGGACCATCCGCAGCCGGTCGCCGGGCACGGCGACCGCCACGGGCTCGCCGGCCGCGAGCCCCTCGCGCACGAAGGGAACGGTGCCCTCCAGGTACTCCTGGTCGTCCCGGTAGAAGAGGGCGGGGTGGACGAAGGGACCGGCGGGGGCTTCCAGGGGTTCGGCCGCGGCACTCATGACATCGACACCTCGATCGTCGACAGGCCGGGCCAGAACATGTCCAGCACCCGGCTCAGGGCGGGCGGCGGGCGGTGCACCACGAACCGGCGGCCGTCCCCGAGGCGCTCGGCGGCCGCCGCGAGCGCTCCGGCGCCCGCGACGTCGACGAACGTCACCTCGGACAGCTCCAGGTAGTACACGGCCTCACCCTCGCGCACCGCCTGCTCCAGCACGCGCTCCCAGATCGTATGTGTGGCCAGGCCGATCTCCCCGGCCGCGCGGACACCGCGGCCGCCCTCCAGCGGGCGCACCGTCAGACGCGACGCCGCGGTCCCGGGCCCGCACCGCATCCGGTGGTGATCGCCCAACACCCGTCTCCCCACGCTCTCGGACCTGCAGGTACCCCGCCGGTTCCCGGCCATTCCCCGGCACCGCGTGTAGTACGCCTCAGGCTGGGCAGGCGCACCCGCAGCGCAGCCGGGACCGTGCGCAGCCTACCGCTCCGGTGCCGACGGCGGCCGAACCCATCCGAAACGCCCCGACCACTCACGAGCACCGACAAGGCGGTGACATGACCTCCGCGGCATCACTCCCTCTCCCGGGAAGGCTGAACACCTTGGTCATCGGCGGTCGCATGGACGCGGACCGGGCGCTGCTCACCCCGCGCGGTGAGCTGGTCCGCGGATGTGCCCAGGACCTGGCCGAGAAGCTGGCGCGGCTGCCGGCCGGCACGGCGCGGGTCGACGTGGACATGAGCGGCGTGTACTTCATGGACACGGCGGGTCTGGAGTTCCTGGAGGTGCTGCGCGACCACGGCCGGCGGTGGTCGGTGCCGGTCACGGCCACCCGCTGGAACGGTCAGCCGCGCCGCATCCTGGAACTGGCCGGCCTCGACACCACGGACCCGCTGCGCTCCCCGGCGCCGGAGGACGCGCCGCGGGCCGTCTCGGCGGTGGCGCTGGAGCGGGAGGAGCGACTGCACCTGCTCCAGGAGGAGGTCGAGCAGTTGCGGCAGGCGATCGCCTCCCGCCCGGTGATCGACCAGGCCCGCGGCATCCTGATGGCGACGTACGGCTGCACCTCGGACGAGGCGTGGCACATTCTGCGGGAGGCGTCCCAGCTGTCCAACACCAAGCTCCGCGCGGTCGCCGAGGCGCTCACCGCCTCCGCGGAGGCGGAGGGCGCTCCCCCGCCCGAGGAGGTCCGCGCCGCCCTGTCCAGGGCCCTGGCCCGCCGCTCGGCGCGGTGACACCGGCCCGCGCGGGGTACCCGGCGACGGACCGACCACCGGCCCCGCGATCGGGAGGCAGCACCATGAGCGAGCTGAGCGAGCACACTCCGTCCCAGGCCGAGGGCGACCGGGACGACGACGAGTGGACCACCCCCGAGGTCCCGCACTCCACCCCGTCCCAGGCGGAGGGCGAGCGCGACCCGTCGGACGCCCCCGCCGCGTCCGACGGCGACGCCGAGGACGGGTGAGCCCGGCGCCCCGCCGCCTCAGGCCCGTACGTCCCGCTGTTCCACGTCCTTCAGGACGGCCGCGACAGTGCCGAAGTCGTTGTCCACATGGAGCACGGTATGGCCGTGGTGGACCGCGGTGGCGCACACCAGGAGATCGATGGCCCCTGCGGAGCGATGCTGCCCACGCTGGGTGAGCTTGTACTGGGCTGTGTCCACCCAGCGCCACGCGTTCTTCGGCACCGGCGAGAGCCGGCACAGCGCGTCCAGTTCTTCGGCGAGTTCGTCGCGGTGCGCCGGGCTGGTGGCCGAGTAGAGGAACTCAGCCCTCGTAGGTTCACAGATATGGAAAACTCCGGCGGCGATATGTCCTTCCCAGGGCGGGATCGCCCCCGGAGTACGGAACAGATGCCACAGGGCCGAGGCGTCGAGCAGGTACGTGATCACTCGAAGGCAGCCCGCCGCGCACGCTTGACCGCGTCATGCGCAGCCGCCGCGGCCTCGAATTCGCCGCGCTCACCGCGAGCGGCCAGCCGCTCGGCCGCCTCAAGCCGTTTGACACGTGCCACGTAGTCCCGGAGGGCTTCGTTGACCGTGTCCTTCTTCGTGGTGGATCCCATGAGACGCATCGCCTCGGCGAGTGCGTCGTCATCCAGGTCGATCTGTGTAACAGACATCCGCCACCACCTCCATATGTCATGTATGTCAACAAGATACATCACCAACACGCAGCGAGCGGGGAACGGACTGCCGGGCACACGTTCCGTCCCTCCCGTCGCGACGGCCGAAGGGACCGGGGTGGGCTGCCGGCAGACGCCGGAACCACCCGCCACGCTCCCCTTGATCCGAAACCGGCGGGTAGAGCCCGGCTTCCCTCGGTCAGAAAAGATCAAGCCGGGCGAGGAGGGACCGATTCGGCGTGGCGCGGCGGGAGGGGAACCCCGAGGGAAAGTACTACTCGGCCTTCTCCAGCTCGGAGAGCCGGGCCAGTATCCGCTGCGGCAGCTCCGCGGCCGTCAGCCGGTACGGCGTCCAGCGGTCCCCGGAGTCCGGTTTCAGGGAGGCGGCGAACCGGTACTTCCCCTTGCCGTTGGGCTCGCTCACCATCTCGCCGAACACGCCGCTCGGTACCAGCCAGGCAGTCATGACCGCCGTGCGCTCGACGTCCACCGCCACAAAGAGCATGTCCAGGTCATCGCGAGGCCGGAACGTCTGCGACCGCACATCGGCCAGGTACTGGCCCTTCCGGACGACCGACGTCGTGGACATGCGCGACTTCACCTGCACGGCCAGGGTCACCGGGTTCCCCCGCCGGTGGAAGACCAGGTCCACCCCCGCATCGTCGGCCTGGGACGTCGAGACGTTCAACTCGCCCTGGGTGGCGAGGATGCAGGAGGCCGCGACCAGGTACTCGGCAGCCTTGCCCATCTGAGCGGCTGACGGGCTCTTGTCGAGGTAGTCCTCGTCTTCAGTCATGACGGGAAGGTACCGGACCGGACCGACAGGCCCCGGCGCCCCTTCGACAGGACCCTGAGGGGATGTCACTCGCCCCTTGGTGACGGAGCGAGCGTTTCCCGTGGTGCGGTGAGTGGGGCGGGTGGGACTCGAACCCACGGCCGACGGATTATGAGTCCGCTGCTCTAACCGGCTGAGCTACCGCCCCATAACGGCGTGTCGCGTACATGTGTGCGCGCCGTCTGCCGCAGCATAGCCGCTCATACGATCTCCTGCTCCGGACGGTCGGCTGCGTGCGGTCTTCGTGACCATGGAGACTTCGCCGAGCCTCGCACGGTTCCCCCGAACATGAAAAAGGACCCCTACGGGGTCCTCGTTCAACATGCTCCCCCGACTGGACTCGAACCAGTAACCTGCCGGTTAACAGCCGGCTGCTCTGCCAATTGAGCTACGGAGGACCGAGCTCCCCCGACTGGACTCGAACCAGTAACCTGCCGGTTAACAGCCGGCTGCTCTGCCAATTGAGCTACGGAGGAATGACTCGTTGCATCGAACGTACCCGCCTGGGTATTCGCCAGGGGGCGCTCGCTCGCTGCGACACATACATTAGCGCAAGCAGGGGGGTGCTCCGCCAATCGGTACTCCCCGGCGCTGTCGCCGGAACAACGGGAAGGGTGGCCGCCATGCGTTACCGGCTCACGTTCGTCGCCGGAGTCGTCCTGGGTTACGTGCTGGGCACGAAAGCCGGACGCGAGCGCTACGAGCAGATGAAGAGGTCCGCGCAGCAGTTCACGCGGAACCCCGCCGTGCGCAACACCGCCGAGAGCGCGGCGCAGCAGGGCCGCGACTTCGCGGACAAGGCGTACCACGCGGTCAGCGACAAGGTCGGCGACCGCATGCCCGACTCGGTCGCCCAGCGGGTCCGCACCCTCCGCGAACGCACGGCCCACGGCCCGGCGGAGGACGACTGGGGCACGAGCAACACGTAGGGCCACCTCCCTCGGGGGCGCGGGGCCGTGTCGGCATGCGGCTCCGCCGCGTGGGCGCGAGCGGCCACGGACGACCCGCGCCCGCGACACGACAGGAACCCCGACGGCGCCCGCCGCCCACGCGGGTGCGGCGGTACGGCAAAATCGCCGTATGGGGATAGTCGCCGGACTGGACAGCGCGCCAGACTTCACTCGCATCGTCGTCTGTGACACGGACACCGGAGCCGTGCTCAAGCAGGGATACGCCCAGCATCCGGTACAGAGCACCGACGGCGGCGGCCGTCCCTCCGACGTCGACCCGCAGGCCTGGCTGCTGTCCCTCGGCGAGGCCGCGGGCGGCGGCCTGCTGGAGGGCGTGCAGGCCATCGGCGTCTCCGCGCAGCAGAACGCGCTGGTGCCGCTGGACGCGCAGGGCAACACCGTGCGGCCGGCGATGACCGGCGGCGACAAGCGGGCGCAGGTCGCGGCGGCGGATCTCATCGACGCGTTCGGCGGGCGTGAGGCGTGGGCGCAGGCCGTGGGCTGTGTGCCGGGGGCCGCCCAGCCGGTGACCAAGCTGCGCTGGATGGCCCGCAGCGAACCGGAGAACGCCGCGCGCACCGCCGTACTGCTGCAGGCGCACGACTGGCTGGTGTGGCAGCTCCTCGGCCGTCCGGTGCGGCGCACCACCGACCGGGGCGGGGCTTCCGGCACCGGGTACTGGGCGGCGGCCACCGGCGGTTACCGGCCCGATCTGGTGGAGCTGGCGCTCGGGCACCAGGCGATGCTGCCCGAGGTGATCGGTCCGGCGGAGGCGGCCGGTACGACACCGGAGGGGCTGCTGATCTCCGCCGGTACGGGCGAGACGATGGCGGCGGCGTTCGGGCTCGGCATCGGGCTGGGCGACGCGGTGGTGTCGCTGGGCGCGTCCGGGTCCGTGATGGCCGTGCACCCCGAGGCGCTCGTCGACCAGCACGGGATGATCACCTCTTTGGCGGACGCGACCGGCATGCACCTGCCCGTCGTCACCACCCTGAACGCCGTGCGCGCCCTGCGCGGCGCCGCCGAACTGCTGGGGCTGCCCGACCTGGAGAGCCTGTCCGACCTGGCGATGAAGTCGACACCGGGGTCGCACGGGCTGGTGCTGCTGCCGTACCTGGAGGGCGAGCGCACCCCGAACCTGCCGCACACCGCCGGGACACTGGCGGGGCTGCGGCGCGAGTCGATGAAGCCGGAGCATCTGGCGCGGGCCGCGTTCGAGGGGATGCTGTGCGGGCTCGCGGACGCGCTGGACGTGCTGCGCGGCCGGGGCGTGGAGGTGCGGCGGGTCTTCCTGCTGGGCCAGGCCGCGGAGTTGCCGGCCGTGCAGTCGGCGGCGCCCGCGCTGTTCGGGGCGCAGGTGGTCGTGCCGCAGCCCGCGGACTACGCGGCGATCGGCGCGGCCCGGCAGGCGGCGTGGGCGCTCGGCGTGTCGCAGGGCACCCTCGATCCGCGCACCCCGCCCGTGTGGCAGGGCGCGGTGGCGCAGGTGCTGGATCCCGGGGAGGACCTGGCGGTGGGACAGGCGGTGCGCCAGCAGTACGTGTCGGTGCGCGAGCAGACGCATCCGGGGGCGTTCCGCGCGTAGCACGGGCCGGTGGATTAATTCGGTTGAGGTAACGCGGGTGGAGTGTTCGACGATAGGGGCCACGGGCAACCGACGCCCCCGCCGACCACTCCGAGAGATTCAGCGTGCTCATACGACTCCTGCGGACCCATCTCCAGCCCTACAAGAGACCCATCACCCTGCTGGTGCTGCTGCAGTTCCTGCAGACCTGCGCCTCGCTCTACCTGCCCACGCTCAACGCGGACATCATCGACCGGGGCGTCGTCGAGGGCGACACCGGTTACATCCTGAGCTACGGCGCCCTGATGACCGGCATCTCGCTGGTTCAGGTCGTGTGCAACATCGGTGCCGTGTACTACGGCGCCCGGACCGCGTCGGCACTGGGACGGGACGTACGCGCCGCCGTGTTCGACCGGGTGCAGTCGTTCTCCGCGCGTGAGCTGGGTCACTTCGGCGCGCCCTCGCTGATCACCCGTACGACGAACGACGTCCAGCAGGTACAGATGCTGGCCCTGATGACGTTCACCCTGATGGTGTCGGCGCCCATCATGTGTGTGGGCGGCATCGTGATGGCGCTCGGCCTGGACGTCCCGCTGTCCGGGGTGCTGGTCGCGGTGGTACCGGTGCTGGGCGTCTGCGTGACGCTGATCGTACGGCGGCTGCGTCCGCTGTTCCGGACCATGCAGGAGCGGCTCGACACGGTGAACCGGGTGCTGCGCGAGCAGATCACCGGCAACCGGGTGATCCGCGCCTTCGTGCGGGACGAGTACGAGCAGGGGCGGTTCCGGAAGTCCAACACCGATCTGACCGACATGTCGCTGCGCACGGGCAATCTGCTGGCGCTGATGTTCCCGGTGGTCATGACGGTGGTGAACCTGTCGTCGATCGCGGTGGTGTGGTTCGGCGCGCACCGCATCGACAGCGGCGGGATGCAGATCGGCGACCTGACCGCGTTCCTCGCCTATCTGATGCAGATCGTCATGTCCGTGATGATGGCCACCTTCATGTTCATGATGGTGCCGCGCGCCGAGGTGTGCGCCGAGCGCATCCAGGAGGTGCTGGACACCTCCTCCAGCGTGGTGCCGCCCGTCGCTCCCGTCACCGAGCTGCGCCGGCACGGGCATCTGGAGATCCGGGGCGCGGGCTTCCGCTACCCGGGTGCCGAGGAGCCGGTGCTGAGGGCGGTCGACCTGGTGGCGCGGCCCGGTGAGGTCACGGCCGTGATCGGTTCCACCGGCAGCGGCAAGTCCACCCTCCTCGGTCTGGTCCCCCGGCTGTTCGACGCGACCGACGGGGAAGTACTGGTGGACGGCGTGCCCGTGGCGGACGTCGAGCCGGCGCTGCTGGCGAGGACGGTCGGACTCGTGCCGCAGAAGCCGTACCTCTTCGCGGGCACGGTGGCGACGAACCTGCGCTACGGAAATCCGGACGCCACCGACGAGGAGCTGTGGCACGCGCTGGAGGTGGCGCAGGGCAAGGACTTCGTGGAGCGGCTGGAGGGCGGCCTCGACGCGCCGATCGCCCAGGGCGGGACGAACGTCTCCGGTGGTCAGCGCCAGCGCCTCGCGATCGCCCGGACGCTGGTGCAGCGCCCGGAGATCTACCTCTTCGACGACTCCTTCTCCGCGCTCGACTACGCCACCGACGCGGCCCTGCGGGCGGCTCTCGGACGGGAGACGGCCGAGGCGACCGTGGTGATCGTCGCCCAGCGGGTGGCGACCATCCGGGACGCCGACCGGATCGTGGTCCTGGACGAGGGCCGGGTCGTCGGCACCGGCCGGCACCACGAACTGATGGCGGACAACGAGACCTACCGGGAGATCGTGCTCTCCCAGCTGACGGAAGCGGAGGCTGCCTGATGGCGGGGCCCGGAGGACGGATGATGGCCGGGGGCGGCCCCGACCAGCGGACGATCGACTTCAAGGGGTCGAGCAAACGGCTGATCGCGCGGTTCCGGCCGGAACGCGTGACGATCTACGGGCTGCTGGCCTGTGTCGTACTGAGCGTCGGGCTCAGCGTGATCGGGCCGAAGATCCTCGGCAAGGCGACCGACCTGGTCTTCGCGGGCATCGTCGGACGCGACATGCCGGAGGGCGCCACCAAGGAACAGGTGCTCGACTCGATGCGGGAGCGGGGCGAGGGCAACGTCGCCGACATGCTCCGCAGCACCGACTTCACCCCCGGCGAGGGCATCGACTTCACGGCGGTGGGCAACGTCCTGCTGTTCGCGCTGGCGGTGTTCGGGGCCGCCGGCCTGCTGATGGCCGTGGCCACCCGGCTGGTGAACCGGGCCGTCAACCACACCATGTTCCGCATGCGTGAGGACGTGCAGACGAAGCTGTCGCGGCTGCCGCTGTCGTACTTCGACAAGCGGCAGCGCGGTGAGGTGCTCAGCCGCGCCACCAACGACATCGACAACATCGGGCAGACGCTCCAGCAGTCGATGGGCCAGCTGATCAACTCGCTGCTCACCATCATCGGCGTGCTCGCGATGATGTTCTACGTCTCCTGGATCCTGGCGCTGGTCGCGCTGGTGACGGTGCCGCTGTCGTTCGTCGTCGCCACGCGCGTCGGCAAGCGGTCGCAGCCGCACTTCGTGGCGCAGTGGCGGTCGACCGGCACCCTCAACGCGCACATCGAGGAGATGTACACCGGGCACACCCTGGTGAAGGTGTTCGGGCGTCAGCAGGAGTCGGCGGAGAAGTTCGCCGAGGAGAACGACGCGCTGTACGAGGCCGGGTTCAAGGCGCAGTTCAACAGCGGCATCATGCAGCCGCTGATGTTCTTCGTCTCGAACATCAACTACGTTCTGGTGGCGGTCGTCGGCGGGCTGCGGGTCGCGTCGGGCACGCTGTCCATCGGTGACGTGCAGGCGTTCATCCAGTACTCGCGGCAGTTCTCGATGCCGCTGACACAGGTCGCCTCGATGGCGAACCTGGTGCAGTCGGGTGTCGCCTCGGCGGAGCGGGTCTTCGAACTGCTCGACGCCGAGGAGCAGGATGCCGACGCCTCACCGGCCGAGAAGCCGGCCGAGCCGCGCGGGCGGGTGGCGCTGGAGAACGTGTCGTTCCGGTACGACCCCGAGAAACCGCTGATCGAGGACCTGTCCCTGAAGGTCGAGCCGGGCCACACGGTGGCCATCGTCGGCCCGACGGGCGCCGGCAAGACGACCCTCGTGAACCTGCTGATGCGGTTCTACGAGGTGTCCGGCGGGCGGATCACGCTCGACGGGGTGGACATCGCCCGGATGTCCCGGGACGAACTGCGGTCCGGGATCGGCATGGTGCTGCAGGACACCTGGCTGTTCGGCGGCACCATCGCGGAGAACATCGCGTACGGTTCCGCGCGCGAGGTCACCCGGGAGGAGATCGAGGAGGCGGCACGGGCCGCGCACGCCGACCGGTTCGTCCGGACGCTGCCCGACGGGTACGACACGGTGATCGACGACGAGGGCAGCGGGGTGAGCGCGGGTGAGAAGCAGCTCATCACGATCGCCCGGGCGTTCCTGTCGGACCCGGTGATCCTCGTCCTGGACGAGGCGACGAGTTCCGTGGACACCCGTACGGAGGTGCTGATCCAGAAGGCGATGGCGCAACTGGCGCACGGGCGTACGTCGTTCGTGATCGCGCACCGGTTGTCCACGATCCGGGACGCGGACACGATCCTGGTGATGGAGAACGGCTCGATCGTCGAACAGGGCGCGCACGAGAAGCTCCTGGCGGCGGACGGGGCGTACGCCCGCCTCTACAAGGCGCAGTTCGCGGAGGCGGTGGCGGAGGTCGACTGAGTTTTCCTCGCCCCCGCCGCCCCTTCCCGTCCCGAACCTGGGGCTCCGCCCCGGACCCCGCTCCTCAAACGCCGGAGAGGCTGGATTTCAGCCTCTCCGGCGTTTGAGGAGCGGGGGTTCGGGGGCAGCGCCCCCGGAGGACGGGAACGGGAAGGGGCGGCGGGGGCGAAAAACTCAGTCCAGATATCCCCGCAACTGATCCGCGAAGGCGTGATCGCGGAGCTTGTTCAGCGTCTTGGACTCGATCTGCCGTATCCGCTCACGGGTCACGCCGAAGAGGCGGCCTATCTCCTCCAGGGTGCGCGGACGCCCGTCGACAAGGCCGTAGCGGAGCTGGACGACCTTGCGCTCGCGTTCGCCGAGGGTGGAGAGGACCGCCTCCAGGTGCTCCCTGAGCAGCAGGAACGCGGCCGACTCGACCGGGCTCGCGGCGTCGCCGTCCTCGATGAGGTCACCGAGCGCCACGTCCTCCTCCTCGCCCACCGGGGCATGCAGGGAGACCGGCTCCTGCGCCAGCCGCAGCACCTCCCCGACCCGCTCGGGAGGCAGATCGAGGTGTGCCGCGACCTCGCCCGGCGTCGGCTCGTACCCACGCTCCTGCAGCATCCGCCGCTGCACCCGCACCACCCGGTTGATGAGCTCCACCACGTGCACGGGCACGCGAATGGTCCGGGCCTGGTCGGCCAGCGCACGCGACATGGCCTGGCGGATCCACCACGTGGCGTACGTGGAGAACTTGTACCCCCGCGCGTAGTCGAACTTCTCCACCGCCCGGATCAGCCCGAGGTTCCCCTCCTGGACCAGGTCGAGCATGGTCAGCCCCCGGCCCACGTACCGCTTGGCGACGGACACGACGAGCCGCAGGTTCGCCTCGATCAGCCGCCGCTTGGCCATCCGTCCCATGACGACGAGCCGGTCCAGGTCGACGGCGAGCCGGCTGTCCAGATCGGGGGCCAGCCGCAGTTTCTCCTCGGCGAACAGCCCCGCCTCGACACGGCGGGCGAGTTCGACCTCCTCGGCGGCGGTCAGCAACGGGATGCGCCCGATCTCGCGCAGATACTGCCGGAAAAGGTCCGAGGAGGGGCCCCCGGTCTCGGCACGGACGGGCGCGACCGGCTCCTCGACGGACGGGGCCGGCTCGGGCGGTGTCCCGGGATGGTGCGCGACGCGGCTCTGCGCGGGCACGGCGACGAGGACGCCGGCGTCGGGCTGGGTGAGGATCTGGGTCTGGGTCTGCACGGGGGCGACCTCCAGGATGATCGCTGCCAGGGGGTGGGGCAGCGGTACTTCGGGAACGGAGTCGGCGGCCTCGCCGCTGTCCGTCCCGTACGCGATGAGCACAACCGCGGATGTCCGGGACCCGTCGGTGACGGATCGGCCGCGCTCCGAGGACTCAGGCACCGGGACCAGTGTGGGGTACGACACATCGTCCCCACGAGGGGCGTGCGATGACTTTTTGCGTCCGGTCGGTGACCGGCCGGTTACCGGGACCCTCCCCCGGCCGCCCTCACAGCGCGGCCGGGCCGTGCTCCCGCAGGGCCTGGTCGTACTGCTGGAGCACCCACAGCTCGTTCTGCACGGCTGCCAGTTCGCCCGGATCGCCGTGGGTGCTGAGGCGGGTGAGGCGGCTGGTGATGTCACGGATGCGGCGCTCGACCGCGCGGCGGCGGACGGTGACGAGCTGGGCGCCCGCGTAGGTCTCGTCGACCCCCTTGACGCCCCGGTGCAGCATGATCGCCTCGACGGCGAGTTCGGTGACCATGGCGCGGACGGTGTCGTCGGGGGCGGCCTCGCGGACCCGGATCAGGTACTCCTGCGGGTCCTGCACGCCGTGCTCCGCACCGCCCGCGTCCAGGATCGCCTGGCGTACGGCCGCGTAGGGCGGGGCGGTGAACTCGTCGACGCCGTACGCGTCGAAGGCCGGGGAGACCAGCTCCGGGCGCTGGAGGGCGAGCTTGAGCAGTTCGCGTTCGGTGGCGAAGACCGGGTTGCGGAGGTTGAGGGCGGGACCGCGCGGGGCGGCCTGGGCCGGGGCGTACTGCTGGGGCCCACCGCCGCCCCCGCGCTGCCGCTGGTCCGGTGCCGGGCCCTTGCCGCCGCGTTCGCGGGCCCAGCGGGCGAGCTGGGCGACCCGCTTGACGACGAACTGGGTGTCGAGGATGCCGAGCATCCCGGCGAGCTGGACGGCGACCTCGTGCTGGGCGCCGCTGTTCTTGATCCGGGCGACGATCGGCGCGGCCTCGTCGAGGGCGGCGGCGCGGCCGGCCGGGGTGTCCAGGTCGTAGCGGACCACGATCTGGCGGAGGGCGAACTCGAAGAGCGGGGTACGGGGTTCGGCCAGGTCGGCGACGGCCTCGTCGCCCTTGGCGAGGCGCAGGTCGCAGGGGTCCATGCCGTCGGGGGCGATGGCGATGTAGGTCTCGGCGGCGAACTTCTGGTCGTCCTCGAAGGCGCGCAGGGCCGCCTTCTGGCCGGCCGCGTCGCCGTCGAAGGTGAAGATCACGCGCGCGCTGCCGTTGTCCATGAGGAGGCGGCGCAGGATCTTGATGTGGTCGCCGCCGAAGGCGGTGCCGCAGGTGGCGATGGCGGTCGTCACCCCGGCGAGGTGGCAGGCCATGACGTCGGTGTAGCCCTCGACGACGACCGCGCGGGAGGCCTTCGCGATGTCCTTCTTCGCCAGGTCGATGCCGTAGAGGACCTGGGACTTCTTGTAGATCGCCGTCTCGGGGGTGTTGAGGTACTTCGGGCCGGTGTCCGCCTCGTAGAGCTTGCGGGCGCCGAAGCCGACGACCTCCCCGCCGATGTCGCGGATCGGCCACATCAGCCGGCCGCGGAAGCGGTCGATGGGGCCGCGGCGGCCCTCCTGGGAGAGGCCGGAGAGGATCAGCTCCTTGTCGCTGAAGCCCTTGCCGCGCAGGAAACGGGTGAGGTGGTCCCAGCCCTGCGGGCTGTAGCCGACACCGAAGTGGACGGCGGCGGCCTGGTCGAAGCCGCGGTCGGCGAGGAAGATCCGGCCGGTGTCCGCCTCGGGGGAGGTCGCGAGCTGTTCCGCGTACCACTCGGCGGCGATCTTGTGGGCCTCGACCAGACGGATGCGCTCACCGCGCTGGTGGGTCGGGTTGTACCCGCCCTCCTCGTAACGCAGGGTGATGCCGGCCTGCCCGGCGAGGCGCTCGACCGCCTCCGAGAAGGAGAGGTGGTCGACCTTCATCACGAACGTGATGGTGTCGCCGCCCTCCTGACAGCCGAAGCAGTGGAAGAGTCCCTTGCTCGGGCTGACCTGGAAGGACGGTGACTTCTCGTCGTGGAACGGGCAGAGCCCCTTGAGGTTCCCACCGCCCGCGTTCCGCAACTGGAGGTACTCGGACACGACGGCGTCGATCGGGACCGCGTCCCGAACCGCCTTCACGTCCTCGTCATTGATCCGTCCTGCCACGCGTAGATTCTACGGGTGCGCCGTGACGTCTCCGGGGCGTGGAGCGCCACGGAGGGGGCCCGGGACTGTGACATACGCGGCTCCACCGCGTGGACGCGACCGGCCGCGACGGCGCCGCGGCCGCGACGGACGGAGGAGATCCCCGAGGAGGGGCCCGGTGTCGTACGCGGTCTCCCGGCCGGTCCGGCGTGCCCTCACACCTCCGTCGCGTAGACGTGCTCGTACCAGTCGCTGCCGCCGTCGGCCGGGTCGTGGTCCGGGTCGTGCTCCCACTCGCTCCTGTCCACCTTGAAGCTCGCGCCCGGCATGAGCAGGACCTCCGCCTCGGTGCCCTGGTACTGGTGGAAGGGGTCGATGTCACGGCCGTACTTCCCGGTGAGCGTCAGCTCCAGGAGGATCCGGTGCGTCTTCGTGCCGGAGACCCGCTGGCCGCGCATGAAGCCCAGGGCCACGGACTCCTCCCTGCTGGTGCTGTCGAAGGAGCTCGTGAAGACGGAGCCCGGCCGGTAGTTCAGTGCGGCCTGCTTGCCGAGCCGGTAGACCGACTCGTCCCCGCCGAGGTTCCAGTCGCCGCGGAAGACGGTGCCGGTGACGGGAGGCAGCCGGTTCAGCGCCTCCATCGTCATGTCGGCGTGCATCTTGAGCTCCTCGAAGAGCGCGGGGGCGATGACCTCGATCCGCGCGTCGATGACGGCCATCGCCGCCTTCCTGGCCACCGGGTCCGTGCCCCGGGCGGCCGCGAGCTGCGGCCCGATCACCGGATCCTCGTCGAGGGTGGGCACCGGCTCCTGGTTGTGGCTGTTCTGGGCGGCCCAGCTGAGCTGTCCCTTGATCTGCCGCAAGGAGACGGCCTCGGCGCCGGCGGTGGCCACACCGGCGGTGCCGTACGGCGCGTACCCTCCGGGCAGCAGCCGGCTGCGCACCACCGAGTTGATCATCTGGTGCGCGCCGCCGGTGTACGTCATCAGCGCGGTCGCGTGGGCGGGCTTGAACGTCTTCGCGACGGCCTCGGTGGAGGCGCCGTGGTTGTCCGCCTTCCACTGGGCGATGCGCGCCGTGGGCGTGGTGTCGCCCGCCACGAACTCGTCGTACTTGTCCGGTACCTCGCCCGCCGCGACCTGGCCGGGTTCCATGAAGCCGCTCGTCGCGGGGTCCTCCGTACGCGGCTTGTTGGCCTCGGCGAGGTACATCAGCTCGTGCGGGAACTGTCCGTCGGCGCAGACGTGCTGCCTCAGCTCCTCCTCCGTGAAGGGCGCGATGTTCTGGTACATCAGCGCCGCGCCCCTGCCCGCCCGGGCCGCGGACTCGCCCGGCCCCTTGACCCCGGCCGCCCAGGAGCCGCGCAGGATCTCGTAGAGCGAGTGGTCCCAGGACGGCAGCATCCAGCCCATCACGGCCATCCGGTAGTCGAAGACGTCCACCCCGGGCACGTTGATCCACTGGAAGGTCTTGAGCATCCGGGTCGTGGTCCCGGACATGCCGGCGACGGTCGGGATGCCGCGCGCGGCGTTCTGCTTCGGCCAGGACTCGTTCTGCTGGATCTCCCAGTAGGCGGTGCCCTCGTCCCAGGGCAGCTTGTCGTCCGGGCCGGTACTGCCGGCGAACGCCAGCTCGCGCGCGCTGAGCGGGGCGCCCCGGTCCGCGTAGTCGCGGGGGGTCTTGCGGTTGGCCTCCTTGTCGGCCTGGCTCCGCGGCTTGCGCGGCCCCTGGCTGTTGATCATCTCGCGGGTGTCACCGGCGAAGGTCTCCGGGTTCGACTGCCACAGCAGGTTGCCCAGCGCGTACGGGTCCTTCTCGTAGTTGTAGCCCTTGCCCACGAGGTTCGCCACGGCCCACATGGGCGGCCGGGACCAGCTGTTGAGGAACGCGGAGTGCTTCTTCAGCTCCTCCTCGTTCATGCCGAGGGTCGACGCGAGCTGCGGTTTGGGCCCGATGATGCCTTCGAGGACGTGCTTGAGCGAGAGTTCCGCTCCCTTGTTGTAGTAGGCGGCGTTGTAGACGGCCGTGATCAGCTCCCGGACGTTGCCGTCCCGGGAGAAGAAGTCCTTGATCTGTTCGGTGGCCATCCCCTCGCCCACCTGCCCGGCGCTCGTTTTGTCGTTCTTGAAGAACGACTTGTTGGCGAGTGCCGGGTCCTTGTGCTCCGAGTGGGCGTAGGCGATGAGCAGCTGCTTGAGCCGGTTCACGGTCTTGCGCGCCGCGGCGAGCGCCTTCGGATGCCCGAAGGAGTACGCGCCCAGCCGCTTCTCGAACTCCTCGGCCGCCGCCTGCCAGTCCGTCTTCGCGTAGTACTGGGCGTGGTCGAAGGGCGCCTCGCCGCCGCCGGCGCGCTGTACGGCGGTCTCCCCGCCGGAGTGGGCGGGAGCGGCCGCCGTCCGCTGCACGGGCGCCGCCCCGGTGGGCACGGGGCCGGCCAGGACACGACGGGCGTTCTCCTCCGCCGCGCGTTCGAAGCGGTCGGAGGGGTCCGAGACGCTGAGCCCCGAGCCGTTGTCGGTACCCGCGACCGGCCCCTGACGCTGCTGGATGACGTGCGTCAGCTCATGGGCCAGGGTGTGCCGGTCCGCACCGCCGGCCCCGATGACGACATGGCTGCCGGAGGTGTAGGCGCGGGCCCCCACCTCGGCTGCCGAGCGCTGGGCGGCCACCCCGGTGTGCAGCCGTACGTCGGAGAAGTCGGCGCCCAGCCGCGCCTCCATCTCCGTGCGGACCGCCCCGTCCAGCGGCCGTCCGGCGGTACGCAGCACGTCCGGCACGGACGAACGCTGCACCGGCGCGGACTCGCCGTGGCCGCAGGAGGGGCCGTGCGCGTGGCGCTGCACGGGAGTGGGGTCGGCGTGGCCGCAGGAGGGTCCGTGCGCGTGGCGCTGCACCGGCGCGGACTCGTCGTGGCCGCAGGAGGGGCCGTGCGCGTGAGGCCCGGCCTGCCGCTGCCGTTCCAGCGCCTGGACGACGGCGGCGTTGCCGGCCGCGCGCTGCAACGCCAGCAGCCGCCTCGCGGCCGCCGGGCCGCCGGACCCGGTCGGGCCCGCCGGTCCGGTGGCGTCGGTCGAGCGCGCGGCAGCAGGCACGGTCCGGGCGGGACGGGCGGCGGTGTCCTGCTGATCCTGTAGATGCATGCTCCGATCATCGGCCATCCCGCCCCGGGACATCCAGGCCCTCTGCTCTCCAATTCGCTTGCCTGCGGCGGAACTTGCACCGCAGGGGACCCCGCTCGGCCCAGCTGCGAGGCACCGCTCACCGGAGCCGGCCCGACCCGGACGACACCCCCTAGGCCCCGACGCTCTCCAACGGCACGTGCGGATCCGCCAGCGTCTCCGTGTCCACCCGCACGCCGGAGCGGATCAGCCTCTGGATCGGCTCCGTGACGTCCCACACGTTCACGTTCATCCCGGCGAGCACGCGCCCTTCCTTCACCCAGAACGCGATGAACTCCCGCTTCCCCGCATCACCACGGATCACCACCTGGTCGTACGATCCCGGCGGCGCCCACCCGGAGTACTCCATCCCCAGGTCGTACTGATCGGTGAAGAAGTAGGGGACGCGGTCGTAGACCTCCTCCCGGCCCAGCATGGAGCGGGCCGCCGCCGGCCCGCCGTTCAGCGCGTTGGCCCAGTGCTCCACCCGCAGCCGCGTGCCGAAGAGGCCGTGCGGGAAGGACGCGACGTCACCGGCCGCGTAGATGTCCGGGTCGGACGTACGCAGCCGTTCGTCGACGAGGACGCCGCCGCCGTCCGCGCGGCCGGCGAGCTCCAGTCCCGCCGCCTCCGCGAGGGCCGTGCGGGGGGCCGCGCCGATCGCCGCGAGGACGGCGTGCGCGGGGTGCTCCTCGCCGTCGTCGGTGCGGGCGGCGAGGACCATGCCGTCCTGGCCGGTGATCTCGGTGAGCGTGGCACCGAAGTGGAAGCGGACGCCGTGCTCGCGGTGCAGCTCGGCGAAGAGCTGGCCAAGCTCGGGTCCGAGGACCGAGTGCAGCGGGGTCTCGCCGCGGTGGACGACGGTGACCTCCGCGCCGTACTCGCGGGCCGCCGCCGCGATCTCCAGGCCGATCCAGCCGGCGCCGGCGATCACCAGATGGCCGTTGTCGCGGCCGAGGGAGGCCAGGACGCCCTTGAGGCGTTCGGCGTGGGCGAGGCGGCGCAGATGGTGGACGCCGACGAGGTCCGTGCCGGGGATGTCCAGGCGGCGGGGCTCGGCGCCGGTGGCGAGCAGCAGTTTGTCGTAGCGGACGACGGTGCCGTCCTCGCCGAAGCGGACGGTCCTCGCGGCGCGGTCGACGGCGTCGACGGTCTGGCCGAGGTGCAGCTCGACGTCGTGGCGCGCGTACCAGGCGGGCTCGTGCACGAAGACGCTGTCGCGTTCGTCCTTGCCGAGGAGGTAGCCCTTGGACAGGGGCGGACGCTCGTAGGGGTGGTCGCGTTCGTCGCAGATCAGTATCACGCGGCCGGTGAAGCCCTCCGCTCTCAGCGTCTCGGCCGCCTTCGCGCCGGCCAGTCCGCCTCCGACGATGACGAATGTCTGATCCGCGTCGACCACGTGATGCCTCCTCGTAACGGTGTAGCCACCTGTGAGCGTCCCGCACTCAGCATGATGCCGTAAGGGGGAGCGACCCGATCAGGCCGTACGGCTCATGCCTGCCCCGTGAGCCGGGCGTGAAGCGAGCGGGCCGAGGCGTCGGTGAGTGACGCGATCTGGTCGACGATCACGCGCTTGCGGGCGCGGTCGTCCGGGGCCCGCTCGAACAGGGCGCGGAACTGGGGGTCCATGCCGCCGGGGGCGCGGGAGGTGAGCGCCTCGGCCAGTTCGAGGACGACGATCCGCTGGTCGGCGCGGAGCAGTTCCTGTTCGGCGCGCTGCATGACGTACCGGTCGGCGACCGCCTTGAGGACCGCGCACTCCATGCGGGTGCTGCGCGGTACGACGAGTTCGGCGCCGTATCTGGTGAGGTGCCCGGTGCCGAAGGCCTGCCGGGTGGCGCCTTCGGCGGCGAGGCAGAAGCGGCCGATGAGCTGGCTGGTGGCGTCCTTGAGGCGGGCCTGGGCGACGGCGGTGCCGTCGTAGCCGTGCGGCCACCACTCCTGGTCGAGGAGGCGGTCGAGGGCCTCCTCGAGTTCGGCGGGGTCGGTGTCGGCGGGGACGTACCGGCCGACGGCGACGGCGAAGACGGCTTCCCGCTCCGGATCGGAGTGCAGGCAGTTCGGGTCGATGTGGCCGGCGTGCAGGCCGTCCTCCACGTCGTGCACCGAGTAGGCCACGTCGTCGGACCAGTCCATGACCTGGGCCTCGAAGCAGGTGCGGGTGCCGGGGGCGTCCTCGCGGAGCCAGTCGAAGACGGGACGGTCGTCGTCGTAGACGCCGAACTTCGGGGAGGCCGGGTCGGTGGGGTGGGCGCCGCGGGGCCAGGGGTACTTGGTGGCGGCGTCGAGGGCTGCGCGGGTGAGGTTGAGGCCGACGGAGCCTTCGGGGGTGAAGCGTTTGGGTTCGATGCGGGTGAGGAGGCGGAGCGACTGGGCGTTGCCCTCGAAGCCGCCGCAGTCCTCGGCGAACTCGTTCAGCGCCTGTTCGCCGTTGTGGCCGAAGGGCGGGTGCCCGAGGTCGTGGGAGAGGCAGGCGGCCTCGACGAGGTCGGGGTCGCAGCCGAGGGCGGCGCCGAGTTCGCGGCCGACCTGGGCGCATTCGAGGGAGTGGGTGAGGCGGGTGCGGGGACTGGCGTCCCAGACCTGGCTGCGTTCGCCGGGGGTGACGACCTGCGTTTTTCCGGCCAGGCGGCGGAGGGCGGCGGAGTGCAGGACGCGGGCGCGGTCGCGTTGGAAGGCGGTGCGGCCGGGGCGTTTGTCGGGTTCGGGGGCCCAGCGGGCGACTGACGTCGGGTCGTATGCGGGGGGTGGTGCGGCGCCTTCCATGCCCCGACAGTACGGGGCGGGTGTGACAGCCGGGGGGTTTCCCACCCTCCGGAGGGGGCCGCGTCCGTGTCGTTCCGGGGCCCGGACGAGGCGGCGCACCGTCACACTCGCTGTCACCGGTGCCGGCGGCACCCGCACGACCCGCTACGTGCCGTCCTTGGAGGCTGCGCCCCCGGGCCCCTCTTTCTCGCGCGGTTCCCCGCGCCCCTCGGATGTCCCCGCGCCCCTTCAGACGGCCGACGCCAGCTCCATGGGCGCGGTGGACGGAGTGCGCAGAGCCTGGTCGTAGCGGTGGAGGAGGAGGTGGGCCGTCGCGGGGTGGGTGCCGAGGGGCGCGGAGGCGATGCCCGGCGCCGCTGCCGCGCATTCCGTGGCGAAGCGGCCGGGGGCCGTGAAGTAGGAGGCCACGGCCACGCGGTGGCGGCCCCGGGCGGCCAGGGCGCGGACGGCGTCGGGGACCGTGGGGGACGCGGCGGAGGCGTAGGCGGGGACGACGGGGACGCCGAGGCGTTCGGCGAGCAGTCGCGCGGTGCGGTTCGTGTCGATACCCGACTCGGGGTCGCGGGAGCCTGCGGCGGCGAGCACGATGCCGCTCGCGCGGCGGGTCGCCTCGTCCGCCGGGGCGCGCCAGCCGGCCTCGGTGAGGCGGGCGTGCAGGGCGTCCACGAGCAGGGGGTGCGGGCCGAGCGGCGCGGCCACGCGCGCGTGCAGTCGTGCCCCGGCGGCCATCCCGGGGATGTCCCGCTTGACGTGGTAGCCCCGGCTGAGCAGCAGCGGTACCAGGACGGCGGCCCCGGTGCCGTGCGCGTCCAGCTCGGCGAGGGTGTCGGGGAGCAGGGGCGCGTTCAGCTCGATGTGGCCCAGGTGCACGGGCAGGCCCGGCCGCAGTGCGCGGACGCGGTCCAGGAGCTGCCGTACGGTGATCGGCGCGCGCGGGTCGCGGCTGCCGTGGGCCACGACGACGAGGGCGGGAGGGTTCGTGGTGTACGTCGTCATGCACCGATGGTGGACGCGGCACGTTGCCTTCCCGTTGCGCGGGCGTGACGGGTGTTTTCCCGCGGTTCACGATGTGGACGGCGGCGGGTGTGAGGCCGTTCGGCCTGTGGGTTCGCGCCGGCCGTGAAGCCGGTCACAGTGCGTGACGTGAACCGGAGGGCTCGGCGGGGCGTCTCTCACGGTCGAGGACCGATCGGGGAGGGCCCGTCCGATGCGCCGTTTCAGAGTCCGCCGCCCGCGTCCGCCGCGTACCCGTACGGGGCAGCGGCGGCTGGTGCAGGGGGTGGTGGCGGTGTGCGTGCTGGCGCTGCTGCCGGCGACCTGGCTGCGCGTGACGACGGACGACCGGCTGCGCACCACCGCCGATGTGCCGCGCACCGACGTCGCCGTCGTCTTCGGCGCGGGTCTGTGGGACGGGGAGCCGTCGCCGTATCTCGCGCACCGGCTGGACGCGGCGGCGGAGCTGTACCGCGCGGGGCGGATCGAGGTGGTCCTGGTCACCGGCGACAACAGCCGAGAGGAGTACGACGAGCCGGACGCGATGCGCGCGTACCTGACGCGGCACGGCGTCCCCGACACGCGGATCGTCAGCGACTACGCGGGCTTCGACACCTGGGACTCCTGCGTCCGCGCGAAGAAGATCTTCGGCGTGGACCGCGCGGTGCTGATCAGCCAGGGCTTCCACATCCGCCGCGCGGTGGCCCTGTGCCGGACGGCCGGCGTCACCTCGTACGGCATCGGCGTGGACGACCGCCACGACGTCACCTGGTACTACGGGGGCGTCAGGGAGATCTTCGCGGCGGGCAAGGCGGCACTGGACGTCACCTTCCGCCCGGACCCGCACTTCCTCGGGCCGAGGGAGCCGGGGGTGGAGCGGGCGCTCGAGGAGGCGTCCGCGCGGAGCGTCGGATGAACCCCTCACCGTGGGGCGCGGCCGGCGGGGAGGCCGCCGTACCCGGGGTGTAACAACGGCCGGTGCGGTGCGTAACACCGGGGGCGCAGCCTGGGCGTATGCGAGACACCGTGACGCCCACGCACTGCCCTTACTGCGCCCTGCAGTGCGGGATGAATCTGACGCCGGCCCCCGACGGGAGAGCCGTCGAGGTGAGTGAGCGCGTCGACTTCCCGGTGAACCGGGGGGCGCTGTGCGGGAAGGGGCGTACGGCGCCCGCCGTGCTGTCGTCGAGCGTGCGGCTGACCTCGCCGCTGGTGCGGTCCGAGGGGGGCGCGCTGGTGCCGGCCTCCTGGGAGGAGGCGCTGGCGCGGGTCGCCGAGGGGCTCGGGCGGACCCGTGCGGAGTACGGGGCGGACGCGGTCGGGGTGTTCGGCGGGGGCGGGCTGACCAACGAGAAGGCGTACTCGCTCGGGAAGTTCGCGCGGGTGGTGCTGGGGACCTCCCAGATCGACTACAACGGGCGGTTCTGCATGTCGTCGGCCGCGGCGGCGGGCGGCAGGGCGTTCGGTCTCGACCGCGGGCTGCCGTTTCCGCTGGAGGACATTCCGCGGACCGGGTGCGTGATCCTGGTCGGGTCGAACCCGGCGGAGACCATGCCGCCGTCGCTGCGGTACTTCACCGAACTGAGGGAGAACGGCGGCACGCTGATCGTCGTCGACCCGCGCCGTACGAAGACCGCCGAGCAGGCCGATCTGCACCTGGCGCCGCGTCCCGGCACCGATCTCGCGCTGGCGCTGGGTCTGCTGCACCTGATCGTCGCCGAGGGGCGCACCGACGAGGCGTACATCCGGGAGCGCACCAGCGGCTGGGAGGAGACCCGGGCCGCCGCGATGGCGCACTGGCCGGAGTACGTGGAGCGCATCACCGGCGTGCCCGTTCCCGAACTGCGGGAGGCCGTACGGATGTTCTGCGAGCCGGAGGCCGCGATGGTGCTCACCGCGCGGGGGCCCGAGCAGCAGTCCAAGGGCACGGACACGGTGGGCGCGTGGATCAACCTGTGCCTGGCGACGGGGCGGGCGGGCCGGCCGCTGTCCGGGTACGGGTGTCTGACCGGTCAGGGCAACGGACAGGGCGGGCGCGAACACGGCCAGAAGGCCGACCAGTTGCCCGGCTACCGCAAGCTGACGGATCCGGTGGCGCGGGCGCATGTCGCCGAGGTGTGGGGCGTGGACCCCGACTCGTTGCCGGGGCCGGGGCGCAGCGCGTACGAGCTGCTCGACGCGCTCGGTACGGACATCCGCTCGCTGCTGCTGATGGGCTCCAACCCGGTGGTGTCGGCACCGCGCGCCGCGCACGTCGAGGAGCGGATCCGCTCGCTGGACTTCCTGGCGGTGTGCGACGTGGTGCTGTCGGAGACGGCCGCGCTCGCCGATGTCGTCCTGCCGGTGACGCAGTGGGCGGAGGAGACGGGGACGACGACGAACCTGGAGGGGCGGGTGCTGCTGCGGCGGCGGGCGATCACGCCACCGGAGGGCGTCCGCAGCGACCTGGAGGTCATGCACGAGCTGGCCGCGCGGCTGGGCGGGGGGAGGAACCTGGAGAAGGGCTTCCCGACCGACCCCGAGGAGGTCTTCGAGGAACTGCGCCGGGCCAGCGCGGGCGGGCCCGCGGACTACTCCGGGATCACCTACAGGAGGCTGGCGGAGGAGAACGGCGTCTTCTGGCCGTGCCCGGCGGACGGCCCGCCGGCCGCGGGCGGGACCGGAACCGGTCCTCGCAGCGTTGGCGGCGGCGGACACGCTGCGCGGGGCGCCGCCGAGCTCGACGACCCGACGCGGGCCGGCGGCACCGGCCGGCTCGACACCGCCGACGGTGCTCCCGCCCCCGGCGTCCACCCCGGCACCCCCCGCCTCTTCCACGACCGGTTCGCCACCGAGGACGGGCGGGCGCGGTTCGCGCCGGTGTCGCACCGGGCGGTCGCCGAGGAGCCCGACGACGAGTACCCCGTGCTGCTGACCACCGGGCGGGTCGTGGCGCAGTACCAGTCCGGTGCCCAGACCCGCCGCGTCGACGAGCTGAACGCCGCCGCACCCGGCCCGTTCGTGGAGCTGCACCCCCGGCTCGCGGAGCGGCTCGGCGCGGCCGAGGGCGAGCCGGTGGCCGTGGTGTCCCGGCGGGGACGGGCGGTGGCGCCGGCCAGGATCACGACCGCGATCCGGCCGGACACGGTGTTCATGCCGTTCCACTGGGCCGGTGAGGGCCGCGCCAACACCCTCACCAACCCCGCCCTCGACCCGGTCTCCCGGATGCCCGAGTTCAAGGCGTGCGCGGTACGGCTCGAGGCGGTGGAGGCCGGCCGGCCCGCGCCTTCCTCGCCGTAGCGGCCACGGGTGCGTGCCGGGTGAGAATCGTTCCGCCAGGTTCCGCCGACCGTCCGCGCAGGTGAACGTGATCCTCCCCTTCTTCGTCTACGGCACCCTCCGCCCCGGCGGGACCAACCACGACCTCTTCCTGCGCGGCCGCACCCTGCGCGAGGAACCCGGCCGGCTCCGGGGCGCGGTGCTGTACGAGGGGCCCGGATATCCGTACGCCGTCGAGGAGCCGGGCTCCGTGGTGAGCGGGGAACTGGTGACCGCGCTGCCGGAGGCGTACGCGGGGCTGCTCACCGAGCTGGACCGGCTGGAGGAGTACGTGCCGGGCGATCCGCGCAATCTCTACGAGCGGGTGGCGCGGGACGTCGTCCGGGCCGGCGACGGCATGACGGTGCGGGCCTGGGTGTACGTCGCCGCGCCCGCCGTCGCCGCCCGGCTGCGGGTACGGGGGAAGGCCGTCGAGGGCGGGGAGTGGCGGGGATGACGGCCGGCGGGTCACCCGGACGACGTCTCGCGGCCGCGCCCGCCTCCCCGCAGGGGATCCTCGCGGACACACCGGTCACCCGTTCACCCCCGTGTGCCGCACCCTTCGGGTGCTTCACCGCGACCGGATCGGCACGGCGCCGGTGACCTGCTGAAACGCCACAAAGGACGGCGGCCGTCCGGGTGCGCCTGACACCCGTTCAGCCCGCCTCCTGACGACCTCTCAGGAAGCGGTACGGCCCCGGTGGCACTTACCTCGAAAAGGCAGGGACGCGTCCGACAGCGGCACATGGGGGTGCCGCGGGCCGTGGCCCCGCCGTGAACCCGAGGGAGCATCGATGCGACGTACCGCCCGGCTGCTGACCGGCATGACCGGCACCGCGCTCGCCGTGGCCACCGCGGGGCTGCTCGCCGCGCCCGCGCACGCCGGGGAGAGCGCCGGCACGACGGCGGGGAGCCTGGAGGTGTACCCGTCCTCGGTCGCGCCGGGATCCCACGTCACGGTGAACACCGCGGCGTGCGGCGACGGAGGGACGGCGGCGGGCGACGCCACCGCCGTGGGCGCCGGCCGGTTCACGCTGGCACCGAGCGCGCACGAACGGGACGCGATCGGACAGTTCCAGGTGCCGCCGAGCGCGCAGCCGGGAACGTACGAGATCGTCGCCGCGTGTGACGGGAGCGACCGGCGGGTGGCCGGTGACCTGGTGGTCACGCTGACGCCCGACGCGCGGCAGGTGGTTCCCCGGGGGAGTGTGAAGACGGGGGTCGGGGGCGCGCTGGGCCCCGACCCCGTACAGACCGCGGCCGGTGTGACGGCTCTCGCCGTCGCCGCCGCGGGCGGTACCTGGCTCCTGCATCGCCGGGCGAGAGGCGATGACATCTGACGGGCACCCTCCGCCGCCCGTCCCCGCCGGTACCGCACGTCCCCTCCCCTCCGGGTCCGACGCCCCTCGCGGCCCGGAGGGGGCACGGGGACCGATTCGAGATGAGGTCGGTCCGTCATGCGCCGCAGGTTCCGCCGGGCCGGGGGTCCGGGCAACGCAGCGATAGCCGCCGTCACGGTGTGCGCCCTGTGTGCGGGGATGTGGCTGCTGCACGACGGGACCGGGACGCAGGCGCCGCCGCAGCCGTCCGCCGCCCAGGCGCACACGGGGGACGACGACCGCGGCGCGGACCGGGCCTCGGCCCCCGCCCTGCCGCCCTCCCCTCCCGACCGCGTCCGTATCCCCGCGATCGACGTGGACGCGCCCCTGACCGGCCTCGGTCTGACGAAGACCGGCAGTCTCGACGCGCCCCCGGCCGACCGCGAGAACCTGGCCGGCTGGTACGAGGCCGGCACCACCCCCGGTGAGACGGGCACCGCGATCATCGCGGGCCACGTCGACAACGCCAAGGGCCCCGCCGTCTTCTACTCCCTCGGCGCCCTGCGCAAGGGCGGCACCATCGAGGTGGACCGCCGCGACGGCACCGTCGCCGTGTTCACGGTGGACGCGGTCGAGGTGTACGACGCTCAGGACTTCCCCGACGGGAAGGTGTACGGGGCGGCGCCCCGCCCCGAGCTACGGGTCATCACCTGCGGCGGGGGCTGGTCCCGGACCACCGGCTATCAGGGGAACGTCGTCGTGTACGCCCATCTGACCGGCAGCCGCTGAGCCGGGAGACACCCCTAGGGACGGACCGCGAGCGCCGGCGGATAGTTGTCGCCGTCGGCGTTGACGATCACCCAGCCGTCGCCCGCCCGGACCAGCTGCGGGCCGCTGTCGAGCTTGAGCGAGATGTCGCGCACCGTGGTGCCGTCCTCCTCGCCCACCCGGGTGCCGTCGTCGGCGGTGAGCGTCCACATGCGCTGGGACTCGCCGAGTACGGCCACCCGGTCCGGGCCCACGGGGGCGAGGGCGGCGACCCCGGTGCCCAGGTCCGTGTGCCAGCGGCGGCGGCCGTCGTCGAGCGAGTAGGCCGCGACCCGCTCGGGGTGGTCCGAACCGGGCTTCGCGGCCGCCACGATCAGGTTCCCGTCGGCGACCACGGTCCGGAACACCGGCCGGGCGGCGAACTCGGGGTCGAACCCGGTGAGGGCCAGGTCCTCCTCGTCGGCGGTGAGCGGGATCGTCACCGGTTCCCGCCTCGGGTCGTCCGGGTCGCCGTAGGACAGCACGGCGGCGAGGCCACGCTCGTCCTTCTCCTGCACCAGCAGGGTGAACGGCTCGGCGGAGAGCACCGCGGCCGAGGTCAGGTAACTCTCGACCGGCAGCTCACGCCGGCTCAGCTCCTTGCCCGTGGCGGTGTCGAGGGTGAGGAGGAACGCCGAGTGGAAGTCGCTGTAGCCGCCGCAGGTCACGGCGACCGTGGTGGTGCCGCCGGCGGTGGAGGCCGTCACCGGCTCGCACTCGACGTCGTCATCGGCCTCGGTCCCGGCGGCGGGGACGGGCTTCGCGGTCCAGCGCACCGCGCCGTCGGTGAGCCCGTACCCGTGGACCGAGTGCTCGCCCAGCGCCACGGCCACGCCCGCGTCGGCGGAGAGCAGCCCGCCGCCGCCCTGGTAGAGCCCCGGCGTCACACCGGTGATGTTCCGCTCCCACACCTTGCGCCCGCTGCGTACGTCGACGCCCCACACGGTGCCGCAGGGCTTGCTGTCCCGCGCGAAGGCGACCAGGCCGATGCCGTCGACGATCCGCTCGCTCATCGCACACACCGACTCCCGCACGGGCGCCCGCAGCACCCACCCGCGGTCCCCGCTGCCGGAGTCGTACGCGACCAGCGCGTCGGTCCGGGCACGCACGACCGTCTTCGCGTCCTCGCCCACCGCCCAGGCCCCGACGCCGCGCACGCTCGCGGGCCGGTCCGCTCCGGCCTGCCAGGCGCGGTCGAGCACCGGTCCGCGCATCCAGAGGTAGGCCTGCCAGCCGGGCCACAGCGCGATCAGCACGCCCGCCGCCATGAGTGCGCCCGGCACGGCCTTACCGGAGCGGACCCGCTTGAACTCGGCGAAGGCGAGGGTGAGCCCGATGAAGCCCACGAAGGTGAGCACGAACGCCAGGATGAGGGTCGGCGTCGTACCCTCCGGGCAGGGGCTGTACCTGCCGCCGCAACTGCCGCCGGGTATGGACGTCCACCCCAGCCAGTGGAACTCCACCGCGAGCCCGACCAGCGCGCCCGCTCCGACCACCAGCCCGGCGGCCTTCACCCATGACCGCGTCCCGGACGGTCCGACGTCCTCGACCATCTTCTCCCCCACCCGTGTTCTGTTCTGCGGCGCTCCCCAGCACCGGCCGCCCGCGTCACGGGGCGGCGCTGGAGCCTAACCCGTACGTATGCGCGTCGGTCACCTTGATCACCCGGCGTGTCGCTCAGGCCAGCCACTGCTCGTACGCCAGGTTCGCCACCAGGGCGAAGACGACCGTCAGCAGGACGACACGGACGAAGCCGCTGCCCTTCTTCAGGGCCGTGTGCGCGCCGAGCGTGCCGCCCGCCAGGTTGAACACCGCCATCAGCAGCGCCAGTTGCCACAGCACCGCGCCCTGCCAGGCGAACATCGCGAGCGCGCCGGCGTTGGTGCAGCAGTTGACGATCTTGGCGGTGGCGGAGGCGGTGACCAGGTCGAGGTGGAGCAGGGCGGTGAGCGCCAGGACGAGGAACGTACCGGTGCCGGGGCCGATGAGACCGTCGTAGAAGCCGATGCCGAGGCCGGCCAGGCCGATCGCGGCGAGGATCTGACGGCGGGTCGCCGGGCCGGTGGCGGGGGCCGTGCCGAAGGCGGGGCGCAGGATCACGAAGGCGGCCACGGCGAGCAGCACCACCATGATCACCGGTTTGAGGACCTCGGTGCTCATCCCGGCCGCGAAGAAGGCACCGCCCGACGATCCGGCGAGGGCCGCGAGGCCGATGCGTACGGCGGTCTTCACGTCGACCGGCGCCTTGCGGGCGTACGTCACCGCCGCGCCCGTGGTGCCTACGATCGCGACCGCCTTGTTGGTGCCGAGCGCGTGCGCGGCGGGGGTGCCGGCGGGCAGGCCGAGCAGCAGGGCGGGCAGGAGCAGCAGCCCGCCGCCGCCTACCACGGCGTCGATCCAGCCGGCGGCGAGGGCGGCCAGACAGAGCAGGACGACCGTGGTCAGGGAGATGTCGGGCATGGTCGGGAGCCTATGGACGAGATAGATGCCACGTCCATCAAGATGAGCGTTACTTGAGGTTGCCGACGGGGTCGGCCTCCTCACACCCGCCGCGCCCCTCCGCTGAGGGCAGCGTTCCGCGCGGGAAACAGAAGGGATGCCGACGGGTAACACCCGCACCGCAGGCTCAAGGGCATGACCTCGAATGAGCGTGTGGTGGTGATCGGCTCCGGCCTCGCGGGCGTACGACTCGCCCGGCGGCTCGGCGAGCTCGGCACGCCCGTGACGCTGATCGGCGAGGAGGAGCACCGCCCGTACAACAGGGTGCTGCTCGCCGAGGTGCTGGCCGGACGTTACAGCCCCGAGGTGATCGCCCTGCCGGCGCCCGCGGAGCTGACCCGCGCCCGGGTGACCGGCATCGACCGCGCGGCGCGGACCGTCGCCTGCGCGGACGGTTCGGCGATCGCATACGACAGGCTCGTCCTGGCCACCGGCTCCAACCCCGTACTGCCGCCGCTGCGCGGCCTGTTCACCGAGGACCACGAGCTGCCCGAGGGCGTGCACGCGTTCCGCACCCTGGACGACTGCCTGGGCCTGGCCGAGGCGGTACGGCCCGGGGTGCGGGCGGTGGTGATCGGCGGCGGGCTGCTCGGGGTCTCCGCGGCCCGCGCGCTCGCCGTGCGCGGCGCGCAGGTCGTCCTCGCCCAGCAGTCCGAGCGGCTCATGGAACGGCAGCTCGACCCGGCCGCGTCCAAGCTGGTCGAGCGGCATCTGACCGACCTCGGCGTGGAGGTGCACACCGAGTGCCGGGTGCGGGACGTGCGCTGCGTCGGCGGCGCGGTCCGCTCGGTGGAGATGGCCGACGGTTACGCCCTCGACGCCGACCTCGTGGTGCTGGCCTGCGGGGTGCACCCGAGGACCGGTCTCGCGCAGGCGGCCGGGCTCGACGTCCGCAAGGGCGTCGTCGTCGACGACGAGCTGCGCACCTCCGACCCGTACATCCACGCGATCGGCGACTGCGTCCAGCACGCCGGCACGGTGTACGGGCTGGCCGCCCCGGCGCTGGAGCAGGCCGACGCGCTCGCCGCGCTGCTCGCCGGGGACACCGGCGCCCGTTACACCGGCACCCGCTCCCTGACCCGGCTCACCCTCACCGGCCCGGACAGCCCCTTCGACCTGGCCGCGTTCGGCGAGACCGAGGCGCTGCCGGGCGACGACGTCGTCCAGCTCACCGATGCCACCCGGGGCACCTACCGCAAGGTCGTCGTCCGCGACGACCGCCTGGTCGGCGGGGTCCTGGTCGGCGAACTCGGCACCGTCGGCGCCCTCGCGCGCGCCTGGGAGGGAGCAGAGCCGCTCCCGTCCGCCGGCGGGCCCCTGCTCCACCTGCTCACCAATGACGGAGGCTCCTGATGTCCACGGACACATCGACCATCGTGCTCATCGGCCACGGCATGGTCGGCCAGCGTTTCCTGGAGGCGCTCGCCGAGCGCGGCCTGACCGCCACGCACCGCGTGGTCGTGCTGTGCGAGGAGCCGCGTCCGGCGTACGACCGTGTCCAGCTCACCTCGTACTTCTCGGGGAGGACGCCCGAGGACCTGTCGATGACGGACCTGGCGTTCATCGAGGAGCACGGCATCGAGCTGCGCGTCGGTGACCCGGCGGAGACCGTCGACCGCGAGGCGCGCAGGGTGACGGCCCGCTCCGGGCTGGTCGTCGACTACGACGTCCTGGTGCTGGCCACCGGCTCCTACCCGTTCGTGCCGCCGGTGCCGAACAAGGACGCCGAGGGCTGTTTCGTCTACCGCACGATCGAGGACCTGCTCGCGATCGAGGAGTACGCGAGGAAGTCGACGACCGGTGCCGTGGTCGGCGGCGGTCTGCTCGGCCTGGAGGCGGCGGGCGCGCTCAAGGGCCTCGGACTCACCTCCCACATCGTGGAGTTCGCGCCGCGCCTGATGCCCGTACAGGTCGACGAGGGCGGCGGCGCGGCGCTGCTGCGCACCATCGAGGAGATGGGCCTGACCGTCCACACCGGTGTCGGCACCCAGGAGATCGTGGTCGGTGAGGACGGCGCCGTCACCGGCATGAAGCTCTCCGACGGTTCCGAACTCACCACCGACCTGGTGGTGTTCTCCGCCGGTGTCCGCCCCCGCGACCAGCTGGCCCGTGACTGCGGTCTGACGGTCGGCGAGCGCGGCGGCATCGCGGTCGACGAGCAGTGCCGTACGGTCTCCGACCCGCACGTGTTCGCGATCGGCGAGTGCGCGCTGGCCGCCGACGGCCGGGTGTACGGCCTGGTCGCGCCCGGTTACGAGCAGGCCGAGACGGTCGCCGCGACCATCGCCGAGGACGAGTCGTCCTTCACCGGCGCCGACCTGTCCACCAAGCTGAAGCTGCTCGGCGTGGACGTGGCGTCCTTCGGCGACGCGCACGGCACCGCCGACGACTGCCTGGACGTCGTCTACTCCGACTCCCGCGCCGGCCTGTACAAGAAGCTGGTCATCGGCCGCGACGGCACGCTGCTCGGCGGCATCCTGGTCGGCGACGCGGAGGCGTACGGCACCCTGAAGGCCTTCACCGGCTCCGTCCCGCCGGTCTCGCCCGAGTCGCTGGTGCTGCCGGCCGGCGCGGGCGCTCCCGTGCAGCTCGGCCCGTCCGCGCTGCCGGACGACGCGATCATCTGCTCCTGCAACAACGTCCGCAAGGGCACGATCCGCGAGGCCGTCACCGAGCACAGGTGCACCACCGTGCCCGAGGTGAAGAAGTGCACCAAGGCCGGTACCACGTGCGGCAGTTGCGTCAAGGTCCTCGGCCAGCTCGTCAACGCCGAGCTGGAGGCGAGCGGCGTCGAGGTCGACAAGGGCCTGTGCGCGTGCTTCTCCCAGACCCGCGAGGAGCTGTACGAGATCGTCCTCGCCCTGCGCGTCACCTCCTTCCGGGACCTGCTCGACCGCCACGGCCGCGAGGCCGCCCGGGGCGGCGACGGCTGCGAGGTCTGCAAGCCGACGGTCGGCTCGATCATCGCCTCCCTCGCCCCGACGATCGGCGCCGGCACCCACGTCCTCGACGGCGAGCAGGCGGCCCTCCAGGACACCAACGACCACTTCCTGGCCAACCTGCAGAAGAACGGCTCGTACTCGGTCGTGCCCCGCATCCCCGGCGGTGAGATCGCCCCGGAGAAGCTGATCGTGATCGGCGAGATCGCCCGCGACTTCGGCCTCTACACGAAGATCACCGGCGGTCAGCGGATCGACATGTTCGGCGCGCGGGTCGAGCAACTCCCCGTCATCTGGGCCCGGCTGGTCGACGCCGGCTTCGAGTCGGGGCACGCCTACGGCAAGTCGCTGCGCACGGTGAAGTCCTGCGTCGGACAGACCTGGTGCCGCTACGGCGTCCAGGACTCCGTCCGCATGGCGATCGACCTGGAACTGCGCTACCGGGGGCTGCGCTCCCCGCACAAGCTCAAGTCCGCGGTCTCCGGCTGCCAGCGCGAGTGCGCCGAGGCCCAGTCGAAGGACTTCGGCGTCATCGCCACCGCGGGCGGCTGGAACCTCTACGTCGGCGGCAACGGCGGCGCCACCCCGCGCCACGCGGACCTGCTCGCGCAGGACCTCTCGGACGCCGAACTGATCCGCCTGATCGACCGGTTCCTGATGTTCTACATCCGCACCGCCGACCGCCTGGAGCGCACCAGCGTGTGGCTGGACCGCATCCCCGGCGGCCTGGACCACGTACGGGACGTCGTCGTCCACGACTCGCTCGGCATCTGCGACGAACTGGAGGGCCTGATGGCCGCCCATGTCTCGCACTACCGCGACGAGTGGGCCGAGACCATCAACGACCCGGAGAAGCTGGCCCGCTTCGTGTCCTTCGTGAACGCCCCCGACACCCCCGACCCGGTGGTCGCGTTCGTCCCCGAGCGCGACCAGATGAAGCCCGACCTGCCGCTGCTGAACATCGGCCTGCGTCCCGCCGACGAGATCCTGGAAGGAAGCGCCACGCGATGACCCTGGCACTCGAGACCACCGATCTGAAGGTCCAGCTCCGCCTCGCCGACGACTGGTTCACGGTCTGCGACCTGAGCGCGCTGCTCCCCGGCCGCGGGGTCGCCGCCCTCCTCCCCGACGGCCGCCAGGTCGCCGTCTTCGCCGACCGCACCGGCCGCCTGTACGCCATCGACAACCGCGACCCCTTCACCGGCGCGGCGGTCCTCTCCCGCGGCCTGACCGGCACCCACCAGGGCCGCCCCTTCGTCGCCTCCCCGCTCCTGAAGCAGCGCTTCGACCTGGAGTCGGGCCAGTGCCTGGACGACGAGGCGGTACGGGTGACGGCGTACGAGGTGAAGGCGGCGTAGCCGGGCGGGCGGGCGCCTGTCGAGTCCGGGTCGCACCGACCGGTGGGCGGGGCCGGCGAGTCACAACCCTGGTTCCGCCCGCGTTCCGGGCCCCGCCCGACCGTCACGGAGACCCCCCGCGCCCCGGTGTCTTCGCGGCCACCGCCCGCTCCCGGAACCGCCTCCACCCGTTTCACGCACGCTTCATGAACCGGCAGACCCCAAAGACGACGTTCACGGCGGTGGCGGTGCCGCTCCGTCTCACCGAGGGACGTGCGACGGAAACGGGACGGCCTTTAACAAGGAATTTGTTAAAGTCGCTCCGTGACCGCTTCTCCCGCCCCCGCTCCCGGCGAAGGCCCCGTCCGCCCGGTCTCCGTGTCACTCCACGAGGGCACCATCGCCGCCCTCAAGGCACGCACCGGCAAGCGGGGCATGTCCGCCTACGTCGAAGCACTCATCCAACGTCAGCTGGAGCGCGATCGGCTGCACGAGCTCATCGCGGAGGCGGAGGCCGAACACGGACCGGTCGACCCGGCGGCCGTCGAGGCCAAGCGGGCGATCCTGCGCGGTGACGCGGCCGACACGGCGGACGCCGCGTGAGCGGCACACTGGTGCTGGACTGCGAGGGCCTGTCCAAACTCGTGCGACGCGCGCCCGAGCTCACCGAATGGCTCACGGCGGCCGAGGCCGAGGACATCCGCGTCATCACCAGCTCGGTCACCCTCGTCGAAGCCCGCGACCCCAGGACAGACCAAGCCCGCTTCGACTACGCGGTCTCCCGGGTGAACATCGTCCCGCCCAGCGAGGCCATCGCACGCCACGCCGGCAGGCTCCTCGCCGCGGCGGGACTCCACGGGCACAAGTACGCCCTCGACGCCATCGTGGCCGCCACGGCCCTGGCCTCCCCCGCACCCGTCACCCTTCTGACATCGGACCCCGAGGACCTCGTCATGCTGTGCGAACCCGGCGTCCGCGTCATCAAGGTCTGAGGCCAAGGAGTCCGGCGCCGGCCAACCGCACGGCACGTTGCGGAGAGCTACCCTCCGGTCACGTCACGTTCGCATCACGGGCTCTCCATATGCCCCACACGGCACGAGCCCCCCAGTAGCTTCGTCACTCTCGTACCAAGCACACGCAATCGCCCGATCTGGGGGGCTCTCCACCATGCACCCGTTCCGTACCTCCGCCGCCGCGGTCCTCGCCGCACTCGCCCTGGCCGCCGTACCGGCCACCGCCGAGGCGCACGGCGGCAACCACCCGTTCAAGAACTGCACCGAGGCGTACGACAACGGGTACAGCAACATCGCCAAGGGCGACGACCACTACGGCAAGCACCTGGATCGCGACAACGACGGCATCGGCTGCGACCAGCCGCCCGCGGACTTCAAGCCCCACGAGGACGACACGGAAGCCGAGGACAGCGGCACGGAGGCCGAGAACACCGACTCCTCCGACAGCAAGGAGCAGGGCGGCGGCACCGACCTCGCCGAGACCGGCGGCAGCGACGCCACCCCGTACATCGCGGCCGGCGGCGCCGCCGTCGTCCTCCTCGGCGGCGGCGTGATGATCGCGGCCCGCAGGCGCCGCGACGACGCCCGCTGACGCCGTTCCGCGCGAAGACCGGCTCCCGGCCTACAAGGACAGCAGCAGGGAGTCGGTCTTCCCCCGCCGGCGCCGCACATGCCCGCGCCGCCCGGCGAGGACCGCCATCAGCGTCCACGCCACGAGTCCGCCGATCAGACCGTTCAGCCGCCCCGCGGCGTCCACCTCGTCCGCCTGCTCCATGGGCGCCACGCCCTCCGGGTCGCGGAGGACGTCGAGCCGGTCGCCCACCTCCAGACCCGAGCCGTCACCGTTGTAGGTGAGCCGCTCCTCCAGTTCCTCCCCGTCCGCCGTACGCAGCGTGAACCGGTGGTTGTCACCGCCCGTCTCGTCCACGCTGTCCGCCACGATCACCACGCTCTCCCGCACCCCGCGCAGCTCCAACGCCGCCTCGGGCGCGTACTGGACGGCCCCGACGAGGACGAACAGCCCCGGCACGAAGGACAGCAGGGCGATCCACCCCGCGCGATGGAGCAGCGCCAGGAGCAAGGCGAACGCCAGGCACAGCACAACGCCCACGGCGATGGGCACCCACACCCAGCGCAACGCCAGGTAGGACGCCCCCGCGGTGACGGCCGCGGCGGCCCACCCGAAGAGCACCACCCCGACCGTGCGCCGGAACGACTTCCAGGGGTCGACGGCGTACCCGCCCATGCTGCTCAACGGCCTGATGCTGCTCCTGCGTATCCCCAGTGGCACTGCTGCTCCCTGTGCTCCCCCGCCACGGCGGCTCCGTGAGTCCGGCACGGGACACTACATCGGGACCTGCCGTCGAAGGACAGCAGCCCGAGCGAACGCACCGGGGCGACCGTCGGTCCCCGTGCGCCTGTGGGATACGCCGATCCGTGTTCGGGGGCGCCGGATGAAGAGACGTACGGCACGCAAGGTGATCAGCGAGTTGCTGACGCGAGGGGTTCTGGAGATTCGCCTGTTGGCCCGCTCCGAAGTCGCCGTCACCACTGATGACCCTGCCGAGGTGGATCGTCTGGGCGAGATCCACCTGATCGCGGACATCTGCCATGGGTTCGCGAGCGCTCTGGGCAGCAGCGTGTTCACCCGTGAGCGCCGTTCGCGGCATGCGCTTTCCCAGCGTTGGAGTGTGCTCGACGAGTCCGGGAGACGTTGGATCAGGTCCCGGCTGGAAGATCTCGGGCCCGAGTACCTCCGCGTGCTGGACTCGTGCGTGGGGGACGAGCCCCTTGTGTGAGAGGGGCGGGCACCCCCGCACGGGTTGCCCGCCCCTCTTTCGTGGTCCGGAGCCGCCACCGATCGGTGAGGGTGGTCGGGTGACAGGCGACGGCTCCGGGGCTTCGCGTGCCCCTACCGGTGGTCGCTGCCCGCCGACGTGACGGCCGCGCGGCCGGCTTCCAGGCGGGCGACCGGGATGCGGAACGGGGAGCAGGAGACGTAGTCCAGGCCGACCTCGTGGAAGAAGTGGACCGACTCCGGGTCGCCGCCGTGCTCGCCGCAGACGCCGAGCTTCAGGTCGGGGCGGGTGGCACGGCCGGCCTGCGCGGCGGCGGCGACCAGGGAGCCCACGCCGTCCTTGTCGATCGTCTCGAACGGCGACACCCCGAAGATGCCCTTCTCCAGGTACGCCGTGAAGAACGATGCCTCCACGTCGTCGCGGGAGAAGCCCCACACCGTCTGGGTGAGGTCGTTCGTGCCGAAGGAGAAGAACTCCGCCGCCTCCGCGATCTGGCCGGCGGTCAGCGCGGCGCGCGGCAGTTCGATCATCGTGCCGATGGCGAGCTTCAGCCTGGTGCCGGTGGTCTGCTCGACCTCGGCGATGACCTGGTCGGCCTCCTCGCGGACGATCTCCAGCTCCTGGACCGTGCCGACGAGCGGGATCATGATCTCCGCACGCGGGTCGGCCTTGGCCGCCTTGCGCTCGGCCGCCGCCTCCGCGATGGCCCGCACCTGCATGGTGAACAGGCCGGGGATGACCAGGCCGAGGCGGACACCGCGCAGACCCAGCATCGGGTTCTGCTCGTGCAGCCGGTGCACGGCCTGGAGCAGGCGCAGCTCGTTCTCGTGCGGCTCCTGCCGGGACTCGGCGAGGGCGACGCGGACCGACAGCTCGGTGATGTCGGGCAGGAACTCGTGCAGCGGCGGGTCGAGGAGGCGGACGGTGACCGGGAGGCCGTCCATCGCCTCGAAGAGCTCCACGAAGTCCCGCTTCTGGAGCGGGAGCAGGGCCTTCAGGGACTCCTCGCGCTCGGCCTCGGTGTCGGCGAGGATCAGGCGTTCGACCAGTTCGCGGCGGTCGCCGAGGAACATGTGCTCGGTGCGGCACAGGCCGATGCCCTGGGCGCCGAAGCGGCGGGCGCGCAGCGCGTCCTCGGCGTTGTCGGCGTTGGCGCGCACGCGCAGCCGGCGCTTGCGGTCGGCGAAGGCCATCATGCGGTGCACGGCCTCGACCAGTTCGTCGGCGTCGTCGGCGCCCGGGTGCATGCGGCCCTCGAAGTACTCGACGACCGGCGACGGGACGACCGGGACCTCGCCCAGGTAGACCTTGCCGGAGGAGCCGTCGATCGAGATGACGTCGCCCTCCTCGACGACGTGCCCGCCGGGCACGGTCATCCGGCGGCGCTTGGTGTCGACCTCCAGCTCCTCGGCGCCGCAGACACAGGTCTTGCCCATACCGCGCGCGACGACGGCCGCGTGGGAGGTCTTGCCGCCGCGCGAGGTGAGGATGCCCTCGGCGGCGATCATGCCGTCCAGGTCGTCGGGGTTGGTCTCGCGGCGGACGAGGATGACCTTCTCACCGGAGCGGGACCACTTGACGGCGGTGTACGAGTCGAAGACCGCCTTGCCGACCGCCGCGCCCGGCGAGGCCGCGATGCCCCGGCCGACCTTCTCGACCTTGGCGCTCTCGTCGAAGCGGGGGAACATCAGCTGGGCGAGCTGGGCGCCGTTGACGCGGCTGAGCGCCTCGGCCTCGTCGATCAGGCCCTGGTCCACCAGCTGGGTGGCGATGCGGAAGGCCGCGCCCGCGGTGCGCTTGCCGACGCGGGTCTGGAGCATCCACAGCTGGCCGCGCTCGATCGTGAACTCGATGTCGCACAGGTCCAGGTAGTGGTTCTCCAGCGTCTCCATGATCTGCATGAGCTGGTCGTACGACTTCTTGTCGATCGACTCCAGCTCCGCGAGCGGCACGGTGTTGCGGATGCCCGCGACCACGTCCTCGCCCTGCGCGTTCTGCAGGTAGTCGCCGTAGACGCCCTGGTGGCCGGAGGCGGGATCGCGGGTGAACGCGACACCCGTGCCCGAGTCCGGGCCGAGGTTGCCGAAGACCATGGAGCAGACGTTGACGGCGGTGCCGAGGTCGTGCGGGATGCGCTCCTGGCGGCGGTAGAGCTTGGCGCGGTCGCCGTTCCAGGAGTCGAAGACCGCCTTGATGGCGAGGTCCATCTGCTCGCGCGGGTCCTGCGGGAAGTCCCGCCCCGCCTCGGTCTTGACGATCTTCTTGAACTTGGTGACGAGCTTCTTGAGGTCGGCCGCCTCCAGCTCGGTGTCGACGGTGACCTTCTTGGCCGCCTTCGCCGCCTCCAGCGCGTCCTCGAACAGCTCGCCGTCGACGCCGAGGACGGTCTTGCCGAACATCTGGATGAGGCGCCGGTAGGAGTCCCATGCGAACCGGTCGTCGCCGGCCTGCTGGGCGAGGCCCTGCACGGACTTGTCGGAGAGGCCGATGTTGAGGACGGTGTCCATCATGCCCGGCATGGAGAACTTCGCCCCGGAGCGGACCGACACGAGGAGGGGGTTGTCGGCCTGGCCGAGCTTCTTGCCCATGGTCGTCTCGAGGGCGTCGAGGTGCGCACTCACCTCGTCACGCAGTGCCGCCGGCTCCTCGCCACTGTCGAGGTAGGTCTTGCAGGCCTCGGTGGTGATGGTGAAGCCGGGCGGGACGGGAAGGCCCAGGTTGGTCATCTCGGCGAGGTTGGCACCCTTGCCGCCCAGGAGGTCCTTCAGGTCCTTGTTGCCCTCGGTGAAGTCGTAAACGAACTTCGCTACGTGGGGATCTTTGTTTTCCGACACGGGTCTCGACTCCTCGAGGACGCGGTGGCTGCCCTGACGGCGAGAATGTACCCAGATCAAAGGCTTCTGGGTACGTCCACTTGTGCGTCATACGCCTGTAACCGGTCGTCCGCCAGCGGATCGAAAGTCAAAGCTTGGCAAGCCGTGACGGCCGAATGTTTTCACTTCTTGAACGCGCAAGCCTTTCCATCGACCCCTGGGCGCTCACATGAGCGGCAATCGCCACGTCTGATTTCGCTCGATGAACGATCAAGAGATGGCACTGAGTGCCACCCTTTGAGAAGTGCAGTCGCCCAAGATCCGCTCATCTGAGCGCAACCCTTATCAAGGGTGGCGAGAATCACGCTGCCACAGCGGGCCGGATTTCACCATGCGGACCAGGTGAACACACCGTTCCCGCCGCCCGTACGGAATGACGGCGGACCCGGACCCCCACGCCGGGTCCGCCTCTCACCGGGCTCGGCACGGAAGGAACCTCCGGGTTGCCTGTCTTCACACATCTGCGCGACACGCGCATCCGCACACGCCTGCGCGACGCACGGGACGCTCACCCCGTCGCCGCCCGCACCCTCCGCCGGGCGGTCCACGTCCTCGCCGCCGCCCTCGTCGTCGGCGCCCTCCTGATGCCGAACACCGCGTTGGGGCTCCGGCCCGACCGGTTCACCCGGATACCGGCGGAGGCGATCATCGGGGCCGTCCTGCTGCTCGCCCTGCCGCGCCGGCCGCGGATCGTCGTGGCGGCGCTGTACGGGGCGGGCATCGGCGTCCTGACCGTGCTGAACCTGCTGGACATCGGGTTCACCGAATACCTGGGCCGCGGCTTCAACGTCGTACTCGACTGGGGGCTGCTCGACGACGCGCAGAGCTACGTCGCGGACTCGATGGGCTCCGCGACCGCGACCGCCGCCGCCGTCGGCGCGGTCGTCCTCGTCCTGCTCCTCGTGGGCGTCATGGCGCTGGCCACCGTCCGGCTCGGCAACCTGCTGGCCCGGCACCGCGTCCACGCCACCCCGGGCGCGCTGATCGCGGGGACGGTCTGGGTCACCTGCGCGGCGCTCGGGGTCCAGGTCGCCGGCATGCCGGTCGCCTCCGACCCCGCCGTGGACGCCCTGACGGGGCAGACGCAGCGCGTGGTGGACACCCTGCGCGACGAGGCGGCGTTCGCGAAGGAGGCGCGGGCGGACGCCTTCGGCGCCACTCCCCCCGACCAGCTCGTCCCGGACCTGCGCGGCAAGGACGTCGTCCTCGCCTTCATCGAGAGCTACGGCCGCACCGCCGTCGAGGACCCGCTGATCGCCCCCGGCGTCGTCCACACCCTCGACACCCGCACCGCCGCGCTCACGAAGGCGGGCTACCACGCCCGCAGCGGCTGGCTCACCTCGGCGACGTACGGCGGCAACAGCTGGCTCGGCCACTCCACCACCCTGTCCGGCCTGTGGATCGACAACCAGCAGCGCTACCGCACCGTCACCTCCGGCGACCACCTCACCCTCACCAAGGCGTTCCGGAAGACCGGCGCCTGGGACACCGTCGGCGTCATGCCGGGCGTGCAGAAGGCCTGGCCGGAGGCCGAGTGGCACGGCCTCGACAAGGTCTACGACGCCTTCGACCTCGGCTACGAGGGGCCGAAGTTCAGCTGGTCGACCATGCCGGACCAGTACGCCCTGGAAGCCTTCCAGCGCCTGGAGCACGGCAGGAAGCGCGACAAGCCGCTGATGTCGGAGGTCATCCTCACCTCCAGCCACCAGCCCTGGGCGCCGATCCCGGAACTGGTCGGCTGGGACGAACTCGGCGACGGCTCGGTCTTCGACGCCATCGAGAAGGCGGGCAGGAAGACGTCCGACGTCATGGCCGACTCCACCGAGTCGCGGCGGGAGTACGGCAGGTCGATCGAGTACTCGCTCACCAGCCTCACCCAGTGGCTGGAGCGCTACGGCACCGACGACACCGTCCTCGTCTTCCTCGGGGACCACCAGCCCATCAGCCGCGTCAGCGGCAGGAACGCGGGCCGGGACGTGCCGGTGTCGATCGTCGCCAAGGACCCGGAGGTGCTGGAGAAGATCGACGCCTGGAACTGGACGGAGGGCCTCCGCCCGGCACAGGACGCGCCCGTGTGGAAGATGAGCTCGTTCCGCGACCGCTTCCTGACGGCCTACGGCTCCGTCCCGCACCCCACCGAGGGCTGATCAGCCGCCGGAGGTGTCCAGTTCCGCCTCCTCGCCGACGCCCGCGCAGTCGTACGGGTCCTTCAGCCAGCCGTCCGGCAGCACCACCCGGTTGTTGCCGGACGTACGGCCGCGGGGGCCGTCGGCGCCGGCCGGCCAGGGCTGGTCGAGGTCCAGCTCGTCGAGCCCGGCCCGCAGCTCCTCCAGCGAGGAGGTGATCGCGAGCCGCTTGCGCATCTCGGAGCCGACCGCGAAGCCCTTCAGGTACCAGGCCACGTGCTTGCGGAAGTCGATCACCCCGCGCGACTCGTCGCCGATCCACTCCCCCAGCAGCGTGGCGTGCCGGACCATGACGTCGGCGACCTCGCGGAGCGTGGGCCGTACGAAGGCGTCGGCGCGTCCCTCGAAGGCGGCCACCAGGTCCGAGAACAGCCACGGCCGGCCGAGGCAGCCACGCCCCACGACCACCCCGTCGCAGCCGGTCTCGCGCACCATCCGCAGCGCGTCCCGGGCCGACCAGATGTCGCCGTTGCCGAGCACCGGGATCTCCGGGACGTGCTCCTTCAGCCGGGCGATGGCGTCCCAGTCGGCGGTGCCGCCGTAGTGCTGGGCGGCGGTACGGCCGTGCAGCGCGATGGCGGTCACGCCCTCCTCGACGGCGATCCGGCCGGCGTCCAGGTAGGTCAGGTGGTCGTCGTCGATGCCCTTGCGCATCTTCATCGTCACCGGCAGGTCCCCGGCCCCGCTGACCGCCTCGCGCAGGATGGACCGCAGCAGGTTCCGCTTGTACGGGAGGGCCGAGCCGCCGCCCTTGCGGGTCACCTTGGGGACCGGGCAGCCGAAGTTGAGGTCGATGTGGTCGGCGAGGTCCTCCTCCGCGATCATGCGGACGGCCTTGCCGACGGTCGCCGGGTCGACGCCGTAGAGCTGGATGGAGCGCGGCTTCTCGGTCTCGTCGAACCTGATGAGCTGCATGGTCTTGTCGTTGCGTTCGACCAGCGCCCGGGTGGTGATCATCTCGCTGACGAACAGGCCCTTGCCGCCGCTGAACTCCCTGCACAGGGTGCGGAAGGGCGCGTTGGTGATCCCGGCCATGGGGGCGAGCACGACGGGCGGCTGAACCGTGTGCGGGCCGATGCGCAGGGTCGTGTCCGTGGTCGGCGAGGAAGTGGGCATTCCCCCATTGTCCCGCATCCCGAGGGGTACCCGGCACGTCGGCACCCGATGATCGTGTAACGGTCATTAGTTAACCGCACTATCGAAATCGCGTACGATGGCCCCCATGCCCGAGCTCAGCCATGGCCGACGCATGCTGGTGCTCGCGATCTG
Source organism: Streptomyces sp. NPDC059787 (assembly GCF_042732315.1). Lineage (NCBI taxonomy): Bacteria > Bacillati > Actinomycetota > Actinomycetes > Kitasatosporales > Streptomycetaceae > Streptomyces > Streptomyces sp. NPDC059787. The sequence continues at coordinate 186,198 of NZ_JBHWHX010000007.1, forward strand.
CTGCATGAGCCTGCTGATCGTGAGCCTGGACAACACGGTCCTCAACGTCGCCCTGCCCGCCCTGCAGAGGGACTTCGACGCAAGCACCTCGGGTCTGCAGTGGACCATCGACGCGTACACCCTCGTCCTGGCCTCCCTGCTGATGCTGGCCGGCTCCACCGCCGACCGGATCGGCCGCAGACGGGTGTTCATGGCGGGCCTGGTGATCTTCACCTTCGGCTCGGTGCTGTGCTCACTGGCGCCGGACCTGACGTCGCTGGTCGCGTTCCGGATGATCCAGGCGGTCGGCGGCTCGATGCTCAACCCGGTCGCCATGTCGATCATCACCAACACCTTCACCGACCCCCGTGAACGGGCCCGCGCGATCGGCGCGTGGGGTGCGGTCGTCGGCATCTCGATGGCCGCGGGACCGCTGGTCGGCGGGCTGCTGGTGGAGTCGGTCGGCTGGCGCTCCATCTTCTGGATCAACCTGCCGGTGGGGCTGGCCGCGCTGCTGCTCACCTGGCGTTTCGTCCCGGAGTCCCGCGCCCCGAAGGCCCGGCGCCCGGACCCGGTCGGCCAGTTCCTGGTGATCGTCCTGTTCGGCTCCCTGACGTACGCGATCATCGAGGCCCCGCACGCCTCCCTCCCGGCGACCGCGCCCTTCGCCGCCGTGGCGCTCGTCGCCCTGCTCGCCCTGCTGTGGTACGAGCCGCGCCGCCGCGAACCCCTCATCGACCTGCGCTTCTTCCGCTCCGCTCCGTTCAGCGGGGCCACGGTGATAGCCGTGAGCGCGTTCGCCTCGCTCGGCGGCTTCCTGTTCCTGTCCACGCTGTACCTGCAGAACGTACGGGGGCTGAGCGCCCTGGACGCGGGCCTGTGGATGCTTCCGATGGCCGTCCCGACCTTTCTGTGCGCCCCGCTCTCCGGCCGGCTGGTCGGCAGCCGGGGGCCGCGGCTGCCGCTGCTGATCGCCGGCGGCGCGATGACGGTCAGCGGGCTTCTCTTCGCCCTGTTCGAGGCCGAGACGTCCGACGTCACCCTCTTCATCGGGTACGTCCTGTTCGGCGTCGGCTTCGGCTTCGTCAACGCCCCGATCACCAACACCGCCGTCTCCGGCATGCCGACCGCGCAGGCGGGGGTGGCCTCGGCGGTCGCCTCCACCAGCCGTCAGCTGGGGCAGGCGCTGGGCGTCGCGGTGATCGGCGCGGTGCTGGCGGCGGGGGTGGGCTCGTCGTCGTACGCGGACGCGTTCGTGACGGCGGCGCGGCCGGGGTGGTGGATCCTCGCGGGCTGCGGCCTCGCGGTGCTGGTCGTGGGCGCGGCGAGCTCGGGCCGCTGGGCCCGTAGGACCGCCGAACGCACGGCGGAGCGGCTGGAGTCGACGGAGATGCGACGGAGTGCGGGCGTGAGCGCCTGATCGGTTCGGCGGGGCTTCGGCATGTGGGCCGGGGGTGGGGCTGCGGCCCCGGCACCGTACGGGGTGCCCTGTGCTGGTGTGGGGCGGGGGGTGTTCGCGCGGCCCGGCGCCGTACGGGTGCCCCGCGTTGGTGTGGGGCGGGGGTGTTCGCGCGGCCCGGCGCCGTACGGGTGCCCCGCGTTGGTGTGGGACGGGGGTGTTCGCGCGGCCCGGTGCTTGCGGGGTGCCGTCGCGCCCACCCGTGCCGCCCCAGCGGCACGACTGCCCGCGGAGGGCGGGGGCGGGGTGGTGGCGCGACTGCCCGCGGAGGGCGGGGCGGGGTGGTGGCGCGACTGACCGTGGTGGGTGCGGGGCAGTAGAACGGCGACACCCCGCCCGGACTCCGGAGGAGCCATGTCGCAGATCGACACGAGCAAGGTCAGCCGCTGGGACCTGCACGGCCGTGAGTACATCGTGCGCGTCCAGCGCACCGGTGTGCAGCGGACGATCCGGTGCGACACCTGCGGCTGGCGCAGAGGCGCCCAGTTCCTGCCCTGGCTCAAGGCACAGGAGCACCTGACGGAGGCGCACCAGGCGACGGTGGACCCGACCGCTGCGTGAGCCCACCCGCCGACCGAGTCGGGTGGCGGGTGGGCGAAGGCCTGGGGGCCAGGGGGCGGAGCCCCCTGGTACGGTCCCGGCGGCCGACGGCCACGCGGGGTCCACGGGGGCTGAGCTCCCCGTACGACCCCCCGCGGCCAGCGGTTACGCGCCGATCAGACGGGACGCGAGGTACCCCTCGATCTGGTCCAGCGACACCCGCTCCTGCTTCATCGTGTCGCGCTCACGCACCGTCACCGCGTTGTCGTCCAGCGTGTCGAAGTCGACGGTGACGCAGAACGGCGTACCGATCTCGTCCTGGCGACGGTAACGGCGCCCGATCGCGCCGGCGTCGTCGAACTCGATGTTCCAGTGCTGGCGCAGGGCCTGCGCGAGACCCTTCGCCTTCGGCGACAGCTCCGCGTTGCGGGACAGCGGGAGCACCGCCGCCTTCACCGGCGCGAGGCGGTGGTCGAGCCGCAGCACGGTCCGCTTCTCCATCTTGCCCTTGGCGTTGGGCGCCTCGTCCTCGACGTACGCGTCGAGCAGGAAGGCGAGCATCGCCCGGCCGACACCGGCCGCCGGCTCGATGACGTACGGCGTCCAGCGCTCCCCGGCCTCCTGGTCGTAGTAGGCGAGGTCCTGGCCGGAGGCCTTGGAGTGGGAGGAGAGGTCGTAGTCGGTGCGGTTGGCGACACCCTCCAGCTCGCCCCACTCGCTGCCGCCGAACTGGAAGCGGTACTCGATGTCAGCGGTGCGCTTGGAGTAGTGGGAGAGCTTCTCCTGCGGGTGCTCGTACCACCGCATGTTCTCCTCGCGCAGGCCGAGACCGGTGTACCAGTTCCAGCGCTGCTCCATCCAGTACTCCTGCCACTTCTCGTCCTCGCCCGGCTTGACGAAGAACTCCATCTCCATCTGCTCGAACTCGCGGGTGCGGAAGATGAAGTTGCCGGGCGTGATCTCGTTGCGGAAGGACTTGCCCATCTGGGCGATGCCGAACGGCGGCTTCTTGCGCGAAGTGGTGTGCACCTGGGCGAAGTTGGTGAAGATGCCCTGGGCGGTCTCGGGGCGCAGGTAGGCGATGGAGCCGGAGTCCTGCGTCGGGCCGAGGTGGGTGGAGAGCAGACCCGAGAACTGCTTGGGCTCGGTGAAGGTGCCCTTGTTGCCGCAGTTGGGGCAGCTGAGGTCGGCGAGGCCGTTCTCCGGGGCGCGGCCCTTCTTCTCCTCGTACGCCTCCTCCAGGTGGTCCGCGCGGAACCGCTTGTGGCAGGAGGTGCACTCGGTCAGCGGGTCCGTGAAGGTGGCGACGTGGCCGGAGGCCACCCACACCTCGGGGGCCAGGATGACGGACGAGTCGAGACCGACCACGTCCTCGCGCGACGTCACCATGTAGCGCCACCACTGGCGCTTCAGGTTCTCCTTGAGCTCGACGCCCAGCGGCCCGTAGTCCCAGGCGGCACGCTGGCCGCCGTAGATCTCACTGCAGGGGTATACGAAGCCACGGCGCTTGCTCAGGCTGACGATGGTGTCGATCTTGTCGGCGGCCACGGTGCTCTCTTCATTACGACGACGGGCGACGAAGCGAGTTTGCTTCCAGCGAAGCCCTCAGGCTACCGGCGCGGCCTGCCCCGCGACCAATTCGGTGCCCCCTACAGCGCTCTCACGTGCTTTGTTGACAACGGTTTCCATATTTGTTGAAAATGACTGTCATGAACGTACGACGACATCACATATCCGCGGCCGCTCTGGCCGCGGTCACCGCCCTCGGCCTCGGCACCCTGACCGCCTGTTCCTCCGACAGTGCCGCCGCGGGCAACACCGACAAGTTCGATGTCGTCGCGTCGTTCTACCCGATGGCCTTCCTCGCCGAGCAGATCGGCGGCGAGCACGTCAACGTCACCAGTCTCACCGAGCCCGGCCAGGAGCCGCACGACCTGGAGATCAGCGCCAAGCAGACCGCGCAGCTCGAGGAGTCCGACGCGGCGCTCTACCTCAAGGGCCTCCAGCCCTCCGTCGACGAGGCCATCGGCCAGTCCCCGGTGGGGACGAAGATCGACGCGGCGACCCTGACCTCCCTGGAGGAGCACGGCACCGAGGCCGGCGGCCACGAGGAGGAGCACGCCGAGGAGGAACACTCCGAGGAAGAGCACGGCCACGAGCACGAGCACGAGGGCGGCAAGGACCCCCACGTCTGGCTCGACCCGGTCAAGTACGCCGAGGTCGCCGAGGGCGTCGGCAAGGCCTTCGAGAAGGCCGACCCGGACCACGCCGCCGACTACAGGAAGAACACCGAGACCCTGGTCGGCAAGCTGAACGAGCTCGACGAGAAGTTCGAGACCGGCCTCGCGGACAAGAAGAACAGCGTCTTCATCACCACGCACGCCGCCTTCGGCTACCTCGCCGAGCGCTACGGACTGACCGAGGAGGCCATCAGCGGCCTGGACCCCGAGTCCGAGCCCAGCGGGGCCCGCGTGAAGGAACTCCAGAAGATGGCGAAGGCCGACGGCGTCACCACCGTCTTCTACGAGACGCTCGTCAGCGACAAGACCGCCAGGACCCTCGCCGGCGACACCGGACTGAAGACGGACGTCCTGGACCCGCTGGAGGGCATCACCGACGCCTCCCGAGGCGACGACTACTTCCAGGTCATGGAAGCCAACCTCAAGGCCCTGCAGACGGCCCTGGGAACCAAGTGACCGACGAACCACCGGAGGACGGCATGACGACCGAGCCCGTCATCTCCCTGCGCGGCGTCCGCGCCGAGCTGGGCTCGCGCCCCGTCCTGCGCGGCATCGACCTCACCGTGCACCGCGGTGAGGTCGTCGCCCTGCTCGGCGCCAACGGCTCCGGCAAGTCGACGGCCGTGCGCAGCGTCATCGGCCAGGTGCCCGTCAGCGCGGGCGAGATCGAGCTGTTCGGCACCCCGCGGCACCGGTTCCGCGACTGGGCGCGCATGGGCTACGTCCCGCAGCGCACCACCGCCGCCGGCGGCGTGCCCGCCACGGTCACCGAGGTCGTCTCCTCCGGCCGCCTGGCCCGCACCCGCTTCGGCCTCTTCCGCAAGGCCGACCACGAGGCCGTACGCCACGCCCTGGACCTGGTCGGCATGGCGGACAGGGCGAAGGACTCCGTCGACGCCCTCTCCGGCGGCCAGCACCAGCGGGTCCTGATCGCCCGCGCGCTCGCCGCCGCCCCCGAACTGCTGATCATGGACGAGCCGATGGCGGGCGTCGACCTGGCCAGCCAGGAGATCCTCGCCGAGACGCTGAAGGTCCAGGTCGCCGAGGGCGCCACGGTCCTCCTCGTCCTGCACGAACTGGGCCCCCTGGAGCCCCTGATCGACCGGGCGGTCGTGCTCCGCGACGGCTGCGTCCTGCACGACGGCCCGCCCCCCAAGGCCGTCGGCCAGCACGCCCTGCCCGGCCACGACCACGTCCACCCGCACGCCCCCGCGGGCGCCGAACCGATCCGCACAGGACTGCTGAGCTGAATCCGATGGACATCCTCGACTACGCCTTCATGCAGCGGGCGCTGCTCGCCGCCGTCCTGGTCGGCATCACCGCCCCCGCCGTCGGCATCTACCTCGTCCAGCGCCGCCAGGCCCTCATGGGCGACGGCATCGGCCACGTAGCCATGACCGGCGTCGGCCTCGGCTTCCTGTTCTCCTGGTCCCCGGTGTGGATGGCGACGCTCGTCTCCGTCCTCGGCGCCGTCTTCATGGAACTGGTCCGCTGGTACGCCAGGACCCGCGGCGACATCGCCCTCGCGATGCTCTTCTACGGCGGTATGGCCGGCGGCGTCATGTTCACCAGCCTCGCCCCCGGCGGCTCCACCTCGAACCTCTCCTCGTTCCTCTTCGGCTCGCTGTCGACGGTCTCCACGTCCGACGTCACCGCGATCTGTGTGCTGGCGGCCTTCGTGGTCCTCGTCACGGTCGGTCTGCGCCGGCAACTGTTCGCGGTCAGCCAGGACGAGGAGTTCGCCCGGGTGACGGGCCTGCCGGTGCGGTTCCTGAACCTGCTCACGGCGGTCACGGCCGCGGTGACCGTCTCCGTCGCGATGCGCGTGGTCGGCCTGCTGCTGGTGAGCGCGCTCATGGTGGTGCCCGTCGCGGCGGCCCAGCAGCTCACCCGCAGCTTCGCCGCCACCTTCGCCATCGCCGTCGCGATCGGCGTGAGCGTGACCATCGGCGGCACGGTCACCTCGTACTACCAGGACGTGCCGCCCGGCGCGACGATCGTGCTGCTGACCATCGCCGCGTTCATCGCACTGACCGCGCTGGCCGCCCCGCTGGCCCGCCGCCGCGCCCGGGCACTGGCCGCCGCCCAACCCGGCGGCGACCCCGCGGAGTGCGCGATTCCGGCCAGCCGCGAGGCCGGCGACACGGTCGGCGCCTGACTGCCCTCCGCCCGGACTGGCACAATGGCCCGGGCAGACGGGGCCAGATGTGAGGAGGCAATCCGGTGACGACCGCAGGACCGCCCGTGAAGGGCCGCTCCACCCGGCAGCGTGCCGCTGTGGCGGCTTGCCTTCAGGAGGTCGACGAGTTCCGCAGCGCGCAGGAACTCCACGACATGCTCAAGCACAAGGGCGACTCGGTCGGGCTCACCACGGTCTACCGCACCCTGCAGTCCCTCGCCGACGCAGGCGAGGTCGACGTCCTGCGCACCGCCGACGGCGAGTCCGTCTACCGCCGCTGCTCCACCGGCGACCACCACCACCACCTGGTCTGCCGCAGCTGCGGCAAGGCGGTCGAGGTGGAGGGCCCGGCGGTGGAGAAATGGGCGGAGGCCATCGCGGCGGAACACGGCTACGTCAACGTGGCCCACACGGTCGAGATCTTCGGCACCTGCGCGGAGTGCGCGACGGCATGACGCAACCGCGGGCAGCCGCCCCGTCAGCCGCGGGCAGTCGTGCCGCGGGGCGGCACGGGTGGGCGCGACGGCACCCCGCGAGCGCCGGGCAGCGCAACCCACCCCCGGCCCGCTCCAACCCCGCGGAAAGCCGTCACACGCGCGCAAGGTGCCTATCGAGCAGAGCCCGCAGGCGCCGGAGGTCCTCCTCACCGCGCAGCCCGCGCTTGGGTTCGACCTCCAGAACCAGAATGCCCGGGTCACGACTGAGCAGCACCACGTGCTCGGAAGTCTCGCGGTAGCCGCGGAACAGCGTCCAGCGCTGCACCACCGTCGTGTGCTCGGTCTCGACCGTGATCCCGGCGTCGGTCACCGTGACGCGGTACTCGCCCTGCCACGAGACGGCCCGGAACACCTGGCCGGCCTGGAGCCGGGGCGTGCCCCAGATCAGGACCGAGGTCAGCAGCGAGAGCGCGGTCAGCACCGCGGCGTCCACCCCTCCGAGCGCGGTGAACGCGGCGAATCCGGCGAACAGCACGACGAATATCCACCGCACCGGCGCCAGCCCGCGCACACGTGCACGGACCTGAATGCCCTGGAGGATGTCGGTGCGCGTCGGCCGGTAGACCAGCTCGACGGCACCGGTGCCACTGTCCTGAATGGTGTCCCGCCCCTGGTGATCCATGAGGCGGAACCCTAACGCCCTGCGCTCCGGCGTCAGCCGTCAGGCTGCGTGCCCTCCATGGCCAGCAGCTCCTCGTTCGGGATCGCCCCGCCGAACCGCCGGTCGCGGGAGGCGAACTCCAGGCACGCCCGCCACAGGTCACGCCGGTCGAAGTCCGGCCACAGGACGTCCTGGAAGACCATCTCGGCGTACGCGCTCTGCCACAGCAGGTAGTTCGACGTCCGCTGCTCCCCGCTCGGCCGCAGGAACAGGTCCACGTCCGGCATGTCCGGGTAGTACATGTACTTCTGCAGGGTCTTCTCGTTGACCTTCGACGGGTCGAGCCGCCCGGCCCGCACGTCCTCCGCGAGCGCCTGCGCGGCGTCCGCGATCTCCGCCCGCCCGCCGTAGTTCATGCAGAAGTACAGCGTCAGCCGGTCGTTGTCCTTCGTCTGCTCCTGGGCGACCTGGAGCTCCTTGGCCACCGACTTCCACAGTTTGGGCATCCGCCCGACCCACCGCACCCGGATCCCCAGCTCGTCGAGCGTGTCGCGCGTCTTGCGGATGAAGTCCCGGTTGAAGTTCATCAGGAAGCGCACCTCGTCCGGCGACCGCTTCCAGTTCTCGGTGGAGAAGGCGTACAGCGAGATCGCGCCGACCCCCATCTCGACCCCGCCCTGGAGCACGTCCAGCACCCGCTCGGCGCCGACCTTGTGCCCCTCGGTACGCGGCAGCCCCCGCTCCTTCGCCCACCGCCCGTTGCCGTCCATGACGATCGCCACATGCTTGGGGACCAGTTCCCCGGGGATCTTCGGAGGCCGCGCGCCGGACGGGTGCGGTTCCGGCGTCCTGTACTCCCGGCGCTGACGCCCCAGGAACCCGCGTACCACCATGTGTCTCTCGTCTCCTCGTGCTTACTTCTCTACGTACCTCAGCGAGCGCAGCCCGCGCTCCAGATGCCAGTGCAGGTAGGCGGACACCAGTCCGCTCCCCTCCCGGACGTACCGCGCCTCGCACGCGTCCGCGGTCCCCCAGTCTCCCGTAAGCAGCGCTCCGAGGAGCCCCAGGGCCTGCGGCGAGGGTACGACGCTGCCGGGCACCCGGCAGTCGGCGCAGACGACGCCGCCCGACGCGACCGAGAAGAACCGGTTCGGTCCGGGCATCCCGCACTTCGCGCAGTCGGTGAAGCTGGGCGCGTACCCGTTGACGGCGAGGGAGCGCAGCAGGAACGCGTCGAGTACGAGATGCGGGGCGTGCTCGCCCCTCGCCAGCGTCCGCAGGGCCCCGACCAGCAGCAGGTACTGCTGCACCGCCGGCTCGCCCTCGTGATCGGTGAACCGCTCGGCCGTCTCCAGCATGGCCGTCCCGGCCGTGTACCGCGCGTAGTCCGTCACGATCCCGCCGCCGTACGGCGCGATCGTCTCGCTCTGCGTGCACAGCGGCAGGCCGCGCCCGATCAGCTCGCTCCCCTTCGAGAAGAACTGCACGTCGACGTGCGAGAACGGTTCGAGACGCGCACCGAACTTCGACTTCGTCCGGCGCACGCCCCTCGCCACCGCGCGTACCCGCCCGTGACCGCGCGTGAGCAGTGTGATGATCCGGTCCGCCTCACCCAGCTTCTGGGTGCGCAGCACGATGCCGTCGTCGCGGAACAGACTCATGGCATCCATTGTCGCCCACGTTCAGGGCACCTCACCGCGACTCCGGGCATTGGCGTACGCCGTCGCCGCGCGCAGCCGCTCGGCGGAGGTCGCGCGCCGTACGACACCGGGGTCGGCGTCCCACTCCCGGCCGCCGCCGTACGGCCTCAGCTGGACGTAGGGCCCCTCATGCCCCATGACCACACCGATCCGCTCGGTCCTGGTGTCCACGACATACGCGCCGACGGGCGGCTTCACCGCAGCACCGCCGCCGCGATCCGCCGCGCGGTCTCCACGGAACACCGCCCCAGTTCGATGAGCGGACAGGGCGCCTCCCGCGCGAGACTCACCGGGTCCAGTCCCAGTGACGGCAGGGAAATTCCGGCCTTCGCGAGTGCCGCCCGCAATTCCTTCACCACTTCCTCCGCTTCTTCGACGCAGAGCGCCGAGTGCCGTGCCTTCACCGTGCTCCCCTTCCCTTTCGGCTTTCACTCTTCGTACCCCAAGGGTGACATTCCGTGTCTACACTCGGGAGGGGCTCGCGCTCTACAAGCGCGAGTCAGCACAAGGGGGTTTGTCATGGCCAATGGTTCGCGTCAAGCGGCGTGGGAGTTCTTCGGCGCGGAACTGAAGCGCCGGCGCGAGGACGCGGGGTTCACGCAGGTGGAGCTGGGTGCGCGGGTGTTCGTGTCGGGCGGCTACATCGGCCAGTTCGAACAGGCGATTCGTAAGCCGCAATTGGATGTGGCCCGGCGGATCGATGAGTCACTACAAACCGACGGCTTTTTCGAACGGCTCTGGCGCAAACTCATCAAGGAGCAGCCGTACGCGGAGTACTTCGCACACGCAGCAGAGCTGGAGCGGCTAGCGACGAACATCTGCGAGTGGGCGCCAGCCGTGGTACCGGGCCTCCTCCAGACACCCGAGTACGCCCGCTCGATCTACTTCGCGAGCAATCCGCTCACCACGGACGAGTATGTCGATGAAATGGTCGCACTTCGCATTGCACGTGCTCAGCTACTCAAGGACGCTACACGGCCGGTGTATTGGGTCCTCCTGCACGAGGCGGTGCTGCGCGTGCCCGTCGGCTCCGCCTCTGTGATGGCCCTGCAACTGGACCACATCGCGCAGGCGGCGCGCAGCCGCAAGGCCCTCGTCCAGGTACTGCCGTTCTCGGCCGGGGCACATCCACAGATGGGCAAAATCCTGAGGCTTCTGGAGTTCGAGGACGCCCCGCCGACCGTCTATACAGAGGCCGTGTTGTCCGGCAATCTGCTGGACGATCCGGCAGTAGTGAAGCGCGTGCGTGCGGATTACGATCTTTTGCGGGCCGCAGCTCTGTCACTGGACGCGTCCCTGACCATGATCGAAGCGGCAGCGGAGGACTTCAGACGATGCGCGGGTACAACCTGACCAACGCACGCTGGCGCAAGAGCAGCTACAGCGGCGGCAGCGGCGGCGAGGAATGCGTCGAAGTGGCGTACGACTTTCCCGGTGCCGCACGCTGGCGCAAGAGCAGCCACAGCGGCGGCGACGGCGGCGAGGACTGCGTCGAAGTCGCCGCCGGACTCCCCGGCGTCGTCCCCGTCCGGGACAGCAAGGTGACCGGCGGTCCGGTGATCGTCGTCGGGTCGGCGGCCTGGACGGAGTTCATAGGCGGCATCGGTCGCTGAGAGGCCCTGACCACAGGCGAATTGATATGGACGGCCTCTCGCCGTCCGACGTATCGTGCGTCCGCGCGCGATCTTCCGCGGGTGTCTGCCGTCTTACCGCCCGTGGGGGGCCATCGTCATGCTCGCGTCCAAGAATGGGCTCAGCCCGCATCACCCGCTGCCCAGCAGCGTGCCACCACTCGCCTCGCGCGGCCTCCTCATCGCCGTGGTGGCGGCGTTCGCGGCCGCCGCGCTCAGCGACCTGTTCGCCGTGTACACCGGAGTCCGGCTCCGCGCGGTGGTCGACGGCGACGTGACCGCCACGACCGTGTCGAGCCTGGAGGACACGTACTCGCTGTACGAGAGGGCGGGACAGGTCCAGATGGTCACCTTCCTGCTCTGCGCGGCGCTCTTCATCACCTGGTTCTTCCAGACGCGCCGCCGCACCGAGCTCCTGGCACCGAACTGGTTCCGCAAGGGACCCGGATGGGCGATCGGTGCCTGGTTCGTCCCCGTGGCCAACCTGTGGCTGCCGTACCGCATCGCGTCCGACATGTGGAACGCCTGCGCACCGCTGCCGACCGAGGGGAAATCGCACCGGTTGCCGATGTGGCCGGTGAACCTGTGGTGGGGCCTGTTCGTCGGAACGACACTGCTCAGCCGGTACGCCGCCGCGCGCTTCGACATGGCCGACTCGCTCACCGAGATCAGTGGCATCGTGACGCTGTTCCTCACCGTCGACCTCCTGTACGTCGCCGCCGCCGGGGCCGCCGTGGTGTTCACGGTACGGCTGGCAGCCCTGGAACGACTGAAGGCGGCCGAGGGTCGGAGCGCTTCCCCGGACGGAGTTCATACGCACCGTTGAGCCACGTGCAAGCAGGCGCCCACCACAACCCCCTGGGGTAAACCCCAGCAAAGACAAGGGCGTTGCCCGGATGTGAGCGGGGCCGTGCTGCGACAAAGCTCGTACACATGCCATCGACCACACGCACCCTCGCCCTCACCGCCGTACCCGCCGCCCTCCTCGTCGCCCTGCTCCCACCCCTGACCGCCCAGGCCGTACCCGCCTCCCTCGACTGGGGATCCTGCGCGGGCACGGCCGGCGCCGACCCCCGCCAGGAGTGCGCCACCCTCCAGGTCCCCATGGACCACGCCGACCCCGACGGGCCACAGATCTCCCTCGCCGTCTCCCGTGTCCCCGCCGAGAATCCCGCATCCCGCCGCGGCACCCTCTTCCTCATCCCCGGCGGACCTGGTGGCTCCAGCCTCAACGACCCTTCCGGCAAGGGACAGAAACTGCCGCAGGACGTACGCGACCAGTACGACCTGATCGGCTTCGCACCCCGCGGCGTCTCCCCCTCCACCTCCGTCGACTGCGGGCTGGACCACGCCGACCTCGCCACCTCCAAGCTGCGCCCCTGGCCCGCACCGGACGGCTCGATCGACGAGAACGTCGCCACCGCCGAGCGCATCTCGACCACCTGCGTCCGCAACGCCGGTGAGCTGATCCGCCACATCAGCACACGCGACAACGCCCGCGACCTCGACCGCCTCCGGGCCGCGCTGGGCGAGCGGAAGATCTCCGCGTGGGGTGTCTCGTACGGGACGTACGTCGGTGCCGTGTACAGCCAGATGTTCCCGCACCGGACGGACCGGATCGTGCTGGACAGCAACGACGACCCCGACCCCACCCGGGTGGCCCGCGCCTGGCTCGCCGGGCACGAGCGGGGTGTCGAGGACACGTTCCCGCACTTCGCGGCATGGGCGTCGGCGCCCGACAACCCGGACCGGATCGCGGACACGGCCGCCGAGGTGCGTCCGCTGTTCCTGCGGCTCGCCGCCCGTCTCGACCGTGAGCCGCTCCCCTGGCCCGGCGCCAACCCGGACGAGCTGAACGGCAACGTCCTGCGCCAGACCCTGCTGGACAGCCTCTACCGGCCGAGTAGTTACCCGGCCCTCGCGAAGCTGATACTCGCCGCGCAGTCCGGCACCGTACCGCCCGCGCCGCCCGCCCCGCCGGAGTCGGTACTGCAGAACGTGACCGCTGTCGGCGTGGGAACGCTCTGCAACGACGTGACCTGGCCCAGGTCGGCCGCCGTGTACGAGAAGGGCGTCGCGGAGAGCCGGGCCGAGTACCCGCTCACCGCCGGGATGCCGCGCAACGCGATGCCGTGTGCCGCCTGGCCGTACCCGCCCCGCGAGGCACCTGTACGGATCACCGGCCGGGGCCCGTCCGACATCCTCCTGGTCCAGAACGAACGGGACGTCGCGACCCCGCTCAGCGGCGCGCTGAAGCTGCGGGAGGCGCTCGGCCGGCGGGCGGTCATGGTCACCGTGAACTCCACCGGCCACGACGCCTACCTCGCCCACGGCAACGAGTGCGGCGACCGCACGGTCTCCCGATTCCTCGCCACCGGCGAACGGCCCCGGCAGGACACGTACTGCCGCTGAAGTCGAAGGCCCTCGGAAGCGTTCGTCCGACCGGCCGATGAGATGCCGATGACTCCGTTGGCGTGACGTTTCACCACGGTCGCAACCGGAGCGCCCACGCCCCGGCTCCTGTCCTGCAGAACCGACACCCCTCGGTGAGGAGACCGACATGACCGCGACCGCTTTCGAGTACGGCCCGAACCATGCCTTCGTCGACCCCTGCGCCGTCGCGGACGGCACGGACGCCCGCTGGTGGCCCGCGGCCGCCGGACAGCCGGAGGGCGACTACCTGCTGGCCCCGCCCAACCCGGCCGACCGGCTCGGCACCGGTATCGACCCGCGCGACCGGCGCCGGCTGGAGCTCCACGCCGCCCTGACCGCCGCCGGCATTCCGCCCCGGCCCGAGGACCGTGAGGCCATCGAGAGCCTGAGCGCCCTGTCCGGCAGCATCAACAGCACCATCCAGCGCTGGCTGCACCACACGCTCTGAACCCCGGCCGGCTCACGACCTCCCCGGTGCCACCAGCCCCGACTCGTACGCCACGATGACGAGTTGAGCCCGGTCCCGCGCCCCGAGCTTGCCCATGGTCCGGCTGACGTGGGTCTTCGCGGTGAGCGGGCTCAGGCCCAGCGAGTCGGCGATCTCGGTGTTGTTCAGGCCGCGCGCGACCAGGGCGAGCACCTCGCGCTCGCGGTCGGAGAGGCACTCGGGTCCTGCGGTGACCGGCGCGGACGGGCTGCGCAGGAAGCGTTCGATGAGCCGGGCCGTGGGGCCGGGTGAGAGCAGGGCCTCGCCGGCCGCCACCGTGCGGATGGCGTCGAGGAGTTCGGCCGGTCTGGTGTCCTTCACCAGGAAGCCGGAGGCGCCGGCGCGCAGCGCGTCGACGATGTTCTCGTCGGTGTCGTAGGTGGTGAGGACGAGGACCCTGACCCCCGCGAGGTCGTCGTCGGCGGCGATCAGGCGGGTCGCCTCGATGCCGTCGAGGTCGGGCATGCGGATGTCCATGACGACGAGGTCGGCGCGCTCGGTGCGGGCCAGTTCCGCCGCCTGCCGGCCGGTGGCGGCCTGGCCGACGACCTCCATGTCGGGCGCCGACTCGACGAGCATCGCGAAGGCCTCCCGTACGAGGGTCTGGTCGTCGGCGAGCAGCACGCGGATGGTCATCCGGTTCCTGTTCCTTCCCGAGTCGTCGCGGGCGTCAGCGGCAGGGTCGCCGTCACCTGGAAGCCGCCGCCCGCCCGTGGTCCGGCGTCGAGTGTGCCACCCACGCTGCGGGCCCGTTCCCGCATTCCGACCAGACCGAAGCCGGGGGTGGTGCCGGGGGTGGGGCCGGTGCCGTCGTCGGTGACGGACAGGCGCAGCGCTCCGTCCTCCTCGCGCAGGTCGACGCGGACCGCCGGTTCGGGTCCGGCGTGCCGGACCGCGTTGGTCAGCGCCTCCTGGACGAGACGGTAGGCGGCGGCGCCGACGGCGGGCGGTACGGGGCCCGCCACCCGGACGGCCGGTTCGACGCGGGCGCCCGCGAGGCGCGCGGCCTCCACCAGGTCGGGTACGCCGTCCAGTCCGGCCAGCGGGCCACGGGTGTCCGAGGGGCCGTTGTCGCGCAGCACCTCCAGGGTCGTACGGAGCTCCCCGCGGGCCGTCCGGCAGGTCTCGGCGATGTCGTCGAGGGCCTTGGCGACGGTCTCGCGGTCGAGGCGGTCGGGGTCGGCGGTCAGGACGTGGGCGGCGACCGAGGTCTGCACGCCGATGAGGGTGATGCTGTGCGCGAGCAGGTCGTGCAGGTCCCGGGCGACGCGCAGGCGCTCCTCGGCGACCCGGCGGCGGGCCTCCTCCTCGCGCGTGCGTTCGGCGCGTTCGGCGCGCTCGACGATGGCGGTGACGTACTGGCGGTAGAAGCGGACGTCGACGCCGAGGAAGAGCACGGCGACGACCCAGCCGGTGATGCGGAGCAGCTCCACGAAGCCGTCGGGGTTGGTGAGGGCGTTCACGGTGAGGGTCGTGCCGATGACCAGGACGCCGATGGTGAGCGTGCGGCGGGGCGTGCTGGTCGCGGCGACCGTGTAGAGGGCGATCATGGAGCCGGCGACGGGTGCGCCGTGGTTGTTGTCGAGGGCGTGGTACGGCACGACCGGCGCCAGGACCAGCAGGAGCACCAGCAGGGGCCTGCGTCGGCGCCACGCCAGCGGTACGTGGGCGGCGAGCAGCAGTGCCCAGCCGAGCGCGTCGGGGCGGCTGCCGTGGCCGGCGAGCAGCGCGACGGCCGTGGCGAGCGCGGCGGTGCACACGGCGAGGATCGCGTCGTTGCGGACGGCGTGCGGGGCGGTCAGGGGGTCGCGGTTGATCGCGGCCATGATCCGCTCGCCGGTGCGGGGGCGTTCGGCCGCCTGCGCTGTCTTCGTGTGCACGGGGTACATCCTCCGGGAGGAGGGCGCCCCTCCGGGAGGGAGGGGCGCCCTTGTCATCGGCACGCGGGCGGTCACACCGGTTCCGGCTGCCGTTCGCGCGGGACGGGCTCCGGGGCCTTGGAGAGCCTGCCGGGCCACCACAGCCGGCGGCGCAGCAGCACGCTCGCGGTGGTGACGAGGTAGGTGCGGACGAGGAAGGTGTCGAGGAGGACGCCGACCGCGATGACGAAGCCGAGTTCGACCAGCGGCACCAGGGGCAGCGTGGTGAGTACGGCGAAGGTCGCGGCGAGGACGACGCCGGCGGAGGCGATCACGCCGCCCGTGGTGCGCAGGGCGGTGAGTGCGGCGGCCTCGGGTTCGGCGCCGTTCAGGGACTCCTCGCGCATGCGGTGCAGGAGGAAGATGCCGTAGTCGACGCCGAGGGCGACCAGGAAGACGAAGGACAGCAGTCCGAGTCCGGGGTCGGTGCCGGAGAAGCCGAGCAGCGGTTCGAAGACCAGTCCGCCGATGCCGAGGGCGGCGCCCCAGACGGCGACGACCGCGGCGAGCAGCAGCAGCGGTGCGACGAGGCTGCGGAGCAGGACCATGAGGATCACGAACACGGCGGCGAGGACGAGCGGCACGATCACCTTGCGGTCGCGGGCCTCGCTGTCGGCGAGGTCGAGCTGCTGGGCGCTGAGGCCGCCGACGTAGGCGCCGAGGTCGTCGTCGAGGGTGTCGCGCAGGGTTTCGATGGTGCGGGTCTCGCCGGCCGTCTCGGGGGCGGCGGTGGCGAACACGGAGATCTCGGTCCAGCCCTCGCCGTCGCGTCCGGCGGTGGCGTCGGCGACCCCCTCGGTGGTGCGGGCCTTCGCCAGGACGGCGTCCGCCCGGTCGGTGGGGGCCATCACGGTGAGGGGGCGGCTGCTGCGCTCGGGGTACTCCTCGGCCAGAATCTCCATCGCGGTAATGGACTCGGGCCGGTCGGTGAAGGAGTCCTCCTGCCTGAGGTCGCCGCCCAGGTTGAGGGTGCCGAGGGCGAGGGCGCCGAGGAGGAGCCCGCCGCCCACGAGGACGGCGGCGGGGCGGCGCGCGGCGGAGGTGCCCATGGCGGCGAACAGCGACCGGCGGGCCTTGGGGGCGCTGCCGAAGGCGGGGATCAGTGGCCAGAACACGCGGCGGCCGAGCAGGACGAGGACCGCGGGAAGCAGGGTCGTCATGGCGACGAGTGCGGCGAGTACGCCGATCATGCCGACCGGGCCCATGCCGCTGCTGCTGTTGAGGTCGGCGGCGAGCAGGCAGAGCAGTCCGGCGGCGACGGTGCCGGAGGAGGCGAGGATCGCCGGTCCGCAGCCGCGCAGGGCGGCGCTCATCGCGTCGTACGGCCGCTCGTGGCGGCGCAGTTCCTCGCGGTAGCGGGAGACGAGCAGCAGCGCGTAGTCGGTGCCGGCGCCGAGGACGAGGACGGTCATGATGCCGCCGCTCTGGCCGGTGACGGTGACGTCGAAGAGTTCGTGCAGGCCGTATCCGGCGGCCATCGCGACACCGGCGGCGACACCCGCGACGGTGAGTGGGACCAGCCACAGGAACGGGCTGCGGTAGATCAGCACGAGCAGCACGGTGACGACGCCGAGGGTGGCGAACAGCAGGGTGCCGTCGATGCTCTCGAACACCTCGCCCATGTCGGTGCCGAGGGCGCCGGGCCCGCCGACCTCGACGCTCAGTCCGCCGGTGCCGTCGGCGATCTCGCGCACCCCGTCGACGAAGGCGTTCCTGGCCTCCTCGTCCTGGCCCGGCTGGGTGCTGGAGACCGGGTACATGAGGGTGCCGCCGTCCGCGGAGGGGACGCCCCGGGGGGTGTCCGTCAGGTCGTACGCGCCCTCGACCTCGGCGACCTGTGCGGCGGCGGTCTCCCGGTCGGCGGCGCTCAGTCCGCCGTCCCGGTGGTAGACGAGCACGAGGTCGGTGGACTCTCCGCCGGGCAGCTCGTCCTGGATGCGGGCCACCTGGGTGGAGTCGGCGCTGTCGGGCAGGTAGTCGACGGCCCGGTCCTGCTGGACCCCGCTGAACTTGCCGGCGAGCGGCCCGACGAGCACGAGCGCGGCCAGCCACAGCCCGACCACCGCCCAGGGCACGAGGCGCCGTCGCCGTACTGGTGTCCTTGCGTCCCCCATGAGACGGGGCTCCCTCCGGTCGGGTGTCTGGGTCGGTTCCCAGACTCCCGGCGGAAGGGGCGCGGGTCGTCGGACGTGGGATCGAGTTGCGGGGTACTGCGTGGGGCGGCACGGGGGCGCGACTACTCCCCCGGGAGTAACCGCCCGGAGGCTACGCCCGGTCGACCATCCAGGTGCCGTCCTCCTCGTCGTCGACCCGCACCTCCAGTTCGCGGACGCTCATGCCCGCCTCCCACAGTTCCCGGAAGCGTTTCATCCGGTCCTGGACGTGGTCGCGTCGCGCGATGAGCCGGGTCCTGACGTTGACGTCGCGCAGGTCCTGCTCGATCTCGAAGGAGACCTCCTCGTCGTAGACGATGAAGTCGTCGGTGGTGCCGCGCTGGAGGTGCGGCGGCAGCTCGGGCAGCACCGCCACCCGGACCTCGATGTGCAGCGCCTGCTGTTCGTCGCACAGCCGCAGCAGCCGGTCGTCGAGTTCGCGCGCGCTCGCCAGCAGGAACAGCCGCCGTACCGGCACCCCGTGTTCCTCGATCGCCTCCCGCTGGGCGTCGAGGTAGCGGCTGGCGGGTTCGCTGTTCCAGAACTCTCGGTCGACGGAGGTGCTGATGGCGTCGACGGAGCGTTCGGCGGCGTGGGTGAGGGTGAGCATCCAGTCGTGGTTCTCGCCGTGGCACTCCACGCTCATGCTGGTGAGCGCCGCCATGTGGCCGACCACCCGCTGCATCTCCAGGCGGACGAACGTGTAGAGGATCGACGGTCCGGGTGCGAGGGCCTCGGCGAAGCGCTTGGCCAGTTCCGGTACGCCGTCGGTGCGGACGCGGTCGAGCGGCGGGTAGGACTCGGGGGCCGGGTCCTGCTGGGTGAGGCGGGTCTCGACGAGCTGCCGGATGTCCTCGGTGTGCCGGGCCAGGCCGGTCCGCAGGTCGTCGTCGTGCCGCTCCAGCCCGTCCCGCACGGTGGCGGCGGTCTCGGCGAGGACGCTCTGCGTCCGCAGGGCCTGTTCGTCGGGTTTCCGGTCGCGGGCGAGGAGGTGCTGGAGGGCCACCGTGGCGGCGGCGCAGAGTGCGGCGGCGGAGAGCTGCCGGAGCGCTCCGCCCTCGGGGCTCAGCAGTGCGGCGACGCCCCAGATGACGAGGCCGACGGTGAGGCCGGTCAGGAGTCTGCGCGTCCACTCGGTCCGGTCGGGCGACTGTGCCCGGGGACGTGCGGGTGTGCCGCCCGGGGCGCCGGGCGGCCGGGTCGGACCGGGGATCGCCGGGGCGCCCTCGCCTCCGGGCGCGCCCCCCGCGCCGGGCGGGCGTGCCGTCTCCTCGGGCTGGGGTGACTGTGCCGTGCTCATCTCGCTTCTCCCCCCGTTGGGATACGCGTCGGATCGGGGTGCGGGGATGTGCGTCGGGGCCGTGGCGGCGCGCTCAGGGGCTCAACTCGCCTCCCGGTGGGGAATCGCGTGCAGGGCGAGCTGGTCCCGGATGCGCTGCACCAGGGTGCGCCACTGCCGGGTGAAGCCGGGGCGGTCCTCCAGCGCCTCCCAGAGCGGGGCGAGTTCGTGCGCGACGCGGGCCCGTGGCATCCACAGGTGCAGCAGGTGGTCGACGGCGGGCCGCAGCGCCGTGACGACGGCGGGGCGGTCCTCGCCGGTACGGGGCCGCGTCCGGGCGGGGGGTTCCGCGGCGCCCAGCCGGATGCCGTCCAGGACGCGGACGAGGGTGGTGAGCAGCCAGTCGTGCAGGGCGAGGTCGTCGCAGAGCCCGGCGATCTCACCGGCGGGCGTGCCGGCGGGGACGCGGAGCCGTACGGTGCGCAGCTCGTCCTCGGCGAGGGTGAACCGCTCGATCGACGGCCCCTCGTCGCGCTCGGCGGGCAGGGCGACCCAGCGCAGCCGGGTGGGGCGGGACTTCAGGGGCGGGCGGTGGTCGAGCAGGGGGTGGCGCAGCAGGCGGGTGAGGAGTCCGTCGGCGATCAGCCCGACGTCGAGTTCGCCGTGCCGCCCGCCGTTCAGCAGGCCCTGGGCGACCGCCTCGTACGGCAGTTTCCCGAACGGCTCGACCGTCGCGGGCCGTACGAGGTAGTGGCCCCAGGGGCGCCGGTGGTCGGGACCGGAGGCGGGGACACGGAAGTAGGCGGAGCTCTGCAGGACGCGCCCCTCGGTGAGGGAGGCCCGGGCGGCGACGGTGCCGACGGCGCGGATCCTGGCGCCGTCGGCGCTGGGCAGGGGGCAGTCGACGCCGGTGAGGGTGTCCGGGGAGCGGCCGTAGAGGTTGGGGCGTTCGGAGAGCAGGACGCGTTCGTCGGCGCGCAGTCCGAGGAGCTGGGCGGCGGAGCGGCTGTCGAGGGCCTGCAGGGCGGGCAGCAGGCAGGTGCGGACCTCGCCGCAGGCGAGCACGACGGGTGGTGGCGTCTCCCCCGGCGTCATGTCACTGCCCCGCGTAGAAGACGTAGGAGATGCGGTCGGCCACCGAGTCGGGAACGGCCGCGTTCTCGCGGGCGGAGCGCTCGGCGGTCTGGGCCAGTGCTCCGGGGTCGACCTCGATCTGGTCGAGGATCACGCGGACGGCGTGCTCGACGGGGAGGAACCGGCTGGGGATCACCGAGCAGGTCCGGTAGGCGGCGAACGGGTCCGCGCGCGGGTTGAGGCGGAGCAGCGGAGGCAGTTCGTCCCAGTCGTCGGGGAAGGCGTCGGCGGTGTGCGGCTGGGGTACGAGGACGGCCTCGCCCTCGTTGCGCAGCAGCCCGAGGCGGGCGAGCTGCCACACCGCGGCGAGGAAGGGGCAGGACCAGGTGCGGTGTCCGTCGGGGCCGTCGTCCCGGAGTTCGACGTCCAGGAAGACGGAGTGGCGGCGGGCGGCGGTCTCCTTCGGCGGCTGCCAGGCGGTGGCCTTCTTCATGGCCTGCGGGGCGCGTGCGACGGGGCTGCGCTCACCGTTGGCCAGCCAGCCGGTCTGCGCGGCCGGGGGGCGCAGGCCGTAGCTGCCGGGCGGTGGTTCCTCGACGATCCGTCCGGCCACGGCCTCGGCGACCGGTACCTTGCCGGCGACGGCGCAGCCGGACTCGCGGGCCAGGTAGTCGACGACGAGCCCGGCCCGGTCGGCCTCCCGGAGCAGCATGGGGACGACTTCGGCGGGGGCGGAGAAGCGGGTGAAGTAGTCGTCGATCAGGAAGCAGGTGCTGATCCGGGGGCGTTTGCCGCCGGTCGCGGCGGCGGTGGCGCGGGCCGCCTCCGCCCAGGGGCGCACCCGCTCGAAGTGCCGCCGCAGGTGCCCGGGGCCGGCCTCGAAGTCCTCCATGTAGAGGTGGCCGAGTTCCAGGGAGAGGTGGGACAGGGGCACCGCCTGGGTGCGTGGCCTGGAAGCGGTCTCCTGGAACACGGACTCCGTCATAGCGTCTCCACTCCGTGTAGGTCATAGCCGTGTCAGTAGCCCAAGTCATCGATTACACAATTGACTTGACGATATGCTGTCGGCAGCAATGTTCCGTGGCCAAAGGGCCGAGGAGCACACACCGATCAGTAGCATGCAATCCCGGAACCTCGGGCTGACCGGAACGGACGGACATGGCTGCGTGGTCGACCAGGACAGCTGACTCAGAGGATCTGGCCCACCTCCACTCTCTCCTGATCGATTCGTGCGAGCCGTCGGTCCTCCCCTCGCCGACTGTCCTCGGCACAGCCATTGAGCGTGGCCTGGTGCGAGTCGCCGAATCCGGCGGTGCGTTGGTGGGGTGCGTCGTCGCCGAGACGCCGTCGCCGGGGCATGTGCGGCTGTCGGCGATCGCGGTCCGCACCAGCGTGCGGCGGCAGGGCCTGGCCACTCAGCTTCTGGTCGAGACCGTGAAGGCCCACCGGGCGTCCGAGTCACCGCTCATATCCGCCCTGGCCAATCCGGGGGACTCGGCGCTGTCACGGCTCCTCCTGACATGCGGCTTCCTGGGTACCCGACTCATGCGCGGCAGCGGTTCCGGTTTCCACATTCACTACCAGCACAAGTCGCGCGTCGCTTATTTGGATCCGGATTCCCGGCACCTCGTACCTGTCAGTGATCAGGAGCAGCTCGCCGAGTCCCTGGCACCGTCCGATCACGCGGTGACGGCGCTGGTGCCCCTGGGCGACGGTTCGGCGTTCGAGATAGCGAGGTTCGAGCAGGACGACCCCGCGACGCTTCAGTCCGGAGAAGCCGCGGCCGGCATCGCCTTCGCCGGTTCCGTTCTCGCCGCCATCACCTTCCTCCTCGGCTTCGCCTTCACCTCGACCCGCTTCCCGGACGACGTACGTCTGCTCCTCATCGGAGCGACGTTCAGCACCGTGCTCTCCCTGATCGTGTACGCGAGTGCTTCTGGCGAGCTCGCCCGGATCCGCTCCAACTCGTTCGGCAAGATCATGAAGTGGGGGAATGTGCTGTCCGAGTACGGCGGTGTGTTCCCTTTCCTGATCTCGCTCCCCGTGACCTACGCACAGGCCAGCGGGAACCCCTGGACCACCATGGTCTTGGCCCTTGTGATCAGTGGCGCCATCGCCTGGTACGAACGATCCGAGTTTTCCGTCGCCCGTCGCTTCCGCCGGAGTCCGGGCGAACTCACCTTGGTGGTGCTCACTGCGGCTTCGCCGACAGTGGGCGCGGGCCTGGTGGCGGCGAACGCCACGAGTTGGCCGTGGACCACGGTGCTGGTCGTTACCCTTTCGGCCCGGACATGGTTATACCTCTTCCGCCGAGGCGCTGAGGCGGACATCCCCGAGCGTCGGCAGTGGCAGATCAGGCAGTCGCCGTGAGCACACGGCGGATCCGCTCCGCAACCTCGCGGGCGCACCCCCAGGACAGGGTCAGCCCGGCTCCGCCATGACCGTAGTTGTGCACGAGCAGTCCGCCCCCGTGGTGTTCTTCCGCCAGCCGGATCCGTGTCCGTGCCGGTCTCAGCCCCACCCGCTGTTCGAGGATCCGGGCTCCGGAGAGCGACGGTTCCACGGCGACGCAACGCGCGATGATCCGGTGGGCCGCTTCCTCGTCGGGTGACAGATCCCAGTTGCCCCGGTCCGACGTACCGCCGAGAACCACCGTGCGAGCGTGCGGGTAGATGTAGGTGAGCTCGTCGGCATCAGGGGTGCCGTCGCAGAAGAACGACTCGATGCCGGGGTTCTCCACCACGACGAGTTGGCCGCGCACCGCCTCGACCGAGGGGTCGTCCACCAACGCCCTGGCTCCGGTGCCCGAGCAGTTGACGACCACCGGCGCCTCGCGCATCGCCTCCTCGACCGCGCCGTACCGGTGACTGCGAATGGAGCTGCCTTCCTCCGCGAGTCGTCGAGCGAGGTAATGGAGGTATCGGGGCATGTCGACGAGAGGCGCGCGGTAACGCCATCCGGCCACGAACCCACGCCGAAGGTCCTCCGGCGCGCACAAGCGCCCGCCGACCAGGCCGCTCCACGTCGGCATGGCACACGGAATTCTGGACTCCTGCGTTCCCTCCACGATGCGGATACCCGTGTCCTTGTCGACCCCCAATGCGACAAGCTCCGACAGGGTCTCCCGGCTCCAGCGTTCGACCACGTCGCTGGGCTCGGCGAGATAGGGGTCCCACATCGCGCCGGCGGCCGCCGAGGTCGTCGCGCCGGGGGGACGATCGGTGTCCACCCGGACTCTCATCCCGGCCTCCGCGAGACACACCGCTGTGGTCAGCCCGGAGACTCCGGCACCGATCACGACCGCATCGGCCGACACTGCTCGCCTCCGTCATGCGCAGTTGTCAGAGCTCCGCTCGGCCAACGCCAGCTTCCGGTTCACCGAGGCCACCCGAACCGGCGTACACGCCATGATCCACGACCGGCATCTCCGTCAAGATCGCCCCCAGTACGAGTCGTCCGTCAAGCGCCGGGCGATCTCCTCCAGCGCCTCCAGTGTCTCCTTGTTGGCGATCTGTGTGGAGAGGACGTCCGCTTCGGTGATGAGCTGTTCGCGCCACTGCAGGATGGGTTCCAGGGGGACGACGCCGAGCACCACACTGTCACCGATGCCGTGTTCCGCGGCGAGCCGGCGCAGCGCCTCGTCGCAGGACTGCATCCAGGCGGCCTGGGCGGGTGTGCCCTGGGACCACAGCGGTGAGTCCGGGTCGGGTACGGCGGCCCGGACGAAGCGGACGGCGCCCCGCAGCGCCTCCTCGTCGTGACCGCGTTCGACGCCGCCCCTGATGATGCCGTGGTCCTTGTGGACGAGTCCGGCGGCGGCGATCACGTGCTGCCGGGTCCAGCGGTGGAAGACCAGCCAGCGGAAGGGGACGTAGCGCATCCGGGGGTGGGCGGTCGCGGCGAGGGCCATGTCGACGGCGTAGCTGCGGCCGGCGCTGAGGTCGACGACGATCAGGTCGAACTCGCCGTGCAGCCGCAGCAGGAGGTCGACGCACCGTTCGAGGGCGTCCTCGCCGACGGCGAACTCGCCGCCGCCGGCGTCGCCGGGGAGCAGCACCAGGCGGCCGGCCTGGTTGGGGCGGGCGCGCAGCTGGGGGTGCTCGGTCTGCCGCCAGACGTCGATCCTGGCCGGTTCGGTGACCGTGCCCTCCAAGTAGGAGTGCAGGCCGCGTTCCTCGGTGCCGCGCATCGCGCCGGGTACGTCGAAGACGGCGGCGGCGGTGGGCGAGCCGAAGTCGAAGTCGACGTAGGCCACGTGGTCGCCGGCGAGGGCGCGCTGGTAGGCCAGGTTGGCGCTGGTCACCGAACGGCCGGTGCCCCCTTTGTCGGAGGCGGCGAAGACGAGCACGGCTCACACCTCCTGCGCGGCTGCGCCCCGTGCCTGGGCCAGGGTGTCGAGTTCCTGGAGCACCGGCAGGGCCAGGGCGAAGGCGGTCGCGGGCCGGTCGTCGACCAGGCTCCGGGCGTGGTCCAGGCGGCTTTCTATGCTCCGCATCGCCCGGCCCCGGCTGCCGTCGGGGCTGGCGGAGGCCTCCATCTGTTCCCTGCCGAAGAGGTGGGTGGCCTCGCTGAGCAGGTCACGGGCGAGCTGGGCGAGTTCGGGGCTGCGGATGGGCTGTTGTTCGTAGAGGTTGCGGGCGGCGACCAGGCACTCGGTGACGCGTTCGGTGATGCTCCAGGAGAGGCGCTTGCTGACGCGCGTGTCCGGGTAGACGGCCCGCGCGTGGTCCCAGAGGCCGGCTCCCTCACCGTCCTCGATCCGCCGGTTCCACAGGTGCTCGAACGCCTGCTCGCCGAGGCGGAGCAGCCGGTCCTGTGCGTCGATGTTCCGGGAGAGCTCCGCGAGCTGGATGATCCGCTTGAGGAGTTGGGCCGAGAAGTCGGTCATCCGCCACTGCAGCGGGGAGCCGGACCGCTCGGAGCCGGCGAGCGGCATGGTGACGCCCGGGTTGTGCAGCTCGATGACGGGATCGTTCCTGGTCATGCGGCTGGTGACGCGGCCGCGGTCGGCGAGGCGCTCCATGATGGCGACGGTGCGGGTGAGGTCGTCGTCGGTGGCCTTCCGGCGGACCAGGTCGTGGACGAGGATGGCCGCGACGGTCAGGGAGAAGTACTCCGACTCCAGGCGCAGTCCGGTGGTCTGCCAGGGCAGGTCCTCCAGGGGCCAGCGCTCGCTGCCGAACCGGGCGATGGCCGACCAGTACTGCTGGCTGAGCTCCCAGCGCAGGCGTAACGCCTCGGCGAGTTTCTGCTGGTCGGCGTCGAGCAGTCCGAGGGTGAGGGTGCGGTCGGAGAACAGGTCCTGGATGCCGTCCAGGGCGATGACGGTGAAGTACACGTACGGCAGCCGGTCGGCGATGCCGTCGGGCTGGCCGGGGACCTGGATGTCCAGGTCGGTGATGGTCGGCGCGTCCTTGACCACGCCCCAGGCCCAGCCGCACTCGAAGAGCTGGCTCTCGTCGCGGATGGACTCGTCGGCCTGGATGCCGCGGCTGAGGCTTTCGATGATCGTGGCGCGCAGCGGGCGGAAGCGGCGGGAGAACTGCTGGAGGGCGGCCCGGTCGGACTGTCTGTCCTGGCCGATGACCTGGATGAGCCGCTGTCCCTGTTCGGACTCGGCGTCGAAGACGTTGACGGTGAAGGAGCGCAGCAGACTGATCATCGCGGCGGTCAGCCGGGTGTTGGTGGCCTCCCTCAGCTCGGCGAGGGCCTTGCGCACGTCGGGGCGGGTGGTGCTGGGCTCGTAGACCTTGAGGAATCCGAGTGTGGCGAGGCAGAGCGTGACGGACATGGAGTAGGAGTCGACCACGCCCAGCTGGTACTGCTCGTGGGTGAGTTTCTGCTGGGGTTCGGTCGGCCTGAAGTAGTGTCCGCCGGCGAAGGTGGGGCTGTCGTCGGGGCCGGTGTGGCTGCGCATGAACTGGGAGAGCGCGGTGATCAGGTTGGGCGGGATCTCCAGCCGGCTGCCGACCCCCTCCAGCGCGCGCAGCACGTCCCGTTCGGTGGTGTCGGGCTGGTCGAGGCGGAACGCGGGTACCTCGGTGGCGGGATAGAGCAGGCAGAGCAGCCGCTCGGCGTCGGCGACGCTGCTCAGCCCGTCGGTGTCCTCCCAGACGAGCTTCCCGTCGTCGAACGAATGGCGGGCCATGGACCGCCAGATGTCCAGCAGGTGCTGCCGTGGCTTGATCTGCATCCCCGCACCCCTCGTACAGATCTCGTTGCCCTGTGTTCAGACATGGTCCCCGTTCCTACGGGGTGGCAATCTCCGGATTCCGCCGCCCCAGGGCGAGAATCATTCCCTCGTGACCCGGCCGCACCATGTGGTCCATGTCGTGGATCTCCAGCTCGGCGGCGAAGGGTTCCAGGCTCTCCCGGATCCGGTCCGCGTTGACCCGGTAGGCGGGATACTTGTGTGCGCCGACCTGGTATCCGAGGGATTCCTTCATGAACGCGGCGGCGAAGGGCGCTCCCTCGTTCAGCGCGTCCATGAAGCACTTCACTCCCCGCCGGAACCCGTCGGGGCACTCGGACATCGAGTCGGCGACGAAGAACATCGTGCCGATGTCCCAGCGCCGCTGTCCGTCGAGGTCCAGCAGGTTGGCTCGTTCTACCCGGACGATCTCGCCGAACCGGCTCCGCGGCTCGACGTCCCGGTAGGCGGGAGCCTCACTCAGTACGTCCCAGAACGCGTCCCACGCCGTGTCGTACCCCCCGCCGGACGCCTGTTTCTCCAGGTATTCGACATTCGGAGTCGCGTATTCCAGAAGGAGGACCTTCTCGCACCAGGGCAGCATGGAAAGGGCCGGATAGAGATTCGCGCCGGCGCCCACGTCGACTCCCCGGACCGACGCCGGAACGCCTTGCGCGTAGCAGCGGCTGAAATAGTCGCGCATGAGCCGCACGATCAGCAGATCGACCTCGAGCGGGGTGCGGTAGTTGAGGTCGACGTACATCTCCGGATCGAACTTCGACCAGGGCGCGTCGGCGTTACGGTCCACGAACGGGCGCATCAGGACGGGGTGCGGGCCGCCGCCAGCAGGCGGGTCACGTCGTCCGAACAGATGGTGAGGGCCGCGCCCACGGTGGCCAGGGCGTCGCGTTCGGCGGGGGTGTAGGGGCCGTCGGCGAGGGCGATACGGGCGCCCTGCAGGAGGATCGACTCGCGGCCCGGCGCGGCGAGGTGCGGGGCCAGCGGGTCCAGGGCCTCGTGCAGCTCGATCGCCAGGCCCGCCGTGCAGGGCTCCCCGGTGAAGCGGCCGGTGTCCGCCTCCAGCGCCTCGACGAGCGCGGCGAGCTGCTCCTCCGTGCAGTCGTCGAAGCCGGCGGCGCGCACCCCGACCGCGGCCGTCTCCAGGGAGGCGCGCGAGCAGGTGCCGCCGGCGGCCAGCACCGCGAGGGCGACGGTGTGGACGGCGTCGCGGAGCATCGCGGAGAAGCGGGTGGTGGTGGGGTGGTCCAGGACGTCGGTGCCGAAGTGACGGCGGCAGGCGGCGCATTCGACGACCGGCCCGGTCCCGCCGCGCGGCAGCACGGGCACGCCGAGGAGGGCGAAACGGCGGTGTCCGGTCAGCCTCTGGTAGTTGCGGTCGCCGCCGCAGCCGGGGCAGAAGAACTCCCCGTCACCGACGGCCGTCCACGCGGTGCGGGTGCCCAGCAGGCGCGACAGTCTGGTGGCAGCGGCACGGCCGTTGGGTCCCCGTCCTGGCAGCACGTCGTACCTCCATAACCGCCACAGCGTCGTCGCCGCGCTTGCGTGATGTTAGCCACATCAGGGAGGTGGAGTCAGCACCCAGGACGAGACCTTTCCGTGACCATCACAGATATATGGCCGGTATATGACGGGGCCCCGCCCGCCGGTTTCCGGCGAGCGGGGCCTCAAACCGCCGATTCGGCTGGTCAGCGCGATGCGCGGTTGACAGCCGAGACGACCGCCTTCAGCGAGGCCCGCGTGGTGTTCGCGTCGATTCCGATGCCCCACAGCACCTTGTCGCCGATCGCGCACTCGATATAGGAGGCGGCCTGTGCGGAGGCGCCCTCGCTCATCGTGTGCTCCTGGTAGTCCAGCAGCCGTACGTCGATGCCGACGCCCTGCAGCGCGTGGAAGAACGCCGAGATCGGGCCGTTGCCGCTGCCGACCAGAGTGGTCTCCGTGCCGTCGACCGTGGCCTCGACGGTGAGGGTGTCCACGCCGTCGCGGTCGGTGGTGGACTGGCCGTTGGCGACCTGGATGCGGCCCCAGGGGTTCTCCGGGTTGGGCAGGTACTCGTCCTGGAAGACGTCCCAGATGGCGGTCGGCGTGATCTCGCCGCCCTCGGCGTCCGTCTTCGCCTGGATGATCTTCGAGAACTCGATCTGCATCCGGCGCGGCAGGTCCAGCTTGTGGTCGTTCTTCAGGACGTACGCGATGCCGCCCTTGCCGGACTGCGAGTTGACGCGGATGACGGCCTCGTAGGAGCGGCCGACGTCCTTGGGGTCGATCGGCAGGTACGGGACCGCCCACTCGATGTCGTCGACGGTGACGCCATTGGCCTTCGCGTCGGCCTCCATGGCGTCGAAGCCCTTCTTGATGGCGTCCTGGTGGGAGCCGGAGAAGGACGTGTAGACCAGGTCGCCCACGTACGGGTGGCGCGGGTGGACCTCCATCTGGTTGCAGTACTCCCACGTACGACGGATCTCGTCGATGTCGGAGAAGTCGATCCGCGGGTCGACGCCCTGGGAGAACAGGTTCATGCCCAGGGTGACCAGGTCGACGTTGCCGGTGCGCTCGCCCTGCCCGAACAGGCAGCCCTCGACGCGGTCGGCGCCGGCCATCAGCGCCAGCTCGGCTGCCGCCACCGCCGTACCGCGGTCGTTGTGCGGGTGGACCGACAGGCAGACGTACTCGCGGCGGGACAGCTTGCGGCCCATCCACTCGAAGCGGTCGGCGTGCGTGGACGGGGTGGAGCGCTCGACGGTGGCGGGCAGGTTGAGGATGATCTCGCGGCCGGGACCGGGCTGGTAGGTGTCCATCACCGCCTCGCAGACCTCCAGCGCGAAGTCCAGCTCGGTGTCGGTGAAGATCTCCGGGCTGTACTGGTAGCCGAACTCCGTCTCCGGGCCCAGCAGCTTCTCGGCGTACTCCATCACCAGGCGGGTGCCGTCGACGGCGATCTGCTTGATGTCGTCCCTGGAGCCGCGGAAGACCACGCGGCGGAAGACGGGCGCGGTGGCGTTGTACAGGTGGACGGTGGCCCGCTTGGCACCCTTCAGGGACTCCACCGTGCGCTCGATCAGGTCCTCGCGGGCCTGGGTCAGTACGGAGATGGTGACGTCGTCCGGGATGGCGTCCGGGTCCTCGATGATCGAGCGGACGAAGTCGAAGTCGGTCTGGCCGGAGGCCGGGAAGCCGACCTCGATCTCCTTGTAGCCCATCTTGACCAGCAGGTCGAACATGGCGCGCTTGCGGGCGGGCGACATGGGGTCGATCAGGGCCTGGTTGCCGTCGCGCAGGTCGGTGGAGAGCCAGCGGGGGGCGGTGGTGATCCGCTTGTCCGGCCAGGTGCGGTCGGGGATGTCGACCTGCTCGTAGCGGCCGTACTTGTGGATCGGCATGGGGCTGGGCTGCTGGCGGTTCGCCATGATGCGGGGGCTCCTCGGTGTGTCCTGATGGACGGCCGACGGCGCACGCCGAACTCCGCGGGGAGGGGGTCGGCCTCTACTGCAGACCCTCACCGCGGCAGCTAAGGAGAAGCAGCCCGAAACGCATGATGCAGAGCATGCTAGCCGAGCTTTCCCTGACGCGGGCCGCATGTATCAGTATGCGGGATCGCCACACCCAAAAGGGGCGCGGGGAACTGCGCGATCCGCCACAAACCACCCGCACGGATAACACACGGCTACCCCCACAGCGGATGAATCACGGCATTTCACCCAATCAAGGTCGCCCCTAGTGACAGCATGCCAACACGGTGTCATCGTGCCGGACATGACCAAGAACGGGGGCTTCGAGCCCGTCTTCTGCACGATCGTCCCGCCGCACGTCCTCGACCGGCTCGCGCAGGCCGAGGACCCCCTGCTCCACGGTCCCGCGCGCCGCACCATCCGGCGCGACGCCTACGAGCGCACCCAGCGCCACCTGACCACGGTCGCCGGCGCCCCGGCCGTCGCCCTGCTCTCCGAGGCCGAGCCCGGCAAGCCGCAGCGCACCGTGTACGACGCCCGGCACGGCACCGACCTGCCGGGGACGAAGGTGCGCGGCGAGGGCGACGAGCCCGGCCAGGACGCCACCGTCAACCGCGCCTACGCCGGTCTCGGCGCCACGTTCGAGCTGCTGCTGAAGGCGTACGCCCGCGACTCCATCGACGGCAACGGGCTGCCGATGGACGCGACCGTGCACTACGACGAGGAGTACAACAACGCCTTCTGGAACGGCGAGCAGATGGTGTTCGGCGACGGGGACGGCGAGATCTTCCTCGACTTCACCATCCCCGTCGACGTCATCGGCCACGAACTCGCCCACGGCGTCACGCAGTACACCGCGAACCTGACCTACTTCGGCCAGCCGGGCGCACTCAACGAGTCGGTGTCGGACGTCTTCGGAGCGCTCATCAAGCAGTACACGCTCGGCCAGACCGCCGACGAGGCCGACTGGCTGATCGGGGCCGGGCTGCTCGCCCCGCGCGTCACGGGCAAGGCGCTGCGCTCCATGAAGGAGCCGGGCACGGCGTACGACGACGACGTCCTCGGCAAGGACCCGCAGCCCGCGACGATGGACGACTACGTCCGCACCGGCCGGGACAACGGCGGCGTGCACATCAACTCGGGCATCCCGAACCACGCCTTCTACCTGGCGGCCACCACCCTCGGCGGGCACGCCTGGGAGCGGGCGGGGCAGGTCTGGTACGACGTGCTGACCGGCGGGGAGCTGGAGCAGGACGCGAAGTTCACGGACTTCGCGACGCTGACGGTGAAGGCGGCGCGCGCCCGGTACGGGGAGGGCGAGGAACTCCAGGCGGTGTCGAAGGCCTGGGAGCGGGTGGGGGTGCGGACGCTGTAGTTCCGTACTAGACACGGACCCATGCGTATTCAGGTGCGGCGTACGGGCGGGTTCGCGGGGATCGAGCGGCGGGCCGAGGTGGACACCTCGGGCCGGGCCGACGCCCACGAGTGGCACGCCCTGGCCGAGCGGGTCATGGCCTCCGGCCGGGGCACGCCTCCGGCCGGGGTGCCGGACGGTTTCGGCTACCGGATCACGGTGGACGGGAGGTCGGTGTACTGCGCGGATCCCCGGCTGACGGACGAGCAGCGGGAGCTGATCAGGAGGGTGCTGAAGGAAGGCGCGTAACTCGCTTGTTCCGCACGGGCGTTGACTTGGTCCGGCTCGGGTGCGGATGATCCGGGCCATGGCGACGACGAACCCGAT
Organism: Streptomyces sp. NPDC059787; assembly: GCF_042732315.1. Taxonomy (NCBI): domain Bacteria; kingdom Bacillati; phylum Actinomycetota; class Actinomycetes; order Kitasatosporales; family Streptomycetaceae; genus Streptomyces; species Streptomyces sp. NPDC059787. The sequence continues at coordinate 217,770 of NZ_JBHWHX010000007.1, forward strand.
CCCCCGTTTCCCGGCCGGTTTCCTGTGGGGTGTGTCGACTTCGGCGCACCAGATCGAGGGAGCGGTGGACGCGCGCGAGCCGTCCGTGTGGGACGTGTTCTCGGACGAACCGGGGCGGGTGCGGGACGGCTCGACGGCGGCGGTGGCCTGCGACCACGTCCACCGCCATCGCGAGGACGTGGCGCTGCTGGCCGGCCTGGGCGTGGACGCGTACCGCTTCTCCGTCTCCTGGCCGAGGGTGCGGGCGCGGGGCGGCCTGGACTTCTACGACCGGCTGGTCGACGAGCTGTGCGCGGCGGGCGTACGGCCGGTGCCGACGCTGTTCCACTGGGATCTGCCGGCCGGGCTGGACTGGCTGGAGCGCGGTACGGCACAGCGGTTCGCGGAGTACGTGGCGGAGGTCGCCGGGCGGCTGGGCGACCGGGTGACGAAGTGGATCACCCTCAACGAGCCCGCCGAGCACACCCTGCTGGGCCACGCGCTGGGCGTGCACGCCCCCGGCCGGAGGCTGCTGTTCGACGCGCTTCCCGTGGCCCACCACCAGCTCCTCGCGCACGGGCTCGCGGTACGGGCGCTACGGGCGGCGGGGGCGGACGACATCGGCATCGCGAACTCGCACGCGCCGACCTGGCCGGCCTCCGAGGACGAGGCGGACGTGGCGGCGGCCGGCTTCTACGACGCCCTGCTGAACGGGATGTTCGCCGACCCGCTGCTGCTCGGCCGTTACCCGGAGGGCATCGGCGAGCTGATGCCCGGCGACGTCGAGGCGGACCTGAAGGTCATCGCGGAGCCGCTGGACTGGTACGGGATCAACTACTACGCGCCGACGAGTGTGGGCGCCCCGCAGGGCACGGAGATCGACTTCGGCGGGGTCCGGATGCCGGCCGAACTCCCCTTCTCGGTGCGGGAGATCGAGGGACACCCGGTGACGGACTTCGGCTGGCCGGTGGTCCCTCGGGCCCTGCCGGAGCTCCTCACCACCTTCCACGCCCGGTACGGCGACCGCCTCCCGCCGGTGGTCATCACCGAGAACGGCTGCGCGTACGACGGCCTGGACGACCGGGACCGCATCACCTACCTCGACGGCCACATCCGCGCACTGCACCGGGCGGTGGAGGCGGGCGTGGACGTGCGCGGCTACTTCGTGTGGTCCCTGATGGACAACTTCGAGTGGGCGGAGGGCTACGCCCGCCGCTTCGGCCTGGTCCACGTCGACTTCGACACACTGGAACGGACCCCGAAGGCGTCGTACGCCTGGTTCAGGGAGCTGCTGCGCGAACAGCACCGCTGATCAGGCCGCATCGACATGCGGCTACCGCCGCGCGGCCGGGCCACCGAGGAGCACCTCGACCTGCCCACGGGACCCGACACCGACACCCGCCCCCGTCAGAAACCGAGCCGCCGCAACTGCTTCGGGTCACGCTGCCAGTCCTTGGCGACCTTCACGTGCAGATCCAGGCCGCATCGACATGCGGCTACCGCCGCGCGGCCGGGCCACCGAGGAGCACCGCGACCTGCCCGCGGGACCCGACACCGACACCCGCCCCCGTCAGAAACCGAGCCGCCGCAACTGCTTCGGGTCACGCTGCCAGTCCTTGGCGACCTTCACATGCAGGTCCAGGAAGACCGGGGTGCCGAGGAGTGCCTCGATCTGTTTGCGGGACTTGATGCCGACGTCCTTCAGGCGCTTGCCCTTGGGGCCGATGACGATGCCCTTCTGGCTGGGGCGCTCGATGAAGAGGTTGGCGTGGATGTCGAGGAGGGGCTTGTCGGCGGGGCGGTCCTCGCGCGGGAGCATCTCCTCGACGACCACGGCGATGGAGTGCGGGAGCTCGTCGCGGACGCCCTCCAGGGCCGCCTCTCGGATCAGCTCCGCGACCATGACCTGCTCGGGTTCGTCGGTGAGGTCGCCCTCGGGGTAGAGGGCGGGGCCCTCCGGCATCAGCGGGATCAGGAGGTCGGCCAGTAGGTCGACCTGCTTGTTCGCGGTCGCCGAGACCGGGATGATCTCCGCCCAGGTGATGCCCAGCTCCTGGCCGAGCTGGTCGACGGCGATCAGCTGCTCGGCCAGCGCCTTGCCGTCCACCAGGTCGGTCTTGGTGACGATCGCGATCTTCGGGGCCTTCTTGATCCCGGCCAGTTCCTTGGCGATGAAACGGTCGCCGGGGCCGATCTTCTGATCGGCGGGGATGCAGAAGCCGATCGCGTCGACCTCGGCCCAGGTGGTGCGGACCACGTCGTTCAGCCGCTCGCCGAGCAGGGTGCGCGGCTTGTGCAGTCCGGGGGTGTCCACCAGGATGAGCTGCGCGTCCTCGCGGTGCACGATCCCGCGCACGGTGTGCCGGGTGGTCTGCGGCCGGTTCGAGGTGATCGCCACCTTCTGCCCGACCAGAGCGTTCGTGAGGGTGGACTTGCCCGCGTTGGGACGGCCCACGAAGCAGGCGAAACCGGCCCGGTGGACGGCGTCGGCCGGCTGCTCGGATGACTGGGTACGAACACTCATGCCGCCCATTCTCCCTGATGCGGGAGACCCCGCCGTACCACCCGTCCGGGACGGGGCCGGACCGGGCATCCGTGGAGGGCCGGCCCGGCCGTCCGCCGGGGGATCCGTCGAGGACGACCGGGCCCGGTGGCCGTGGGAGGGAGAGCGACGGCGCCGGACGCGTCCTTCGCGGTCTCAGCCCGCGGTGACCGTCTCCCGGACCGTGCCGTCCGTGCCGGCCACCAGGACCGGGGTCGAGGGACCGCCGAGGTCCCGTACGGCCGCGCGGTCCTCGGGCGACGCCGACTCCGCCTCCGTCACCACGGCCGCCGCCTCCAGCGACTTCGCGCCGGACGCCACGGCCATCGCCACCGCCGTCTGCAGGGCGCTGAGCTTCAGGGAGTCCAGGGCCACGGTCCCGGCGACGTACGTCCGGCCGGTCTCGTCGCGTACGGCGGCCCCCTCGGGCACACCGTTGCGGGCCCGCGCGGAACGGGCCAGGGTGACGATCTTGCGGTCCTCGGGGTCGAGCGCGGTGGTGTCGGTCATGATCCGAGCATAAGGGGGGTTCAGGGGCGGTCGAGGCGGAGGCGGTCCGCTCGTGGCAGACCGGCCACGACCAGGTCGTACGAGTCCTCGACCAGCTCCCGGACCAGGCGGTCCGGGAGGGTGCCGTCCGCCGTCACCGTGTTCCAGTGGCGTTTGTTCATGTGCCAGCCGGGGACGATCAGGTCCGGGTGCTCGGCGCGGAGCCGGATCGCGTCCTCCGGGTCGCACTTGAGGTTGACCGTGAGGGGCTCGGCGTCGAGGGCGGTCAGGGCGAAGAGCTTGCCCCGGGCCTTGAAGACGGAGGTCTCCGGGTTGAAGGGGAACTCCTCCACGGCCGCGTTGAAGGACAGGCACAGGGCGCGCAGCTGCTGCGGGGTCACTCCGGCTTCTCCTCCTCGTCGGCAGGCGGGTCCGCCGGGGCCACCGGCTCCACCAGCACCGTCACGATCTTGTTCCGGCGGCCGGCCGCCGCCTCGGCCGTCAGCCGCAGCTCGCGGGCGTCGGGGAGTGCGACCAGGGACGAGGCGCCCGCGATCGGCACCCGGCCGAGGTGCTTGGCGAGCAGCCCGCCGACGGTCTCCACGTCCTCGTCGTCGAACTCCTCCAGGCCGTACAGCTCGCCCAGGTCGCCGATGTCGAGGCGGGCGGTGACCCGGTAGCGGTCCTCGCCCAGCTCCTCCACGGGCGGCAGCTCACGGTCGTACTCGTCGGTGATCTCGCCGACGATCTCCTCGAGGATGTCCTCGATGGTGACGATGCCGGCGGTGCCGCCGTACTCGTCGACGGCGACGGCGACGTGGTTGCGTTCCTTCTGCATCTCGCGCAGCAGGTCGCCGGCGTTCTTGGTGTCGGGCACGAAGAACGCGGGCCGCATCGCCGTGGACACCAGTTCGCTCTCGGCGTCCCGGCTGATGTGCGTCTTGCGGGCCAGGTCCTTGAGGTAGACGATCCCGACGATGTCGTCCTCGCTCTCGCCGGTCACCGGTATGCGGGAGAAACCGGAGCGCAGGGCGAGGGTGAGAGCCTGGCGGATGGTCTTGTACCGCTCGATCACCACGAGGTCGGTGCGCGGCACCATGACCTCGCGCACGAGCGTGTCGCCCAGTTCGAAGACCGAGTGCACCATGCGGCGCTCCTCGTCCTCGATCAGCGACTCCGCCTCCGCGAGGTCCACCATCGCGCGCAGCTCCGCCTCGGAGGCGAACGGTCCGCGCCGGAAGCCCTTGCCGGGGGTGAGCGCGTTGCCGATGAGGATCAGCAGGTTCGGGACCGGTCCCATGACCCGCGCGAGCGGCACCAGGACGTACGCGGCGGCCGTGGCGGTGTTCAGCGGGTGCTGGCGGCCGATGGTGCGCGGGGACACCCCGACGGCGACGTACGACACCAGGACCATGATCGCGATGGCGATCAGCAGCGCCTCGGCGGTCCCGTCGAACTCGCGCAGGCAGCCGTAGGTGATCAGGGAGGCGGCGGCCATCTCGCAGGTGACGCGGACCAGCAGCGCCACGTTGAGGTAGCGGGTGGGGTCGCCGGCGATCTGCGCGAGCTTGGCGCCACCCCGGCGGCCGGAGCGTACGGCCTCCTCGGCGCGGAAGCTGGAGACGCGCGCGATGCCGGCCTCCGCGGAGGCGGCCAGCCAGGCGACGACGACCAGGGCGATCGCGCCGAGGACGAGTGTCGGACTCATGACACGGTCGGGGCCGGGGACGGGCCGGTGAGGCCCTTCTCCGCGCGCCAGCCGTCCACGATGGCGGCCTGCAGGCCGAACATCTCGGCCTTCTCGTCCGGTTCCTCGTGGTCGTAGCCCAGCAGGTGCAGCACACCGTGGACGGTGAGCAGCTGGAGCTCCTCGTCCATGGTGTGCCGCGTCTCCGCCTCCTGGCCCTGCCGGGTGGCGACCTCGGGGCAGAGCACGATGTCGCCGAGCAGCCCCTGCGGGGGCTCGTCGTCGTCCTTGGACGGGGGCCGCAGCTCGTCCATCGGGAACGACATGACGTCCGTCGGCCCGGGCAGGTCCATCCACTGGATGTGCAGCTGCTCCATGGCGCCGGCGTCCACGACGATCACCGAGAGTTCGGAGAGCGGGTGGATACGCATCCGCGCGAGCGCGTAGCGGGCGATGTCGAGGATCGCCTGCTCGTCGACCTCGGTTCCGGACTCGTTGTTGACGTCGATCGACATCTGGTGCTCGGTCTACTTCCCCTTGTGCCCGGACTTGCCCCGGCCGCCCTGGTGGGTGCCGTTCTGGGTGCCGTGCTGGCTGTCGTACTGCTCGTACGCGTCGACGATACGGCCCACCAGCTTGTGCCGGACGACGTCGTGGGACGTCAGCCGGGAGAAGTGGACGTCGTCCAGGCCTTCCAGGATGTCCTGCACCTGCCGCAGGCCGGACTTGGTGCCGTTCGGCAGGTCGACCTGCGTCACGTCACCCGTGATCACTATCTTCGAGTCGAAGCCGAGGCGGGTGAGGAACATCTTCATCTGCTCGGGGCTGGTGTTCTGGGCCTCGTCGAGAATGATGAACGCGTCGTTGAGCGTGCGTCCGCGCATGTACGCGAGCGGCGCGACCTCGATCGTGCCCGCCGCCATCAGCCGGGGGATCGAGTCGGGGTCGAGCATGTCGTGCAGCGCGTCGTAGAGCGGGCGCAGGTACGGGTCGATCTTCTCGTAGAGCGTCCCCGGCAGGAATCCGAGCCGCTCGCCTGCCTCGACCGCGGGGCGGGTCAGGATGATGCGGTTGACCTGCTTGGACTGCAGGGCCTGGACCGCCTTGGCCATGGCGAGGTACGTCTTGCCGGTGCCGGCCGGGCCGATGCCGAAGACGATGGTGTGCTTGTCGATCGCGTCGACGTAGCGCTTCTGGTTGAGCGTCTTGGGGCGGATCGTGCGGCCGCGCGAGGACAGGATGTTCTGCGTGAGCACCTGGGCCGGGGTCTCCTGGCCGTCGCTCTCCCCGTTGTCGCTCGCCTTGAGCATGGCGATCGAGCGTTCCACTGCGTCCTCCGTCATCGGCTGCCCGGTGCGGAGCACCAGCATCATCTCGTCGAACACGCGCGAAATGAGGGCGACCTCGTTCGCGTCGCCGACCGCGCTGATCTCATTGCCCCGGACGTGGATGTCGGCCCCCGGGAAGGCCTTCTCGATCACGCGCAGGAGGGAGTCTCCGGACCCCAGCACGGTCACCATGGGGTGCTGGGCGGGGACGGTGAACTGCACTCTCGCCTGCCCCTGCGCGGGGGTGTGAGCTGTGGGTGTCTGAGTCATGGGCCGGCTCTGAAGGCCTGCGGATCCTCCTGGTCACGGCCGCCTGGCTGAGGGCGGCCTCGCGGTTCCCAGGGTACGACGGAGGAGTGACAACCCCGTAGGCCTTTTACATGACCTCTCGCCCCACCGAGCCGGGCCCGTGCCCCTGGCCCGTGGCCCGCGTCCCGGCCCACCGAGTCGGAACGACACCCGGGCCCGTGGCCCACTTTCCAGCCGGCCGAGTCGGAGCGGTGCCTGGGCCCCTGGCCCACATCTCAAGCCCACCGAGTCGGGACGACACCCGGGCCCGTGGTCCACTTTCCAGCCGGCCGAGTCGGAGCGGTACCTGGGCCCCTGGCCCACATCTCAAGCCCACCGAGTCGGAACGACACCCGGGCCCGTGGTCCACTTTCCAGCCGGCCGAGTCGGGTGGTGGGTGGGCATGGGCCGGGGGTCCAGGGGGCGGGAGCCCCCTGGCGGGGGTGCGGGGGCGGAGCCCCTGCTGCGGGAGTGTGTGGGGGCAGGCCCCATACGGGGACACGGGGGCGGGCCCCGTATCAGGCCGACCGGCGGAAGCCGATCGTCGGCACAGCCCTCCGCAGCGGCCACGGCCGCACCAGTTCCCCCGGAACCAGCCCCGCCAGGAACTCGTACCGCCCCAGCGCCGAGGGGTCCTGCCCCTCGGCGCACTGCACCCGACGCCACCACGCCCCGATCTCCGTCCACCCCGGCGCCGACAGCGACCCCCCGAACTCCTGGACGGACAGCGCCGCCGTGAGCCCCGCGAAGGCGAGCCGGTCGGCCAGCGGCCACCCCGCCAGCGACCCCGTGACGAACCCGGCGACGAACACGTCCCCCGCCCCGGTCGGATCGAGCGCCTCCACCTCGATCGCCGGCACCGACGCCGTCTCCCCCGTACGCCGGTCCACCGCGTACGCGCCCTCCGCGCCGAGGGTGACCACCGCGACCGGCACATGCTCGGTGAGGGCGTGCGCCGCCGCGCGCGGGCAGTCCGTGCCGGTGTACCGCATCGCCTCCTCCGCGTTCGGCAGGAACGCCTCACAGTGCCGCAGGTCGGGCAGCGCGGCCAGGTCCCACGCCCCGGTGTCGTCCCAGCCGACGTCACCGAAGATGCGCGCCCCCTTGCGCGCGGCCTGCGCGATCCACGGCGCGCTGCGGCCGGGCGTGAGGGAGGCGACGGCGGCACGCGCGCGGGGCGGGCACGGAGGAAGGTCTGCGCCCGGAGGGCGTCGTTTGAGGGTGGTGGCGGGCGACGGGTGGGACGGTTCCTCGGGCGGAGGTTCGTGGCCGTGGGAGACCATCGTGCGCTCACCGTCGTACGCCATGGAGACGGTGACCGGCGAGTGCCAGCCGGGGACCGTGCGCGAGGGCGAGAGGTCGATGCCCTCGCCCTGCTCCAGCGCGTCCCAGCAGTACTCGCCGTAGTGGTCGTCGCCGAAGGCCGCCGCGAGGGAGGTGCGCAGGCCGAGGCGGGCCAGGGCGGTGGCCATGTTGGCGACGCCGCCGGGGCTCGACCCCATCCCGCGTGCCCAGGACTCGGTCCCGCGCACCGGGGCGGAGCCGAGCCCGGTGAAGACGATGTCGAGGAAGACGGTGCCGGTGAGGTAGACGTCCCAGGGCGGGTCGTCCGGTGCGCGCAGGGCGGCGAGGGGATCGACCTGGGACGGGCAGTGCGGTCCCTCGATGCGTGCCTTCCCGGTAAACGCCATCACGGTGCGCTCCCTGACGTGGTGCGGTTCAGGCCAGTGTGCACCACACCACCGACAACGTGACGGCCGTCACTCCGTGTCCGCCCCTGGGAGGGTCACCAGCGCGGCACGGCCGGTGTGACCCACTCCGGGTCGGCGACGCGCATGGCCGCCGCGTCGTCGCGGTCCCGCAGCGAGCCGTCGTCGTCGAGCCACCGCTGGTGCAGGACCTCCAGCCGGTCGCGGTCGAGCTCGACGCCGAGGCCGGGCGCGTCGGAGACCTTCACGGTGCCGTTCTCGAAGGTGAGGCGTTCGGTGAGGACGTCCTCCGACTGCCAGGGGTAGTGGGAGTCGCAGGCGTGGTGCAGGTCGGGCACGGTGGCCGCCACGTGGGTCATCGCGGCGAGGCTGATGCCCAGGTGGGTGTTGGAGTGCATGGAGACGCCGACGCCGAAGGTGCGGCAGATGGCGGCGAGCTGCTGGGTGTTGCGCAGTCCGCCCCAGTAGTGGTGGTCGGAGAGGACGACCTGGACGGCGTCCCGGGTGAACGCCTCCTTGATCTCGGCGAACGTCGTCACGCACATGTTGGTGGCGAGGGGCACTGAGGTGCGGGCGGCGACCTCGGCCATGGCGGGGGTGCCGAGCGCGGGGTCCTCCAGGTATTCGAGGACGTCCCCGAGTTCCCCGGCCACCCTCAGCGAGGTCTCCACGGACCAGGCGCCGTTGGGGTCGAGGCGCAGGGGGTGTCCGGGGAACGCGGCGGCGAGGGCGCGTACGGCGGCGATCTCCTCGTCGGGCGGGAAGACGCCGCCCTTGAGCTTGAAGGAGGTGAAGCCGTACCGCTCCGTGAAGATCCGGGCCTGCTCGACGACGCCGGCCGGGTCGACGGCGGCGCCCCAGTCGTCCTTCTCCGCGGTCACGCCGTCCGGGTGGTCGGCCCACTTGTAGAAGAGGTACGCGCTGTACTCGACGGCGTCGCGCACCTTGCCGCCGAGCAGGGCGTGCACGGGCAGGCCGAGGCTCTTGCCGAGGGCGTCGAGGCAGGCGACCTCGAAGGCGGAGAGCACGGACAGGCGCAGCTTGTCGGCGGTCTGCACGCCGCGCAGTCCGCCGACGTCGACCTGGCCGGAGACCCGGGAGGCGTCGACGGCCACCTCGTCGGCCTCGGTGAACAGCCGGTTCAGGTCGCCCGCCTGACGGCCGACGAGCCGGTCCGCGAGGGGCCGTGCCAGGTCCAGGTACTTGGTGTCGCCGTAGGTCTCGCCGAGGCCGGTGGTGCCGTCGGCGGTGACCACCTCGACGATCAGGCGGGGGGTGTACGGCTGGTGGACACCCTGGGTGTTGAGCAGGGGCGGGTCGGCGACGAGGATCGGCGTGAGGCGGACCTCGGTGACGGTCAGGTCGCGGGAGGTCGGCGTGGTCACAGGGCGGCTCCTACGAGGTCGAGTCCGGCGGTGAGCAGGGTGCGCAGGCCGGCGAGGTCGCCGGGGGTGGGGTCGGTGAGGGGGGCGCGTACGGGGCCCACGGGGCGTCCGCGCAGCCGGGCCGCCGCCTTCACCAGCGACACCGCGTATCCGGGGACGCGGTCGCGCAGTTCGACGAACGGCACGTAGAAGTCGCGCAGCAGCTTGTCGACGGTGCCGTGGTCGCCGTCGCGCAGGGCGGTGAAGCAGGCGTTCGCGATCTCGGGGGCGAAGGCGTGGACGGCGGAGGAGTAGGCGGGGACGCCGACGGTGGCGTAGGCGCGGGCCTGGATCTCGGCGGTGGCGGCGCCGTTGAAGAAGAGGAAGCCCTCGGGGGCGGCGAGGGTGAGGCGCTGGAGGCGGTCGAGGTCGCTGTGGCCGTCCTTGAGGCCGATGACGTTCGGCAGGGCGGCGATCCGCCTGAGCGAGTCGGCGGTGTAGGCGACCTGGCCGCGCTGGTAGGTGATCAGCGGCAGCCGGGTGCGGGCGGCGACGGCTTCGAGCTGGGCGACGAGGCCGTCCTGCGGGGCGGCGACGAGGTAGTGCGGCAGGACGAGGAGGGCGTCGGCGCCGGCCTCCTCGGCGATGCGGGCGAAGCGGGCGGCCTGCGCCCAGCCGTAGCCGACGCCGGCGACGACCGGCGTACGGCCCGCGCTCTCCTCGACGGTGATGGTGACGACCTGCCGGTACTCGTCCTCGTCCAGGGAGAAGAACTCGCCGGTGCCGCAGGCGGGGAAGACGGCGCCGGGGGCGGTGGCGATCCGTTCGGCGACGTAGGCGCGGAAGCCGTCCGGGTCGAGGGAGCCGTCCTCGTGGAAGGCGGTGAGCGGGAAGGACAGCACCCCGTTCGCCATCCCGTCCTTCAGGCGTCGCGCCACGGCGGCCGTACCGCTCGGGTCCGTATCGGGACTCACCCTCGCTCATCTCCCCATGTAGATGTCATCCATGTATGAAAATGAAGGTTAAGTAGGCGAACGGGAACCGTCAATGGCCCGGCACGGGCCTCCTCCCGCCGGACTACGATCGGCGCATGCCGGAGACAGGGGGCGTGCGCGAGGTCAAGTCCGCCGCGCGCACGATGGAGGTACTGGAACTGCTCGCCGCGCGCGGTGACCGTCCGGCGCGCCTCCAGGAGCTGGTGGACGCGCTGAAGGTGCCGCGCAGCTCGATGTACGCGCTGCTGCAGACCCTGATCGCGCGCGGCTGGGTCCGCACCGACGTCACCGGTTCGCTGTACGGCATCGGCATCCGCGCCCTGCTCACCGGTACCAGCTACCTCGACTCGGACCCGCGCGTGCGGGCCGTACGCCCGTATCTGGACGAGGCGTCCGACGCGCTGGGCGAGACGATCCACATGGGGCGGCTGGACGGCCACGACGTGGCGTACCTGGCGACCCGCGAGTCGCACGAGTACCTGAGGACGATCAGCAGGGTGGGGCGGCGGCTGCCGGCGCACGTGGGCGCGCTCGGCAAGGCGCTGTTGGCGGAGCGGCCGGACGAGGAACTGCCCGAGGGGCCGTACGAGGCGGCCACGCCGAACACGCACACCTCGCGGGAGTCGCTGGCCGCCGATCTGGCCGGGGTGCGGGAGCGCGGTTACTCCGTGGACCGCGAGGAGGGCGTGCCCGGGATCGTCGGTTTCGGGTTCGCCCTGCGGTACGCCTCCCCCGCGCGGGACGCCATCAGCTGCTCGGTGCCGGTGGCCCGGCTGACGCCGGAGCGGGAGGAGCGGATCGTCGCCGTGATGCGGGAGATCCGGACGAAGGTGGAGACGACGATTCCCGCAGGTGGCGGGGCCATTCACTGGCGATAGCGGAAGCTGCTGCCCGACCTCGCCGAGCCTTAAACGCAAGAGTGCTTCAGATCACACCTCGCGCGCTCCCGTTGTCCTCCCCCCGCTTGATACAAATTGCCCGCGCGCTCCTGTCAGTCGACGGTCGTCGCCCCCTCCCTCCCCACGGTCCTCGCACCGTCCCTTTCGCACGCCCTGGGAACGCCCGTGTTCGCCCCCCGCACCGCCCCCTGGCCCCTCGTCGCCCTTTTCACGGCCGGGTACCTCGCCCCGTATCTGCTGCCGACCACCGTCGGCCGGCTGGAACGCGGGCTCGGCCTCTCCGCCACCCAGGCGGGAGCCGTCGGCAGCGCGCTGCTGCTGAGTTCCGCGACCGCCGGGTTCCTGCTGGCGTCGCGCGTGGAGCGGGTCGGGGCGCGGACCCTGGCCCGGCTGGGCCTGCTGCTGGCCGCCGTCGGCTACGGCGGGGCCGCCCTCACCACCGCCGTACCGGCCGTCGTCGCCGGCGCGATGATCGGCGGGTTCGGCTCGGGCACGGCCACGACGGTCGCCGCCACCCGGATCGCCGCCGAACGCGATCCGCACCGGGCGTCCGCGCTCGGGCTGCTCAGCGTCTCCGCGCTCGCGGGGGTGGTGTACCTGACCGTGCCGCGTCTGCCGGGGCACGGGCTCACCCTGGCCGCCATCGCCCTGACCGCGCTGGCCGTGTGGCCGCTGACGTCCCGGCTGCCGACCGGCACGCCCGGTCCGCGCCGCACCGAGTCCCAGGACACCGCCGCCCGGCTGCCGCACCGGCGTTCCGGCATGGTCCTGGCCGGCACCATGCTGCTGTGGTCGCTCGCCCAGAACGCGCTGTGGGGTGTGAGCGGGCGCATCGGGGTCGGCCAGGCGCACCTGTCCGAGCCGACCGTGGGTGTCGTCTTCGCGGTGGCGCTGGGCGCCGGGCTGCTGGGCGTCCTGGGCGCGGGCGCGCTGGGGGCGCGGCTGGGGCGGGCGCTGCCCATCGGCGGTGGCACGGTCCTCATCGCCGGCTGCATCGCGCTCAGCGCCTCCGCGACCGGGCTCGGCAGCTTCGCCACCGGTGAGATCGCCTGGAACACGATCTACCCGGTGGTGCTGTCGTACCTGATCGGGCTGGCGGCCTCGCTGGATCCGCGCGGGCGGTGGGCGGTGCTGGTCGGCTCGGCGTCGTCGCTGGGGACCGCCGCGGGGCCGCTGACCGGCAGCGTGCTGTCCGCGCAGGCCGGGTTCCCGGTGATGGGGGCGGTGCTCGGTGTCGGTCTGCTGCTGGTCGCACTGCCGATGACCGCGGTCGCGCTGCACACCGGGGGACGTCCGCTGCTGCCGGGCGCGGTACGCCGCCGTGGTGGTCACCCGGCGGCGGTGGTCGCGGCGGCGCCGGGCACCCCGACGGGTACGGTCCCCGAGGTCGGCGCCCCGGAACAGCCGGTGGTGGAGATCCCCCTCGACGGCACCCCGGCCCCGGCCCAGCGCACCTACGACACGGCAGCGGCGACCCAGGCACCTGGCGCCGCCCACTGAAGCCCCCCGCTTCCGCGGGCGGTCGTGCCGCAGGGCGGCACGGGTGGGCGCGACGGCACCCCGCAAGCGCCGGGCTGCGCATCACCCCCGCCCGACCGAAACCCGGCGCACCTACGACACGGCGGCAGTGATACGGGCGCCGGCTTCGGCTGAACGGGGGTGGGTTCGCTCGCCGGCGCTCGCCAGGTGCCGCTGCGCCCACCCGTGCCGCCCCAGCGGCACGACTGCCCGCAGCCGGGGGGGGGTGGACGCCGCCCCAGCGGCACGACTGCCCGCAGCCGGGGGGTGGGCACCACCCCAGCCGCGCGACTGCCCGCGGCTACGCGGTCAGAAGTCGTACGCCTCCACCTCGGCGAGGTACCGGGCCCGCAGATCCTCGTCGTCGTCCAGGAACGAGGCGAGGAAGGAGTTGCGCGCCAGCTCGCGCAGGCGCTCCGGGCCGAGGCCCAGACCCTCGCGCACCGCGTCGAAGTTGTCCCCGGCGTAGCCGCCGAAGTACGCCGGGTCGTCGGAGTTGACCGTGCACATCAGACCGGCGTCGAGCATCGCGGGCAGCGGGTGGTCGGCAAGGGCGTCGACCGTGCGCAACCGCACGTTGGACAAGGGACACAGAGTCAGCGGCACGCGTTCCCGTACCAGCCGCTCCACCAGCCCCGGATCCTCCACACATCGCAGCCCGTGGTCGACCCGCTCCACACCGAGCACGTCCAGCGCCTCGGTGATGTACTCCGGCGGCCCCTCCTCCCCCGCGTGGGCGACCCGCCGCAGCCCCAGCGCGGCAGCGGCCTCGTACACCTCCCGGAACTTCACCGGCGGATGCCCGACCTCCGCCGAGTCCAGTCCGACCCCGGTGATCCGGTCCAGATACGGCTTCGCGGCGTCCAGCGTCGCCAGCGCCGACTCGGCGGACTCGTCCCGCAGGAAACACATGATCAGCCGGGTCGAGACACCGTGCGTCTCCTTGCTCCGGCCCAGCGCCCGCCACAGCCCCTCGACCACCGTGCCCATGCCGACCCCCCGCGCCATGTGCGCCTGCGGGTCGAAGAAGATCTCCGCGTGCCGCACACCCTGCGCGGCGGCGCGGGCGAGGTAGGCGTCGGCGAGGTCCTCGAAGTCCCGCTCGGTGCGCAGGACGGCCATGAGCTCGTAGTACAGGTTCAGGAAGGACTGCAGGTCCTCGAAGCGGTACGCCTCACGGAGCGCGTCGGTATCGGCGTAGGGCAGCTCGACACCGTTGCGCGCGGCGAGGGCGAAGGCCAGCTCGGGCTCAAGGGTGCCTTCGATATGAAGGTGCAGTTCGGCTTTTGGTACGGGCATCGAAATATCGTACGGCGTTTTCACCGACGCTTCGGAAGCGCCACCCGTTGCAGATCACGCGCCACGGTCAGCTTGCCCTCGTACCCGGCCGCCCGCGCCTGCCGCTCGAACTCCTCCGGGTCGGTGTAGCGCTGGCTGAAGTGGGTGAGGACGAGATGCCGTACGCCCGCCTCGCGCGCCACCCGGGCGGCCTGCCCGGCGGTCAGATGGCCGAAGTCGACGGCGAGCGCCTCGTCCTCGTCGAGGAACGTCGACTCGATGACCAGCATGTCGCAGCCCTCGGCGAGCGCGTACACCCCGTCGCACAGCCGGGTGTCCATGACGAACGCGAACCGCTGCCCGCGCCGCACCTCGCTGACCTCCTCCAGCGGGACCCCGTCGAGCACGCCTTCGCGCTGGATGCGGCCGACGTCCGGACCCTTGATGCCGTGCGCGGCCAGCCGCTCGGGCAGCATGCGCCGGCCGTCGGGTTCGACGAGTCGGTAGCCGTACGCCTCGACGGGATGGGAGAGCCTCCGCGCCTCCAGCGTGTAGCCGGGGGTGCGGTCGAGGGGGCCGTCCGTGTCGACCGGGGCCTCGGTGAGGGCGACGGTCTCGCGATAGGCGGTGGCGTAGCGCAGACGGTCGAAGAAGCGCTGCCCGGAACGCGGGTAGTGGGCGGTGATCCCGTGCGGCACCTTGTCGAGGTTGACGCGCTGGATCACCCCGGCGAGGCCGAGGGAGTGGTCGCCGTGGAAGTGGGTGACGCAGATCCGGTTCAGGTCGTGGGCGGCGACCCCGGCGCGCAGCATCTGGCGCTGGGTGCCCTCGCCGGGGTCGAACAGGATGCCCTCGCCGTCCCAGCGCAGCAGGTAGCCGTTGTGGTTGCGGTGCCGGGTGGGGACCTGGCTGGCGGTGCCGAGCACCACCAGTTCACGTACGGACAAGGCGGCCTATCCGGGGGGCCACTCGAGACCGCGACCGCCCAGGACGTGGGCGTGCGCGTGCCAGACGGTCTGGCCGGCGCCGCTGCCGGTGTTGAAGACGATCCGGTAGCTCTCCAGCTTCTCCTCGTCGGCGACGGCCTGCGTCTCCCGCAGCACGTCCGCGGCGAGCTCGGGCGCGGCGGCGGCGAGGGCGGCGGCGTCCCGGTGATGCGCCTTCGGAATCACCAGCACATGGGTGGGCGCCTGGGGATTTATGTCACGGAACGCGACCGTGGTCTCGGTCTCCCGCACGATCGTCGCCGGAATACTCCCCGCAACGATCTTGCAGAACAGACAGTCGTCCTGAGGCTCCCCAGCCATGAACCCTCCTCAAGCCAGCTGATCAAGTACGAAGCATCGTACCCGCGCCCATTCCCGCGGGCAGTCGTGCCACAGGGGCGGCGCCCACCCCTCAGCTGCGGGCAGTCGTGCCGCAGGGGCGGCGCCCACCCCTCAGCTACGGGCAGTCGTGCCGCAGGGGCGGCACGGGTGGGCGCAGCGGTACCCGGCAAGCTCCGGGCCGCGCGACCCACCCCCGGCTCACGACAACGTCGGCGGCACCTTCGCCGGCGTCGACTCCAGCGCCTCCAGCGCCAGCCTCACCGCCTCGTCCAACTGCACGTCCCGCCCCGCCGCATGGTCCTGCGGCCGCTGCACGACCTCCACGTCCGGATCGACCCCGTGGTTCTCCACGTCCCACCCGTACCCCTCCAGCCAGAAGGCGTACTTGGGCTGGGTCACCAGCGTCCCGTCGACCAGCCGGTACCGGCTGTCGATGCCGATCACCCCGCCCCACGTCCGGGTACCGACCACCGGCCCGATCCCCAACGCACGGATCGCCGCGTTGACGATGTCCCCGTCGGACCCGGAGAACTCGTTGGCGACAGCCACCACCGGCCCCCGGGGCGCATCCCGCGGATAGCTCTCCGCCCGCATCCCGCGGGGCAGATCCCACCCCACGACCCGCCGGGCCAGCTTCTCCACCACGAGCTGCGACGTGTGCCCGCCCCGGTTCTCCCGCACATCCACGACGAGCCCCTCCCGCAGCACCTCCACCCGCAGGTCGCGATGGATCTGCGCCCACCCGGGCGCCTGCATGTCGGGAACATGGATGTACCCCAGCCGCCCGCCGGACTTCTCCAGCACGTACGCCCGCCGGTCCGCGACCCACGCGTGGTACCGCAGCGGCTCCTCGTCGGCGAGCGGCACCACCACCGCGTGCCGCGGCTCGCCACCCCCCGCGGGCGACACCGTCAGCTCCACCGGCTTCCCCGCCGTCCCGACCAGCAGCGGCGCCGGCCCGGTCACCGGATCGACCGGCTGCCCGGCGACGGCGACGATCGCGTCCCCCACCCGTACGGCGACCCCCGGCGCGGCAAGCGGCGACCGGGCGTCCGGGTCGGACGTCTCCGCGGGCAGGATCCGGTCCACCCGCCAACCGCCGTCCTCGTGACGGGAGATGTCCGCCCCGAGCAGCCCCTGCCGCGCCCCGTCGCCGTAGCCGCCGCGCGGGATGACGTAGGCGTGCGAGGTGCCGAGCTCGCCGTGCACCTCCCACAGCAGGTCCACCAGGTCGTCGTGGGTGGCGAGCCGGTCGAGCACGGGCCGGTAGCGGTCCAGGACCCCGTCCCAGTCCACACCGTTCATGTCGGGACGCCAGAAGTTGTCCCGCATGATGCGGCCGTTCTCGTCGAACATCTGCCGCCACTCGACGGCCGGGTCGACGAACTGACGTACGCGGTCCAGGTCGACGGTGATGTTGGTGTCGCTGTCGTCGTCGCCGGAGGCGCGCCGGTCGCTGGGTACGACCTTCAGCCGCCCGTCGGTCCACAGCAGCACCCGCTTGCCGTCGCCGCTGACCTCGAAGTGGTCGGCGTCCACGGCCAGGTGCTCGATGCGCTGCTGGGCGAGGTCGTAGCGCTCCAGGTCGGTCTTGGGGTCCGGGTCGTCGGGCGTGGCGCGGGACGCGCCGAGCACGCCGCGCACCGGGTGCCGCAGCCACAGCACCCCGTCCTTGGCGGCGCGCAGGTTGGTGTAGCGGGCGGCCTCGACCGGGAACGGCACGATGCGGTCGGCGAGACCGTCGAGGTCGATCCGGGTGGTGGGGGTGCCCTCGCTGTCGGGTGTCTCGTCCCGGTCCGGTGTCTCGAAGGGCCGACCGTGCCGCTGCGGGCCGAACGGTGACGGGGTGGTCGCCGCGAGGGTGATCAGGTACGGGCGTACGCCCTCGACGAAGGCCAGGTCGAAGACGTGCTCGTCGTAGACCGGGTCGAAGGAGCGGGTCGACAGGAACGCGAGGTGCTTGCCGTCGAGGGTGAAGGCGGGCGCGTAGTCCTGGAAGCGCAGCGGGGTCGCCTCGGTGACCGACAGGTCGGTGGTGTTGGCGAGTCTGAGCTGGCTGAGCGGGCGCGGGCCGGGGTGGGACCAGGCGAGCCAGGAGGAGTCGGGCGAGAAGACCAGCCCGGAGACGTCGCCGTCCTCGCTGCGGTCGACCTCGCGGACCTCGCCGGTCTCCCGATCGACGAGGAGGACCCGGCCGTCGTGGGAGGCGACGGCGGCGCGGCTGCCGTCGGGGGCCATGGCGAGTCCGACGACGCGGCCCAGTCGCCCGGCGGCGATCCGGCGTGGGGTGGCGCCCGGGGCGAGTCCGGTGGCGGGGGCGAACTCCAGGGCGTCGTCGCCCTCGGCGTCGGTCACCCACACCACCCACTCCTCGCCGTCCGCGCGGAAGGTGCGGGGCCGCCGGGCCCGTACGCCCGGGGTCGCGGCGAGCGCGCGGGCGGGGCCGGCGCGGTGGGTGACCCAGTGGACGGTGCCGCGCACGCAGACGGCGCTGCCGCGCGCGGTGTGGTCGGGGGCCGCGGCGCCGAACCAGCGGGCGGCGTTCACCGGGAACGGCTGGAGGTCGACGCGCTGTCCGCCGAGCCGGATGTCGAGGCGGCGCGGCCCGTCCCCGTCCAGGTCGTCCAGCAGCCACAGTTCACCGGCGCTGGAGTAGACGACGCGGGTGCCGTCGCCGGCGGCGTGCCGGGCGTAGAAACCGTCGAGCTCGGTGTGCCGGCGCAGGTCGGAGCCGTCGGCGAGGGAGGAGTACAGGGCGCCGGTGCCCTCGTGGTCGGAGAGGAACGCGATCCTGTCCCCCACCCACAGCGGGCACTCGATGTTCCCGTCGAGGTCCTCGTGCAGCCGTACGAACTCGCCGTCGCCCCCGCGGTCGATCCACAGCTTGCCCGCCGTACCGCCCCGGTAGCGCTTCCACCAGGCGGCCTCGCGGCTCATCGGCGCGGACAGCAGCACGGTGTGCGGTCCTTGGGCGACGTCGCCGACGGGGCCGTAGGGCAGGGTGGTGGCGGGGCCGCCGTCCAGGGGGACGGCGCGGGCCCAGGTGCGGCGGAAACTGGCCTGGCCCTGGGAGCTGGTCACCAGGACCCTGCCGTCCGCCGTCCAGCCGCGCGTCCGGGTGGTGGTGCTGCCCCAGTGGGTGAGGCGTCTGGTGGGGCCGCCGTCGACGGGTGCGATGTGCACCTCGGGGGCGCCGTCGCGGGTGGAGGTCCAGGCGACGGTGGTGCCGTCGGGCGAGATACGGGGCTGGGTCACGGGCACGTTGTCGGCGCTGACCCGCCAGGCACGGCCGCCGTCGAGCGGGGCGAGCCACACGTCGTCCTCGGCGGTGAAGGCGACCAACTCGCCGTGCAGATGCGGGAACCGGAGATAAGCGGCGGATGCGACCGATGCGGGCTGTGTCACCCGGTCACCCTATGCACGGGGGAGCTGCCTGGACAGGGGTTTGGATCACTTGCCCTCGACGGGGCGACAGGAGGGGTACTGCTCGCACCACACGGTCGTCGTGACGGTCACGGTGACGGTGGGGTTCGGGCCGCGGTGCGTGGGTTCGCCCACGCGCGGGGGGCTGGTGGAGTCGCAGTCGCCCAGGCCGTCGACCCGGAACACCTGCTTCCCGCCGACCTTCGCGGTGATGTTCCCGCGTACGCAGGCGCCGTTGACGGCATGGGTGATCCTGCCGGTGACGGTGATCTCCTTGCCGTCCTGGGTCTCGCCCTTGCAGTCGACGGAGGCGACGGTGTTCCGGCTCGCCGTGTTCTTGTCCCCGAAGGAGCCGGTGCAGCTGAGCCAGCGCACGTCGGTCTTCCGCTGGTTGAGTTCCTTGGTCACGGTCTCGTCGGTCGTGAACGCGACGGCCGCGGAGCTGAGTCCGCCGCCCTCGCACGCGGTGACGCCGGCTACGGCGGCCACGGCGAAGCCGACGGCGAGCGCCTGTCGTCGCCACCGACGTGGAACCCTTCTCATCGCCCCCATGAACGGCAGCCTGCCACCGTCACCGGCGGGGCGGTAGGGCGCATATGGCCACTTGGCTCTTTCGCCTCCGCCGCCCCTCCCCGTCCCATCCCGGGGGCGCTGCCCCCGGACTCCCGCTCCTCAAGGCCAAGTCCAGCCCCTCCGGCGTTTGAGGAGCGGGGTCTGGGGCGGAGCCCCAGGTTCGGGACGGGAAGGGGCGGCGGGGGCGAAGAAACCCTCAGGTCAGGACCAGCGCCCGGTACGGCCGAGCAGCAGCGCCGCCGCGGCCGTTCCCGCCGTGGACGTGCGCAGCACACTGGGCCCCAGCCGCACGGCACGCGCGCCGGCCTCCTCGAAGAGCGCCAACTCCTCCGGGGAGACACCGCCCTCGGGTCCGACGACCAGCACGATGTCCCCGGAAGGGGGAAGTTCGGCGGTCGCCAGGAACTCCGTACCGCTCTCGTGCAGCACGGCCGCGAAGTCCGCTTCGGCGAGAAGTGACGCAACCTGCCTGCTCGTCACCGCGTCCGCGACCCGCGGGAAGCGCACCCGGCGGGACTGCTTGCCGGCCTCCCGGGCCGTCGCCCGCCACTTGGCGAGGGACTTCGCCCCCCGCTCGCCCTTCCACTGCGTGATGCAACGGGACGCCGCCCACGGCACGATCGCGTCGACGCCGACCTCGGTCATCGTCTCCACGGCCACCTCGCCCCGGTCGCCCTTGGGCAGCGCCTGGACGACGGTGATCCGGGGTTCCTCCGGGGGTTCCTCGGTCACCGAGTCCAGCTGGACGATCAGGCGGTCCTTGCCCTCGGTGCCGAGCACCACGCAGTCCGCCCAGCGGCCCGCGCCGTCGGTGAGGACGACGTCCTCACCGGCCCGCAGCCGCTTCACGGAGACGGCGTGCCGTCCCTCGGGGCCGTCGAGCACGTAACGGCCCCCGCCGCCCGCGTCGAAGTGGTCGACGACGAACACCGGCGCGGTCATCGGGCACCTCCCGCCGACAACGCCGTCCGGGCGGCGGCCAGTTCGGCGGCCAGCACCTCCACCAACTGCCCGGCGGGCAGTTCGCGGGCCATCCGGTGGCCCTGCCCCGCCCACAGCGCCAGGCCCTGCGCGTCACCGGCCTTGGCGGCGGCCTTGCGCAGGGGCGCGGTGAGGTGGTGGACGTCCGGGTAGGCGGCGGGCGCGTACGGGCCGTGCTCGCGCAGGAAACGGTTGACCAGGGCGCGGGCCGGGCGGCCGGAGAAGGCGCGGGTCAGCTCGGTGCGGGCGTACAGGGGATCGGTGAGGGCCTGCTTGTGCAGGACGTGCGCGCCGGACTCGTGGGCGGCGACGAAGGCCGTGCCGAGCTGGGCCGCCGCGGCACCGGCCGCGAGGACGGCGGCGATCTGGCCGCCGCGCATGATGCCGCCGGCGGCGACGACCGGGATGCCGAGCGACTCCCGGACCTGGGCGACGAGGGAGAGCAGTCCGACGCCGGAGCCGTCCGTCTCCGGGACGTCGCGATGGGTGCCCTGGTGGCCGCCGGCCTCCACACCCTGCGCGATCACCGCGTCCGCACCGGCCCGTTCCACGGCCCGTGCCTCCTCCGCGGTCGTGGCGGTGACCAGCGTGAACGTACCGACGCGGCGCAGGGAGTCCAGGACCTCGCGGGCCGGCACACCGAAGTGGAACGACACCACCGGCACGGGGTTGTCCAGCAGTACGGCGAGCTTCGCGTCGTAGCCGTCGTCCCGGCCGCTGTCGGGGTCGCCGAGCTGGGTCTCGTACCAGGAGGCCTCACCGGCCAGCTGGTGGGCGTAGACGCCGACGGCGGCCGGGTCGGCCGTCTCCGGCTGCGGCAGGAAGAGGTTGACGCCGAAGGGCCGGGAGGTCAGTCCCCGTAGCTGCTTGATCTCCTGGTACATCCCGTCCGCGGTCTTGTACCCGGCGGCCAGGAAACCGAGCCCGCCCGCCTCGGACACGGCCGCGGCGAGCTGCGGCACGGCGACACCGCCCGCCATGGGTGCCTGCACGATCGGGTGCGGGCAGATATCGGTCAGTACGGAGGACATGACGGCATGTTGTCACGTCCCCCGACCAACACCGAATCTGCCCTTCCCCTTGGCATAAGCCACTTTTCGACAGGACGGCGGAACGGGCCTCAACGCCCGTTGAAAGCGTCCTTCAACCGCGAGAACAGCCCTTGCCGCCCCGGCTGACCGTGCCCGCCCGGGGGACGACCCCCGGACCCCCGGCAGCAGACCACCACCCGCCCGGCACCAACCGGTCAGCGCCCGTTGAAAGCGTCCTTCAACCGCGAGAACAGCCCTTGCTGCCCCGGCTGGAACTGCCCCGTGGGCCGTTCCTCCCCCCGGAGCTTGGCCAGTTCGCGGAGCAGGCGTTCCTGTTCCGGGTCGAGCTTGGTCGGGGTCTGGACCTCGACGTGGACGATGAGGTCGCCCCGGCCGCCGCCGCGCAGGTGGGTGACGCCCCGGCCGTGGAGCGGGATCGACTGGCCGGACTGGGTGCCGGGCCGGATGTCGACCTCCTCCATGCCGTCCAGCGTCTCCAGCGGCACCTTGGTGCCGAGGGCCGCCGCGGTCATCGGGATGGTGACCGTGCAGTGCAGGTCGTCGCCGCGCCGCTGGAAGGTGGTGTGCGGGAGCTCGTGGATCTCCACGTACAGGTCACCGGCGGGACCGCCGCCGGGCCCGACCTCGCCCTCGCCGGCCAGCTGGATCCGGGTGCCGTTGTCGACACCGGCCGGGATCTTCACCGTGAGGGTGCGCCGGGAACGGATCCGGCCGTCGCCCGCGCACTCCGGGCACGGGGTGGGGACGACCGTGCCGAAGCCCTGGCACTGCGGGCAGGGGCGGGACGTCATGACCTGGCCCAGGAAGGACCGCGTGACCTGCGAGACCTCACCGCGACCGCGGCACATGTCACAGGTCTGGGCCGTGGTGCCCGGAGCCGCGCCCTCGCCGCTGCACGTCGTGCAGACGACGGCCGTGTCGACCTGGATGTCCTTGGTCGTGCCGAACGCGGCCTCGTCGAGCTCGACATCGATGCGGATCATCGCGTCCTGGCCCCGGCGGGTGCGCGAGCGCGGCCCGCGCTGCGACGCCGTACCGAAGAACGCGTCCATGATGTCGGAGAAGTTGCCGAAGCCACCGGCCCCGAAGCCGCCCGCGCCACCGCCGCCGGCCTGCGAGAGGGGGTCGCCGCCGAGGTCGTAGACCTGCTTCTTCTGCGGGTCCGACAACACCTCGTAGGCGGCGTTGATCTCCTTGAACCGCTCCTGCGTCTTGGGATCAGGATTGACGTCCGGATGCAGCTCGCGGGCGAGCCGCCGGAAGGCCTTCTTGATCTCCTCCTGCGACGCGTCGCGGCGCACGCCGAGTACGGCGTAGTAGTCCGTGGCCACTACGACTCCGCCAGGATCTGTCCGACGTACCGTGCCACTGCGCGTACCGCTCCCATCGTTCCCGGGTAGTCCATGCGGGTCGGTCCGACCACGCCGAGCTTGGCTACAGCCTCGCCGCCCGAACCGTAGCCCACCGACACGACGGACGTGGAGTTGAGTCCCTCATGGGCGTTCTCATGACCGATACGGACGGTCACGCCCGGATCCTTCGCCTCACCGAGCAGCTTGAGGAGCACGACCTGCTCCTCCAGCGCCTCCAGGACGGGCCGGATCACGAGAGGGAAGTCATGTCCGAAGCGGGTGAGATTGGCGGTGCCGCCGATCATCAGCCGCTCCTCGTTCTCCTCGACGAGCGTCTCCAGGAGGGTGGAGAGCACCGTCGAGACCGTACTGCGGTCGTCCGCCTCGAAGGCCTCGGGGAGGTCCTCGACCAGGCTCGGCACATCGCTGAACCGGCGGCCGGCGACCCGGCTGTTGAGCCGCGCCCGCAGATCCGCGAGCGACGACTCGCCGAACGGCGCCGGGCAGTCGACCATGCGCTGCTCGACCCGCCCGGTGTCCGTGATCAGCACCAGCATCAGCCGCGCGGGGGCGAGCGCCAGCAGTTCCACGTGCCGCACCGTGGAGCGGGTCAGCGACGGGTACTGCACGACGGCGACCTGCCGGGTGAGCTGCGCGAGCAGCCGTACGGTCCTGGCCACCACGTCGTCGAGGTCGACGGCGCCCTCGAGGAAGTTCTGGATGGCCCGCCGCTCGGGCGGGCTCATGGGCTTGACGCCGGCCAGCTTGTCGACGAACAGCCGGTAGCCCTTGTCGGTGGGGATGCGCCCGGCGCTGGTGTGCGGCTGGGCGATGAAGCCCTCGTCCTCCAGGGCCGCCATGTCGTTGCGCACGGTGGCCGGGGAGACGCCGAGGTTGTGCCGCTCGGTGAGGGCCTTGGAGCCGACGGGCTCCTCGGTGCCCACGTAGTCCTGGACGATGGCGCGCAGCACCTGGAGCCTGCGTTCACTGAGCATCGCGCACACCTCCAGAAGCCTTCCGCGCGGTACCTTCCCTGTTCGCCTGGCACTCTTCGCACGCGAGTGCCAGACTTCCCCGCCCAGTGTACGGCCGGGGGGTACGCACCGGGCAAGGCCGGTCCCCGCACCGTCGCGCCGGACGGCGTCGTCCCCGATAGCGTCCCGTCATGACCGTGACTTGGGAAGAGTCGGGATGGGAGCAAGTGGCCACCGGGGTGGGGCGGTGCCGGCTGCCGGGGTGGGACTGCACGGCGGGGCTCGTCGTGGGCGCGGAGGGCGTACTGCTCGTCGACGCGGGTTCCGGGCTGGGCGAGGGCGCGCGGTTGCGGGCCGAGGCGCAGGCGCTCACCGGTCGCCGTGTGACGCATCTCGCGCTCACCCACCCCCACTTCGACCACATTCTCGGGGCTGCGGTGTTCGCGGGCGCGGAGGTGTTCGGCGCGGTGGGCATGGACACGGTGCTGACGGGGCGCGGGCGTGAGGAGCTGCGCGCGGACGCGGTGCGGTGGGGGCTGGACGCGCGGGTGGCGGAGGAGGCCGTGGACGCGCTGGTCCCGCCGCGGCACGCGGTGTCCGGCGAGTGGACGCTCGACCTCGGCCCGGACGGCGGCCGGCAGGTGCTGCTGGCGAACGTGGGCCCCGGGCACACCGCCCACGACCTCGCGGTCCTCGTCCCCGGCGATCCGGAGGTGGTCTTCTGCGGCGACCTGGTCGAGGAGTCGGGCGAACCGCAGGCCGGCCCCGACGCCGTGCCGTCGCACTGGCCGGCCGCGCTGGACCGGCTCCTCGAACTGGGCGGCGAGGACGCGTTGTACGTCCCCGGTCACGGAGCGGTGGTGGACGCGGCGTTCGTACGGGCCCAGCGCGACGCCCTGGCGGCCCGTTTCGGCGTGTCGGACTGATCGCGGCGGGCGCGCTCCTCGTATCGTCATCAGAATGCGCCAGTACTCCGCCGATCTGACCCCTCCGTGGAAGAAACCGCAGCCGGTTCCCGAGGTCGCGGCCGAGCCCGGCCTGGTGGTGGAGGAGCCCGGCACCGGCTTCTGCGGCGCGGTGATCCGCTGCGAGGCGGGCACGGTGACGCTGGAGGACCGCTTCGGCAAGCACCGGGTGTTCCCGCTTGAGCCGCGGGGTTTCCTGCTGGAGGGCCGCGTGGTGACGCTGGTGCGCCCGGCCGCCGGTCCGGTACGGCCCACCCGTACGGCGTCCGGTTCCGTCGCCGTCCCCGGCGCACGGGCGCGGGTGGCCCGCGCGGGGCGTATCTACGTCGAGGGGCGGCACGACGCGGAGCTGGTGGAGAAGGTGTGGGGCGACGACCTGCGCATCGAGGGGGTGGTCGTGGAGTACCTGGAGGGTGTCGACGACCTGCCCTCGATCGTCGAGGGGTTCTCCCCCGGTCCGGACGCGCGGCTGGGCATCCTGGTGGACCACCTGGTCCCGGGCTCGAAGGAGTGGCGGATCGCCGAGGCGGTGACGAGTGAGCACGCGCTGGTGGTGGGTCACCCGTACATCGACGTCTGGGAGGCGGTGAAGCCGGCGTCGGTGGGCATCGAGGCGTGGCCGCGGGTGCCGCGCGGGCAGGACTGGAAGACGGGGGTGTGCGCGGCGCTGGGCTGGCGGGTGGCGAACACCGGGGAGGCGTGGCAGCGGATCCTCGGCTCGGTGCGGTCGTACAAGGACCTCGAGCCGCAGCTCCTGGGTCGCGTGGAGGAACTGATCGACTTCGTCACGGCATGAGTTTCCTCGCCCCCGCCGCCCCTTCCCGTCCCGGAACCGGGGCTCCGTCCCGGACCCCGCTCCTCAAACGCCGGAAAGGCTGAAATTCAGCCCCTCCCGCGTTTGAGGAGCGGGGTCCGGGGGCAGCGCCCCCGGGATGGGACGGGTAAGGGCGGCGGGGGCGAGGAAAGGTCAGTCGACCAGATCCCGCACCACCGCGTCGGCGAGCAGCCGCCCCCGCAGGGTGAGGGCCGCACGGCCCTCCTCGTACGGGCCACTCCGGAGCAGCCCGTCCGTCAGGGCCCGGCGAGCCGCCGCAAGCCCCTCCTCACGGAGGAGCGAGAGCGGAACCCCCTCCTCGAGCCGAAGCTCCAGCAGGATCCGCTCGACCCGCCGGTCCTCGTCCGACAGCAGCTCACGGCCCGCCCCCGGCGACCGCCCCTCCGCCAGCGCCGCCGCGTACGCGCCCGGGTGCTTGACGTTCCACCAGCGCACCCCGCCCACGTGCGAGTGGGCGCCGGGGCCCGCGCCCCACCAGTCGGCACCGCGCCAGTACAGCTCGTTGTGCAGACAGCGGCCGGCCTCCGACGTGGCCCAGTTCGACACCTCGTACCAGTCGAAGCCCGCCCCCGACAGCATCTCCTCGGCGATCAGGTAGCGGTCCGCGTGGACGTCGTCGTCCGTCATCGGGACCTCGCCCCGCCGGATGCGGCGGGCGAGCTGCGTGCCCTCCTCCACGATCAGCGCGTACGCCGAGACGTGGTCGGGACCGGCGCCGATCGCCGCGTCCAGGGACGCCCGCCAGTCGTCGTCGGACTCCCCCGGCGTGCCGTAGATCAGGTCGAGGTTGACGTGCTCGAAGCCCGCCGCGCGGGCCTCGGCGACGCATGCCTCCGGCCGCCCGGGGGTGTGGGTGCGGTCGAGGACCTTCAGGACGTGCCGCCGGGCGCTCTGCATGCCGAAGGAGATCCGGTTGAAGCCTCCCGCGCGGAGGGCCGCCAGGTAGGCCGGGTCGACCGACTCCGGGTTCGCCTCCGTGGTCACCTCGGCGTCCGCCGCCAGCCCGAACTCCTCCCGGACAGCGCCCAGCATCCGTACGAGGTCGTCGGCGGCCAGCAGGGTGGGCGTACCTCCGCCGACGAACACCGTGCGGACCTCGCGCGGGTCGTCCCCCAGCGTCTTGCGGGCCAGGCGGACCTCGTCGACCAGGGTCTCGGCGTAGTTGTCGCGGGAGGCCAGCACGCCGCCGCTGCCGCGCAGCTCGGTCGCGGTGTAGGTGTTGAAGTCGCAGTAGCCGCAGCGGGTCGCGCAGTACGGGACGTGCAGGTAGAAGCCGAGGGGTCGGTCGGCGGCCCCGGCGAGCGCGGACGCGGGCAGCGCGCCGTCGGCGGGGACGGGCTCGCCGTCGGGGAGTGCGGAAGGCATGTGCTCCATTGTCCCGCACCGGCCGTGTCACTCCGCTTGGAGCACCAGCAGGGCAAGATCGTCGGCGGGCGGCCGGGCCCCGAACTCGTGCACGAGCTGTGTGATCCGTTCCGCTATCAACTCGGCGTCCATCCCCGCGCACCCCGACAGGGCCGTGGCGAGCCCGTCGCCGTCGTCGAACTGGCGGGAACCGGAGCGCCGCTCGGTGACTCCGTCGGTGACGCAGAGCAGGGTGTCGCCGGAGTACATCTCGAAGGTCTCACTGGTGTAGGTGGCGTCCTCGACGACCCCGAGCAGGGTCTGCGGCTGGGCGACGGACCGGACCGAGCCGTCGGGGGCGAGCAGCAGGGGCAGGGGGTGTCCGGCGGAGGCGAGGGTGCAGCGGACGCCGCCGTCGAAGGGGACGAGTTCGCCGTAGAGGAGGGAGAGGAAACGGGTCTGGGGGCCGTCGCCGGGGGCGGTCGGACGGGCACCGGCGGCCACCAGCGCGCGGGCGGCGGCGTCGGCGGCCTCGGTGGCGTCGTCGAGGAGGAGCTGGTTGAGGCGGTCGAGGACGTCGGCGACGCGGTAGCCCTCGCGGGCGAGCAGGCGCAGCCAGGGCCGGGCGAGTCCGATGACGACGGCGGCTTCCGGGCCCTTGCCCTGGACGTCGCCGACGGCGAAGCACCAGCGGCCCTGACCGGCCGGGAAGAGGTCGTAGAAGTCGCCGCTGGGTCCGCCCTTGTCGCAGGGTTCGTAGACGAGGGCGCTGCGCACGCCGGGGATCTCGGCGACGGCGCCGGGCAGCAGTCCACGCTGGAGGACGGCGCTGATGGTGGCCTGGCGGGAGTACTGCCGGGCGGCCCCGATGGCGAGGGCGACTCGCCGGCCGAGATCCTCGGCCAGCCCGGTGATCTCGTCGGGGAAGCGGTCGATCCCGCCCCGCCCGATCACCAGCGTGCCGAGCGGGCGCCCGCCGGCGACGAGCCGGTAGGCGAGGGCGGCGCCGTGGGCACCGTCGCCGGGAACGCCGAGCGCGCCGTCCGGCCCGTCGACCGGCTCACCCGGCCCGCCAGGCCTCGTACGCCGCCCGTCGAGCACGTCGACCGGCCCGGAGACCGCATCCGCAGCCCTGCCGGTCCTCCGCCCCGGCCCGTCCGGTCCGCCACCGGGCGACCCGCCCGGCACGTCGACCGGCTCACCCGGCCCGCCAGGCCTCGTACGCCGGCCGTCGAGCACGTCGACCGGCCCGGAGACCGCGCCGTCCGGTCCGTCGAGCGCGCCGCCCGGCCACGGATAGGGCGCGGGTCCCGGGTGCAACGGATCGCCGGGGTGGGGCGGGTTCTGTTCCAGGGCCCGGCTCAGGGCCTCGATGCGGTTCTCGCCGGCGTGCCAGACGCGGGCGAGGCGGGAGCCGTCGCTCCGGCTCCCCTCGCTCCAGCCGCCGCCGTGGCCGGTGGTCTCGTCCTCCAGCCACACCGCGCACCAGTCGGCCAGCCGCGGCACGATCAGCTGGCCGGTGAGCGAGGTGACCAGGTCCTCGTCGAGCTGTCCGGCGAGCAGGTCGGAGGCCTCGGCGAGGAAGGACAGGGCGCCGCGCCCCAGCCAGGTCCCGTCCCGCCCGTGCCGGCGGGCGAGCCAGTCGTCGCCGTACGAGCCGCCGCGCCAGGTGTCACGGGCGGGACCGGGCGGGCGTCGGGAGGCCGGCGGATCGAGTGCGTCCAGTGGGTTGGGGGCGCTCTGTTCCGTCCGGGGCGGCTCCGGCGCGAGGATCTCCGCCACCCGCAGGTCGCGCGCCAGCGTGCGCTCCCCGGCGTACGCCTCGATCTGGTCGCCCGCCGTGCACCCCCCTGCGGCCAGGCGCGCCCACACCGTCTTCGTGCCCGGACGGTAGGTGATCCCCCAGGCCTCGGAGAGCGCGGCGACGAGGCGCAGTCCGCGCCCGTACTCGGGAGTGTCGTACGGCGACCCCTCCGGTTCGTTGCCGCGCGGCGCGCGGGAGGGGTGCTGGTCGGCGACCTCGACGACGAGCGCGCCGGTCCCCTCCTCCAGCCTGCACGCCACCCGCACCTCGGTACCGGCGTGCACGACGGCGTTGGTGACGAGTTCGCTGGCGATCAGCGTGGCGTCGTCGCCGACGCGTCCGGTGAGGTGTTCGGCGCCGGGCAGGGCGAGTTCCGCCCACTCGGTGAGCGCCTTGCGCAGCAGGGCGCGTGCGGCACCCGGTGCGAGGGGGCTCCCGGGCAGGGTCGCGTCCACCCACGCGCACTCCCGCGCGCCGGAGGCGCACGAGGCGGTCTCCCGTTGGGTCGGAATGGCCCCCATGGGCAGCTCCCCGGGCAGTTCGTACGAAGAGAACTCGATCGCTGCCGACAGGGTGACAGACCGGACCCGCCTATAAGCGCCGAGTCACCGAAGTGGACCGTCAAGGGTGAGAACAGCGTCAGGTGTGCGGTCAGGAACGAACAGGAAGACGTTCCGTTCCGGTCACCCTGAAAACGCGAAAAGAGGGGCGGGGGGGGGGGGGGCCCGGCGCCCCCCCCCCCCCCCCCCCCCCCCCACCCCCCAACGACGGCCCCCCCGGGGCCCCCGCCAAGAAAAACAAAAAGTGTGGGTGT